>DASZWI010000179.1:0-33147 GCA_035546715.1 Gaiellaceae bacterium | reverse complement strand
CGACCGCGTGGTGCACGAGATCCCGGGCGTCGAGGGCGTCGAGGCCGAGCTGACGTTCGACCCGCCGTGGACGCCCGAGAAGATGTCCGAGGACGCGAAGTTCATCCTCGGGTTCGGCTAGATCGAGAGGACGATCTTGCCCAGCTGCTCGCCGGCCTCGAGGCGTTCGTGGGCCTGCGCGACGTCGGCCAGCGGGTAGACCCGGTCGATGACCGGGCGGGCCTTGCCGGCGGCGATCAGGTTCCAGGCGCCCTGGAAGTCGTCCGGGGTGCCCATCGTCGAGCCGAGGATCGAGAGCTGCTTCCACCACACGCGGTGCAGCGCCGCGGGCGGATTCGGGCCCGTCGTGGCGCCGCAGACGACGATCCGGCCCTCGGGCCGCGCGGCGTCGAGCGTCCGCTTCCACGTTGCCTCCCCGACGTCGTCGACGACCACGTGCGCGCCGCCTCCGGTCGCCTCCTTCACCGCCGCGACGACGTCGCCCGTCGCGTGGTTCACCGTCGCGTCGGCGCCGAGCTCGCGCGCGCGGGCGAGCTTCTCGTCGCTCGACGACGTCGCCACGACGTGGGCGCCGAGCGCCTTCGCCAGGGACAGGACTGCCGTCGCGACGCCGCCGCCGATGCCCCACACGAGCACCCACTCGCCCGCCTGCAGGCGCGCCCGCGTCACGAGCATCCGGTAGGCGGTCTCGAAGACGAGTGGGAACGCCGCCGCCTCCTCGAACGACAGGTCGCCGGGGATGGGGTGGACGTAGTCGCGCGGCACCGCGATCAGCTCCGCCTGGGTGCCGTCGGAGGCCTCGCCGAGGATGTGCATCTTCCCGTCGCGGAGGATCCCCGGGTTGATGACGACGCGCTCGTCGGTGCCCGCGAGCACGCCCGCCCCGTCGGCGCCCATGATGCGCGGCTTCGGCACGGACGGGAGCCCCTTCCGGATCCACACGTCGAGGTGGTTGAGGCCCGCGGCGCGCAGCTCCACCAGCACCTCGCCCTCGCCCGCGACGGGGTCGGGCGCGTCCTCGTAGCGGAGCACCTCGGGCCCGCCGTCCTCGTGGATGCGGATCGCCTTCACCGGGGCACAATCCTTGCATGACGGTCGAGGACATCCGCCGGTTGGCCGAGGAGCTCGGCCTGGACGCCGTCGGCGTCGCCCGTGCCGAGGCCTACGAGGAGACCGAGCGCCACATCCGCGCGCGCCGCGCGCGCGGCCTCTTCGCCGGGATGAGGTTCACGATGGCGCAGCCCGAGCGGTCGTGCCACCCGGAGACGCTGCTCGACGGCGCCCGCAGCGTCGTCTCGGCCGCGCTCTGCTACTGGGAGCCGGAGCCGGCGCTCGTACCTGGGGAGGGCCGGCTCTCGCGCTACACCTGGCACGACGGCTACGAGGCGCTGCGCGGCCGCCTGGACGCGCTCGGCCGCGCGCTCGGCGGAAGCTACCGCGTCGTCGTCGACGCGAACCAGCACGTCGACCGCGAGGCGGCGGCGCGGAGCGGCGTCGGCTTCTACGGCAAGAACACGATGCTGATCACGCGCCGGCACGGCTCGTGGGTCGTGCTCGGCACGCTCGTCACCGACGTGGAGCTGGAGGCCACGCCGCCGCTGGGGGCCGACTGCGGCTCCTGCCGCCTCTGCGTCGACGCGTGCCCGACCGGCGCCCTCGACGAGCCGGGGACACTCGACGCCAATCGCTGCCTCTCGTACTGGACGCAGGCGCCGGCGCCGATCCCGGAGGGCTACCGCGCCGAGCTCGGCGCCCAGGTGTACGGCTGCGACATCTGCCAGGACGTCTGCCCGTGGAACCGAGGCGTCGAGAAGCGGCGCGGCGAGCGCGCGCCCGACCCGGCCGGCCACGTCGATCTCGTCGCCTGGCTCGAGGCCGACGGGCGCGCGCTGGTCGACGACTACGACCGCCTCTACGTGCCGCGGAACGATCCCCGCTGGCTGCGCCGCAACGCCCTCGTCGCGCTCGGCAACACCGGCGACGGGCGGCACGCGGCCGCGCTCGAGCGCTACGCCGAGAGCGACGACGAGCTGCTGGCCGAGCACGCGCGCTGGGCGCTCGGCCGGATCCGCGAGCGGACGGGCGTCTAGGCCTTCGCCGCGCGAGCGGACGGGCGCAGCTCCTGCGCCAGCGTCCGGGCGCGCTCCGCGACGCGGGCGCGCAGCTCGGGCGGGCCGAGCACGATCGCCTCGCCGCGATACGACACGATCTCGCCGACCAGCCACTCGATGCTCCCGACCGCCCGCTCGGCGACCGCAGACCCGTCGGCCAGCTCGCGGGCGCCCTTCTCGATCTCCCAGCGCGCGACGGCCGGCGAGTACCAGACCCGCGCCGTCGTCGCCGCCTGCTGCCAGGCCGGGTCGAAGCCCGCGCGCGGCTCGAAGGTCCTCCCGAGCGACGCCGCCCGCCGCATCCGGTCGAGCCGGTACGAGCGCGCCTGGTCGCGCTCGGTGTCCCACGTGTGGACGTACCAGAACGGCAGCCGCCGCTCGATCGAGTACGGCTCGACGACCCGTGTGACGACCGCCTGCTCGTCGGGCTTGAGGTACTCGATCTCGACCACCTCGTGCGCGTCGATGGCGCGGGTCAGCGTGGCGACGAGATCCTCCTCGGCGCCGACGTGCGGCTCCGGCGTCTGCGACAGCTCGAACTGCCCGAACGTCTCCTCGAGCTTGCGCCGCACGTTGGCGAGCGTGTCGTGCGCGCCGGCGGAGACCATCGGGCCGACGAACTCGAGCGCCAGCCGGATCGCGCGCGCCTCGAGGGGCGTCAGCCGCGGCGGCCGGCGGAACGTGTCGCCGAAGAGCTCCTTGTCGACGTGCACCTCGTCGCCGTGCAGCTCGGCGTACACCGCGTAGCAGCCGCCGCCGAAGTTGACGAGGTTGAGCAGCCCGAGGTGCTCCTCGAGCAGCTCGGCCGGGATCGTGAACCGGTCGACCAGCTCGGCGGCCGGGATGACCGCCTCGCGCTCGTCGCCGCAGGCGGCGAGCAGGTACGCGAGCAGCGACTGGAGGACGCCGAAGCGCTCCGGCGCCACCGGCCCGGACGCACGGTCGGCGACCGGGTCGCCGAGGCTGCGGACGACCTCGGCGGCGATCTCCGGCGGCTGGCCCTCGTGCGCGCGGCGCGCGGCGCGTGCCCCGTCCACCGTCAGCCGGCGCAGCTCCGACGGCTCGAGCGGCACGGCCCGGCCGTCCTGGCGCAGGATCCAGCGTGCGAGGAGCGGGAGGGAGGCGTAGCGCGTCGAGAAGACGTCGCCGTCGACCCTGTTGCGCTCGCCGCCGTACGCCCGCTGCACCCACCAGGCCGTGTCGGGGGCCACCTCGATCGTCGCCTCGCCCTTGTCCTCGCCGAACTGCCACTCGGCGCGGCCGCGGAACTGCTCGACGTCGAAGTCCTGGGGGAGGCGGAAGTCGCGCTCGCGGCGCGTCGCGAAGCGGATGTCGGAGCGGATGCGCGAGACGCGGAAGGTGCGGATGTCGTTGCGGTCGACGTCGTGGCCGATCACGTACCACGAGCCGTTCTCCGGGAGCAGCGCGTAGGGGTTCAGCGTCCGCTCCTCCTCCTCGTTGCGCGAGATCGACCAGTAGCGGAAGCGCACCGTGCGCTGCTTCGAGATCGCCCCCTCGAGCTTGCCGAGGCGGCCCTGCAGCTCGGGCGAGTAGTCCGGGTCGCGCACCTCGACGCGCACCGCCGTCCCCGTCGCGGGCGCCTCGAGCCCGCCGGCGGAGCGGCCCAGCGTCAGGTTCTGGAGGGCGAGCCGGAGCGGCTCCGCGTAGGCAAAGCGGCCCTCGAGGAGGTAGAAGCACGTCTGGAGCGCGGCGAGCTCCTCGTCGTCGAGCTGGAGCTCGGGCAGGAAGTAGCGCTCCGAACGCAGGGTGTACAGCTCCTCGCCGGTGAACTCGTCCCGCTGGCTGTCGAGCGGCACGCCCAGCGCCACGAGCTCGGCGCGGTCGGAGTAGAAGCGGCGGGCGAACGCCTCGTCGCTCATCTCCTGGTAGCCCTCGACGTTCGACTTGATGTCGCGCGCCGTGAGCGGCCGCCGCTCGGCCATCAGGAAGGCCACCAGCGACAGCTGGCGGATCAGCTTGTCCGTGTCGTGACTCACGAGCCCCCGAGCTTATCGCTCGGAGGCCGAAGCCCGACAGATGCGTCAGGCAGCGACCTTCGCCTGTTCGAGGTGCTGGTGCGACGGGCAGTAGTCGCGCTCGGGCAGCGGGGTGCGCTGGCACGGCTTCCCCTTGCGCGTGGTCGCGCGGCAGCGGGCGATCCCGCCGTCGAACGCGCCGGCCTCGACCTGCTGCTCGACGAAGGTCACCGCGGCGGTGACGCCGTGCGTGACGGCCCACGCGACCTGCGCCTGGACGCCGATCGGGAAGTAGCGCCTGATGTCCTGGAAGAGCGCCTTGTCCGGCTTGGCGAAGTAGTGCGGATCCGCCGCCAGCCGTTCCATGGTCTGCTCGCACGCCGCTAGCACTTCACGACGGTATTCCAGCTGTGTCCCTGCTGCGACGTACGGGTCGATCAGGTCCTTGATCGAGCGGTAGATCGCTCGCGAGTACTGATACATGCAGTTCTGGATGTGCAGGATGCGCTCGTCCATCTCTCGTCGCTCGCTCTCCTCGAAATGTGCGTAAAACCTAGTCCAATAGCGATAAAACCAGCCGAACGGCGCGACCCCGGCGGCACTCTACACGGTCCACGAGGCTGTTACAAATGTTTTCTTGGCAGAAAACACCGCGCGACCTCGCCACCTCCCCGGATACCCCGCTCCGAGCGGTCGTACACCTGCTTGCCTCAGCGGGCAACCTGGCGGACGTACGCGCCGGTGAACCCCGCCGCGTGCGCGGTGGTCACGGCGTTCTCGGCGCTCGCCTGCGAGCCGTAGACGCCGGTGAAGACGACGAGGTAGCCCGGCTGGAGGCTGGCGTAGTCGCTGGAGTCGAGGATGCCGACGTCCGGCAGGTGGGCGCGCAGCGCGCGGGCTGCGGTCTGCTCCGCCGACGGGCGTCCGTTGGCGCTGGGATAGGAGACGAGGACGATCGTCCAGCCGGTCGTCGCGGCCGGCCACGTCCGGACGCGCGATCCGTGGCCGGTGGTCGTCGTCGGGGCCCGTGTCGTGGTCGCGGGCGGCGGGGTGGTCGCGGGCGCGGTCGCGGGGGTCGTCGGACGGAGGATCGCGGTGATCGGCGGCGTGACGATCGTCGCGGCATGGTGGGCGTGCCGGTCGTGGGTGATCGCGATCGCCACCGCCGCGCCGGCGGCCGCCACGACCAGCGTGAGCAGCGACAGCCAGGCCCAGTCGCCGGGGTACCAGCCGAAGCGCCTGACCCACCAGCGCCGGAAGGCCGCGAGCCGCCCGGTGACGGGAGGGAGGCGCAGGCCGCACTCGACGCAGTACTCCTGGTCGGGGTCGCGCGCCGCGCCGCAGCGGGGGCAGGTGCCCTCGCTGGCGAGGAGCGCGAGCTCGCGCTGCTGCTCGGGCGTCGTCACGACGCTCACCGCTCGCCCGGGCCTGCGTCGGCTTCGGTGGGCTGGAGCGACCGGCCGCAGTTCGGGCAGAAGTGCGCGCCCCGCAGCACGGCCGCGCCGCAGGTGCAGTGCGGCACGTCGGAGCGGCCGTGCAGGTCCTGCTCGATCTCGGCGAGGCGGACGTCGATGCCCACCAGCGTGGCGCAGCGCTCGGCCAGCAGGTCGTCGCGGAAGCCTCCGCGGCGGTACATCTCCAGCGTGAGGCCCCCGAGCTCGCCGAGCAGGCCCTCGCGGGCCTTGAGGAGCGCCCGCCGCTCGCGGCGCAGCACGCCGGGGTGCGGGCGCCGGGGCGCGACGCCCTCGGGTGTCCGGGCCCGCCGGCGGAGGAGGGGCGACATCGCCTGCGAGTGTAGAGAGCGG
The DNA here is from genome assembly GCA_035546715.1 of Gaiellaceae bacterium. Lineage (GTDB taxonomy): Bacteria > Actinomycetota > Thermoleophilia > Gaiellales > Gaiellaceae > PALSA-600. The sequence continues at coordinate 27,255 of DASZWI010000179.1, read as the reverse complement.
TCCGTACGGACGGACCGGCGTGCCCGGGGGCCTAGAGCTGGACGATGACCAGCAGGTCTTCGGTCATCTCGCGCACCGTCCACGCCGGGCCTTCCTTCGTGTTGCCCGACGCCTTGACGCCGCCGTACGGCATCTGGTCGGCGCGGTAGCTCGGCGCCTCGTTGATCGTCACGCCGCCGAACTCGAGCCGCGGCGCCACGGCGAGCGCGGTCTTGATGTCGCGCGAGAAGACGGCCGCCTGGAGCCCGTAGCGGGTGCTGTTCGCGAGCTCGACGGCCTCGTCGATCGAGTCGACGCGGCTGAGCGTGACGACCGGGCCGAAGATCTCCTCGCACTGCACCTTGTCGGTGGGGCGCGGGTTGGCGATCACGGTGGGCCGGATGAGGCCGTCGGCCGTCTCGTCGCCGCCGGTGAGGATCTCGCCGCCGCTCTCGCGGATCCACTCGAGGATGCGCTCCCGCTCGGAGCCGGCGATCACGGGGCCGACGTCGGTGTCCTCGTCGGCCGGGTCGCCCACCTTGAGCGCCTCGACCTTCGGGACGAAGTCGGCGACGAAGCCGTCCCAGGCGTCGCCGACGACGTAGATGCGCTGGACGGAGATGCAGCTCTGGCCGGAGAACGAGAAGGCGTTCGCGGCGAGGCGCGCGGCGGCGTCGTCGGGCGCGTCCGGGCACACGATCGCCGGCGTCGCGTTGCCGAGCTCGAGCTTGACGCGCTTGCGCACGGCCCGCTCGGCGATGCCCCAGCCGACCTCGCCGGAGCCGGTGAAGGTGATGAGCTTCACACGCTCGTCGTTCGTGAGCACGTCGCCGATCTCGGACGCCGACCCGGTGACGACGTTCAGCCACCCGGCCGGCAGGCCGGCCTCCTCCTCGAGGTCGGCGAGCAGGTAGGCGGACAGCGGCGTCGCGGTCGCCGGCTTCAGCACGACCGGGCAGCCCGCGGCGAGCGCGGGAGCGATCTTGTGCGCGACCAGGTTGAGCGGGAAGTTGAAGGGCGAGATCGCGCCGACCACGCCGAGCGGCTTGCGCAGCGTGAACGCGAGCTTCCCGGCTCCCGCGGCGGACGACTCCATCGGGATCATCTCGCCGGCGATCCGGCGCGCCTCGACGGCCGAGAAGCGGTAGGTCGAGACGGCGCGCTGGGCCTCGACCCGCGCGGCCTTCAGGGGCTTGCCCGCCTCGGCGCTGATCGTGCGCGCGAGCTCGTCGTGGCGCTCGACGAGGAGCTCGGCGACGCGGTCGAGGATCGCCGCGCGCTCGTGCGCCGGCAGGCCGCGCTCGAGCGCGGCGGCCGCGGCGTCCACGGCGCGGCGCGCCTCGGCCTCGCCGCCCTTCGCGACGCGGCCGACGACCTCGCCCGAGTACGGGGACGTCACGTCGATCCAGGCGCCGGTGTCGACCCGCTCGCCGCCGATCAGCAGGGTGTAGTCGCTCGAAGTGACCGCCACGACCCCACTCTAATGCGAGGATGCGCGCGTGGACCTGGACAAGGCGATCCGGATCGGCGTTCCCGCGGCCTGGACCGTGTTCAGCGTCGTCATGCTGGCCACCTCCGGCGTCCCGCAGTCGCACGGCCTGATCTTCGTCTGGGTGTGCCTCGGCATGGCGGCGTTCTCGGCCAGCGACGCGCGCCGCCGCCTGCCGCGGCTCGTGCTCGAGTGGACGCCGTTCATCCTCGTCCTGCTCCTGTACGACCTGCTGCGCGGCTACGCCGACGGGCTGGTCTTCCACGCGCACGAGCTGCCGCAGCTCCACCTCGAGACGTGGCTGTTCGGCGGGACGACGCCGACCGTGTGGCTCCAGGCGCACCTGTGGCACGGGCCGGGCCACCTGCACTGGTGGGACTACACCTCGTGGTTCGTCTACATGACCCATTTCCTCGCCACGACGTTCGTGGCCGCCGCGCTCTGGACGTGGGCGCACGACCGCTTCGCGCGCTTCGCGACCATGGTGTGCGCGCTCGCGCTGACCGGCTACGCGACGTATGTGCTCTATCCGGCCGTGCCGCCGTGGATGGCGGCGCAGGACGGCAACCTGGGCCGGGCCAACCGCGTCGTGCCGGTCGTCTGGGCGCAGGTGCCGGTCGAGCACCTGAACGCCGTCTTCCGGCACGGCCTCCAGTACGCGAACAACGTCGCCGCGATGCCGTCGCTCCACGCCGCGTACGCGCTGCTCCTGAGCCTCTATCTCTGGCGGCTCACGCCGCGGTGGCTCCGGCCGCTGCTCGCGCTCTACCCGCTGGCGATGTCCTTCGCGCTCGTCTACGGCGCCGAGCACTACGTCGTCGACTGCGTCGCCGGCTGGGTGTACGCCACCGCCGTCTTCGTCGGCGTCAACTGGGCGTTCGACCGCTGGCTGGCGCCGGCGCCCCGACGGTCGGTCGAGCCCGCGCTCGTGGACTAGCTAGTCCCGCACGAGCCCGAGACGGCGGGCGGCGTAGGGCACCGTCCCGCCCTGGACGACGACCGAGACGAGCACGACGACGAACACGGTGTCGTAGAGCCGCTGCGCGTGGGCGACGTGCGCTCCCAGCGCGAATGCCGCAAGGAGGATCGGGACGGCGCCCTTCAGGCCGCCCCAGAGGACGAAGAGGCGCTCGCCCCGCGTGAGCCGCACGGGCCGGAGCAGGGCGCCGGCGACGACGGGCCGGGCGACGAGCGCGAGGAACGCCGCGACGACGATCCCGTCGAGCCAGTGGCGCCAGCCGATCCCCGAGAGGTCGATCGTCAGGCCGAGGGCGACGAACGCGACGATCTCCGCCACGGTCGAGAGCGCCTCCCGGAAGGCGGCCCCCTCCGCCTGCCGCCTGCGCGTGTCGCCGACCAGCAGTCCCGCGACGAACACGGCGACGAAGCCCGAGCCCCGGCCCACGGTGGCGACGCCGTACACGATGGCGGCGCCCGCGAGCATCTGGAGCGAGGTCAGGCCCGACTCGGGCAGGGCGACCCGCCGTGTGAGCTCGCGCACGGCGAGCCCGCCCGCGACGCCGACGGCGATGCCGATCGCCATCTCCTCGCAGAAGACGCGGACGACGGTCCAGAAGGTCGCGTCGGCGTGCGTGGCGAGCTGGATCAGGCCGAGCATCAGCGCGATGCCGACCGGGTCGTTCGCGCCCGACTCCCCCTCGAGGATCGTGCGGCCGCGGCCGCGCACGGGATGGTCCCCGAGCACCGAGAAGACGACCGCGGGGTCGGTGGGCGCCACGGCCGCCCCGAGCAGGCCCGCCGTCAGCCAGCCGAGGCCGAGGGCCCAGTGCCCGAACAGCGCGACGGCGCCGGCGACCGCGAAGGTCCCCGGCACGCCGAGCGTCACGATCGGCGCCGCCGCGCCGCGGAACCGGCGCCAGCCGATCGAGAGGCCGCCGTCGAAGAGGATCACGACGAGCGCCACGGTGGCGAGCCGCTCGACCGCGTCGATCGAGATCGACAGGCCGGGGAAGACGTCGGAGGCGACGGCGGCCCCGAGCAGGAACAGGGCGGCGGCCGGCAGGGACACCCGCGCGCCGAGCCGTCCCGCGGCCAGCGCCGCGGCGAGTGCGATGCCGGCGAGCAGCACGTCGGCACCGAAATGGGTGATGCCCGACACGGGCTCCGGACGGTACAACCTGCGGCCCGGCCGTCCGGCCCGGAGGCTGTCAAAATTCCTTACCTTTCGATCATTCAGGGCATAATTCGCAGGGAAACACTGTTCCTGCCGATGCGCCGGCTCTGCGTCATCCTGCTCGCAGCAGGCTGCCTGGTCCCTGCTGCCCTCGCCGCCCCCACCGCGGTCGGTGACGGCACGCTCTCGGCCGACAGCGTCAACGGTGTCGTCGTCGTGGTCGCGCGGGGCGCGATCTGGGGCCAGATCGACCGCGGCAGCATCACCGTGCTCGACAAGGATCCCGATCTCGGCCCGGCCCCGCGTGTGAGCAACTTCACCGCGTCGCAGCCCGGCGTCGCGCCCGGCTCCGAGATCTACACCGGCTCCAACCTGCACTTCCAGCTCGGCGGCCCGGGGCGCTACCGGATCGACCTGAGCGGCTCCGGCATCGACTTCACCGCCGTCGGCGCCGGACGCGCGCGCTTCGCGGGCTCGCTGAAGACGCTGTCGCCCGGCACGTACGCCGTCGGCGACCAGGACTGGCTGCCTGTCGCCTACGCGGGCACTCCCGGTGCGATCAGCTGGGTCGCGTTCCCGGGCGACGACACGACGCCGAGCAGCCCGTAGCGTGAGCGCTCCGGCTCCGACCGTCCTGGTGGTGGAGGACGAGAGCTCGATCGCCTCGTTCGTGTCGCTCTACCTGAAGAACGCCGGCTACGGCGTGCGGACCGCCGCCAACGGCACGGACGCGCTGGCCGAGGTCGCGAGCGAGGAGCCGTCGCTGATCGTGCTCGACCTGATGCTGCCGGACATCGACGGCATCGAGGTCTGCAAGCGCGTCCGGCAGCGCTCCGACGTGCCCATCCTGATGCTCACGGCGCGCGACGAGGACGTCGACAAGATCATCGGGCTCGAGGTCGGCGCGGACGACTACCTCACCAAGCCGTTCAACCCCCGCGAGCTCGTCGCGCGCGTCAAGTCGATCCTCCGTCGCGCGGCGCCCGACCGGCGCGACCGCGAGACCGAAGTGATCGTGCACGGCGACCTGCGGATCGACTCCGGCCGCCGCGAGGCGACCGTCTCCGGCGAGGAGGTGCAGCTCGCGCCGAAGGAGTTCGACCTGCTGTGGGAGCTGCTCGACCACCGCGGGCTCGTGCTCACCCGCGACCAGCTGCTCGAGCGCGTGTGGGGCTACACCTTCGCCGGCGACACCCGCACCGTGGACGTCCACGTGCGCCAGCTGCGGCGCAAGCTGGGCGACGCGTCGCCGATCGTCACGGTGTGGGGCGTGGGCTACAAGGTCTCGCCCGCCCGCGACGGCCACAAAGAGACGACCTCGGCCTGAGGAACAATGGAGGCATGCTCGGCTCGCTCCGCGTCCGGCTGCCGCTGATCTTCCTCGCCGGGATCCTGCTGGCCGGCGTCGTCACGACGGCGATCGCCGTCCGCCTCTTCCAGAGCTTCTCGCACAGCCAGACGGTCTCGGAGCTGAACCGCGAGGCGACCGGCGTGCAGCATCTGTACGCGTCGGCGATCCGCCAGGGCTACGGGAACCCGAAGGGCGACCGCCAGGCGCCCGCGCTGGCGGCCGGGAACATCGAGGACGCGACGAACACCCGTCTCTTCTGGGTCGGCCCGCAGCAGCCGTTCCCCGGTCAGAAGACCGACCTGCACCGGCTGCCGGGCAAGACGATCGACTGGACGTCCGGCAAGTCGCTCCAGTTCGACCTGACGATCGACGGCCACTCGTACTTCGCCGTCGCGAAGCCGGTGGAGCTCGACCAGGGCGTGACCATCGGCGCGATCGTGGTCGCGAAGCGCAAGGCCGACGTCGGCGCGAGCGTCAACGCGCTGATGCGCCGGCTCGCGTTCGCCGGCGTCCTCGGCGTGCTCGTGGCCGGCCTGCTCGCGTGGTACCTGTCGCGCCGGCTCGTCAAGCCGGTGCTCCAGCTGTCACGGGCCGCCGACCGGGTCGCGTCGGGCGACTACGTCGTCGACGTGCCGCCGAACGCACCGGGCGAGCTCGGTCACCTGTCCGAGCGGTTCGGCGAGATGGCGGAGCGGCTCGCCGAGGCGGAGCAGGTCGAGCGGAACTTCCTCATGAGCGTGTCGCACGAGCTGCGGACGCCGCTGACGGCGATCCGCGGGCACGTGTCGGCGCTGCTCGAGGGGGTGATCGACGACCCCGAGCTCGAGACGACCTCGCTCGAGACCGTCGAGGCGGAGGCGCAGCGCCTCGAGCGGCTCGTCGGCGACATCCTCGACCTGGCGAAGCTCGACACGAACCGCTTCACGGTGATGCACGAGGAGGTCGACATGGGCGCGCTCGTCGACCAGGCGTACGAGACCTTCCGCGAGGAGGCCCGCAGACGGTCGATCGACTACGAGCGTGAGGTGCGCGAGCGGCCCGTGATCCTCTCCGACGGCGACCGCGTGCTCCAGATCGTCGCCAACCTCCTGTCGAATGCGTTCCGGGCGACGCCCGACGGCTGCCGCATCTCGCTCGAGCTCGAGGAGCTCGACGGCTCGGTGCGGGTCGCCGTCGAGGACTCCGGCCCCGGCATCCCGCACGAGCAGCGCGAGCGCCTCTTCCGCCCGTTCGTCTCGGAGTCCGGCGGCGGCACCGGCCTCGGCCTCGCGATCGCCAAGGAGCTGGCGGGCGCGCTCGGCGGCCGCATCGACCTGCGCTCGGAGGTCGGGGTGGGAAGCCGCTTCGAGCTGGTGCTGCCCGCGACGAGCGTCGTCCGGGCTCAGCCGGCCGTCGGCAGCCGGTAGACCTCGGCGCCGGCGGGCGGCGCCGGCGCGGCCTGGAGGAGCGACTCGATCCGGTCGAGCCGTGCGTTCAGCGAGCGCCAGCCGTCCGTGAGCAGCTCGACGAGGAGCGCGAGGTCGTCGACGCGCGCGTGGCGCTCCGACTCCAGCGTCCCCTCGAGCCGCTCGAGCCGGCGGATCGCGTTGTTCGAGAGTCCCTTGACCTCGGCCAGCCGCCGGGAGATCGGCGCGGCCTCCTCCCGGAGCCCTTCGCGGAGTGCCTCACGCAGCTCTTCCATCGGTGCGGGACGCTAACGGCGCGGCCGGACGGAACGCCGAGGCGCGGGGGACCCCACGTGCCCGGACGGTGGCGAGGTGCGAGGGTCACGCTCCCGCCGAGCACAATGCCGCGGTGCGTTCCGAGGAGCTCGATTACGACCTGCCGCCCGAGCTGATCGCCCAGCGGCCGGTCGAGCCGCGCGACGCCTCGCGGCTGCTCGTCGCCGACCGCAGGACCGGCGCCGTGGAGCATGCGACGTTCCGCGACCTCCCCGACCTGCTGCCCGCGGGGACGCTGTCCGTCGTCAACGACACCCGCGTCGTCGCGGCGCGGATCGCGATCGAGCGGCCGCGCGGCGAGGTGCTGCTCCTCGAGGAGGTCGAGCCCGGGGTGTGGGAGGCCCTCGCGCGGCCCACGCGCCGCCTCCGTCCCGGGACGAGGCACGGCGCCGTCGAGCTGCTCGAGCACCTCGGCGAAGGCCGCTGGCGCGTCCGGCTCGACGGCGAGCCGAGGGGCAGCGCGCCGCTGCCGCCGTACATCACCGAGCCCCTCGCCGACCCCGAGCGCTACCAGACGGTGTTCGCGCGCGAGCGCGGGTCGGCCGCCGCGCCGACGGCGGGCTTGCACTTCACGCCGGAGGTGCTCGGCCGGCTCGACGTCGAGCGGGTGACGCTGCACGTCGGCCTCGACACGTTCCGCCCGCTCCAGGCCGAGCGGCTCGAGGAGCATCGCATCCACGGCGAGCGGTACGCGGTCACGCCGGAGGCGTGGGCGCGCATCGAGGCGGCGCCCGAGGTGCTGGCGGTCGGGACGACGACCGTGCGCGTGCTGGAGACCCTCGCCGCCGGCGGCCCGCTCACGGGGCGCACCGAGCTGTTCGTCACGCCGGGCTTCGCCTTCCGGCGCGTCGACCACCTGCTGACGAACTTCCACCTGCCGCGGTCGACCCTGCTCGCGCTGGTGATGGCCTTCGCCGGCGTGGAGGAGACGAGGCGCCTGTACCGGCTCGCGGTCGAGGAGCGGTACCGCTTCTACTCCTTCGGCGACGCGATGCTTTTCCTGTAGGAACATGTGCAGCGCATGTGATAGTGTGCGGAACATGCCGAAGATGATCCAGATCCGGAACGTGCCCGACGACCTGCACGCGCGCCTGAAGGAGAGGGCCGCGCGCGAGCGCCTGACGCTCTCGGACTACCTGCTACGGATGGCGGAACGGGAGGCGAGGACGGTCAGCATCGACGAGCTCTCGGAGCGCATCCGTCGCAGGGGCGGTCTCCCGGGCGAGGTCTCGGGCGGCGAGATCATCCGGGAACTGCGCGACGAGCACAGTTGATCGTCGTCGACAGCTCCGCTGCGATCGACTACTTCGCCTGGCGGCAGCGCGGCGCGTGGGTGGAGCGGCAGCTTCTCGACTCGGATCTCCACGCGCCACACCTCTTCGACCTCGAAGTCGCGGCTGCGCTGAGGCGATTGGTGCTGCGAGGCGTCACCTCGTCGGCGGCGGCCGACGCCGTGCTCGCCGACCTGGCCGAGCTGCCGCTCGCGCGCTACCCGCACCTGCCGCTGCTTCCGCGTGTCTGGGAGCTTCGCTCGGGCCTGACGCCCTACGACGCGGTCTACGTCGCGCTGGCCGAGGAGCTCGACGCGCCGCTGCTGACCACCGACCCGCGGCTCGCCCGTGCCCCCGGCCTGCCGGTCGAGGTCATCGCCCCTTGACCTTCCGCGTGACCGCCACCGACGGCGCCGCGCGCGCGGGCTTGCTCACGACCGCGCACGGCGAGGTGCCGACGCCCGTCTTCATGCCCGTCGGCACGAAGGCGACGGTGAAGACCCTCGACCCGGACGAGGTGCGCGCCCTGGGCGCGCGGATCCTGCTCGGCAACACCTACCACCTGCACTTCCGCCCGGGCGACGAGCTGATCCGCGAGCTCGGCGGCCTGCACCGCTTCATGGGCTGGGACGGGCCGATCCTCACCGACTCGGGCGGGTTCCAGGTCTTCTCGCTGCGCGACACGATCGCGCGCGTGGACGAGGAGGGCGTCACGTTCCGCAACGTCTACGACGGCGCCGAGACCCGGTTCACGCCCGAGCTCGCCGCGCGGATCCAGGCGAACCTCGGCAGCGACATCGCGATGTGCCTCGACCAGGTCCCGCCGGCGGGCGTGTCGCGGCGGGTGCTGGAGGACGCCGTCCGGCGCACGACCGCCTGGGCGCGGGCCCAGCGCGACCTGCCGCGCGCCGACGGCCAGCTCCGCTTCGGCATCGCCCAGGGCGGCATCGACCCCGAGCTGCGCCGCCGCTCGACCGAGGAGATCGCCGAGCTGGGCTTCGACGGCAACGCGATCGGCGGGCTCGCCATCGGGGAGGACCGCGCCGCCACCTTCGAGACGACCGACTGGTCGGCGGCCCTGCTGCCGGCCGACCGGCCGCGGTACTTCATGGGCATCGGCGACCCGGAGGGGATCCTCGAGGTGATCGAGGCGGGCGTCGACATGTTCGACTGCGTGCTGCCCACGCGCACCGCCCGCACCGGGAGCGCGCTGACCCGCGAGGGACGCCTCAACCTGCGGAACGCGCGCTTCGCCCGCGACCCGGGGCCGCTCGACGAGAGCTGCGACTGCCCCGCCTGCACGCGCTTCAGCCGCGCCTACATCAGGCACCTCGTGAACCAGCAGGAGATCCTCGGGCTGCGGCTCCTGTCGCTCCACAATCTACGCTTCGTCGTCGAGCTGGCCCGCGGCGCGCGCGACGCGATCGAGCGCGGGCAGTTCGCGTCGTACAAACGCGACCGCTTGGAGCACCTCACGTGGCAGCCCTGATCATCATCCTCCTGCTCGCCGGCCTGATCTGGTTCATGTTCGTGCTGCCGGCCCGGCGGCGGCGCTCGGCGCACGAGGCGATGCAGGACTCGGTGGGCGTGGGGGACGAGATCATCACGGCCGGGGGCCTGCACGGCGTCGTGCAGGAGCTCGACGACGATCGCGTCCGCCTCGAGATCGCACCCGCCGTGGTCGTCACCGTCGACCGCCGCGCCGTCGCCGCGGTCGCGCGTGAGATCGAGGTCGAGGTCGACCACGAGGAGGACGACGCCGACCCCGAGCCGCACGAGGACGGGGAGCAGCGCTCCGAGCCGGCGGAGCGGGAGGCCTAGGTGCACGTCGACCTGGCGCCCTTCCTCGCGCTCTCGATCCTGCTGATCGTCATCCCGGGCCCGGACACGGCCGTGGTGATGAAGAACGCGCTGGCCGGCGGCAAGCGCGGCGGCGTCTTCGCGGCGTTCGGCGTGGCGCTCGGCCTGACCGTGTGGACGTTCGCCGCGGCGCTCGGGATCGCCGCGCTCCTGCGCGCGTCCGAGCTGGCGTTCGACGCCCTGAAGCTCGTCGGCGCCGTCTACCTGATCTGGATCGGCGTCCAGCTCCTGCGCAAGCCCGGTGGAGCGGCGGCTGCGGCGGCCGCCGCCGGTGCGCGGCGGCAGCGGGCGATCCGGTCGCTCCGCCAGGGGCTCCTCAGCGACCTCGGCAACCCGAAGATCGCCGTGTTCTTCACGAGCTTCCTGCCGCAGTTCGTCGGGCACGGCGGGTCGACGTTCGCGGCGCTGCTGCTGCTCGGGCTGCTCTTCGCCGCGCTGACGCTGGCCTGGCTCGCCGCCTACGGCGCCGCGATCGGGCACGGCACGAGGCTGCTCCGCCGGCCGCGCGTGCAGCGCGCGCTCGACCGGTTCACGGGTGTCGTCTTCCTGGGATTCGGCGTCCGCCTCGCCTTCGAGCACCGCTGAGATCCGCCTGGTCCCGGCGCTTCAACACCGCTACCCTGTGCGCGTTTGAGCTCCCGGCGCTCCCACCTGGTCCTGATCGGCCTGATCGTGCTCGCGCTCGCGGGCACTGCGCTGCTCGCGGTTCCGGGCTCGCCGGCGCACCGCAGCCTGCGCAAGGGCCTCGATCTCCAGGGCGGCCTCGAGGTCGTGCTCAAGGCGGTCCCGCCGAAGGGGCACCAGCTCACGTCGGACGACATGAGCCGCTCGATCTCGATCATGCGCAACCGCGTCGACAAGCTCGGCGTCGCGTCCCCGCTGATCCGCCAGCAGGGCAGCAACGAGATCGACATCCAGCTCGCCGGCATCCACGACCCGGCCGCGGCCGCCGCGATCATCGGCAAGACCGCGCAGCTCGAGCTGTACGACCTCGTGCCCGCGCTCGTGGCGCCGTCGGTCGACAGCACCGGCAACCCCGTGCCGCAGACGAGCCTCTACACCCTGCTCTCGCGCGTGCAGTCGGGCACCGGGACGAAGGGCTCGCCCGAGGGCTACTACCTCTTCAAGCCGAAGGTCACGGTGACGAAGGCGCCGGCAAGCCAGACGCCGACGACGCCGCTGATCACGCCGAAGAAGAAGTCGAAGCCGGACACGACGACCACGAAGACGCGCACGACGCAGTCGGCGGCGGCGCCCAAGCCGAAGACCACGACGACCTGGGTGCTCGTCGGCAACGCGCAGACCCTGCACCACGACCCGACGACGGGTCTCGCGGGCGTGCTCGACAAGTTCCACGGCAAGGTGCCGGAGGGCTACAAGCTCCTCACCGTCCCGCACGGCACCGTCGTCATCACCTGCAACGCCCAGACGACGTCGGCCTGCCCCGGCGACCCCAACGGCGTGCCGCCCGCCGGCAAGAGCGACTACTACCTCTTCAAGCACGGTGCGTACCCGGACGACCGGTACGCCACCGACGGCAAGTACCCGAACATGACGGGCAACGAGCTGAACCTGTCCGGCATCCGGCAGGACATCGACCCGACGAACGGCGGGCCGATCGTGCTCATGCAGTTCACCTCGAAGGGCAACAAGGTCTTCGCGCAGGTGACGAAGAACGAGGCGCAGCGCGGCGCCGCCTCGGGCCAGGGCGCGAACTGCGGCGCGACGTGCGCCTTCGCGATCGTGCTCGACAACCAGCTCCGCTCGTGGCCGGCGATCGACCCGACGCAGAACCCGGGCGGCATCAACCCGGCCGGCACCGGCGCCGAGATCAACCACATCGGGTCGACGTCGGAGGCGAAGGACCTCGCCCTCGTGCTCCAGACCGGCGCCCTGCCGATCGACTTCGTGACGATCGAGCAGACGAACGTCTCCGCGACGCTGGGCAAGGACTCGCTCACCCAGGCGTGGAAGGCCGCGGTGGGCGGCCTGGTCGTCGTCTGCATCTTCCTGCTCGTGCTCTACCGCTTCCTCGGCCTCGTCGCCGTGGTCGGCCTGGGCATCTACGCGGCGTTCATGTACGCCGCGATCCTGCTGTTCGGCGTGACGCTGACGCTGCCGGGCTTCGCGGGCCTGATCCTCACCATCGGCGTGGCGGCCGACGCGAACGTGGTCGTGTTCGAACGCATCAAGGAAGAGGTGCGCGCCGGGAAGTCCGTGCGCGCCGGCGTCGCGTCCGGCTACGCGAAGGGCTTCCACACGATCGTCGACGCGAACGTCGTCACCGCGATCACCGCGCTGATCCTGTTCGCGGTCGCGACCGCGGAGGTGAAGGGCTTCGCGCTGATGCTGCTGATCGGCACCGTGGTCTCGCTGATCACGGCCGTCGCGGCGACGCGGGCCATGCTCGGCCTGCTCGCGGGCTTCCGCTGGTTCGCGAACCCGAGCTTCATGGGCGCGCACGGCAGCCAGCGCGGCAGCTTCCTCCAGCTCGACTTCATGCGGCGCCGCTACACGTGGTTCGCGATCTCCGGGGCCGTGCTGCTGATCAGCGCCGTCTCGCTCGGCGTGCGCGGGCTCAACCTCGGCATCGACTTCAAGGGCGGCGTCCAGTACACGTTCAAGACGGCGCAGCCGACGTCGCTGAGCGACGTCCGCGCGCAGACGAGCGCGATCGGACGCAGCGACGCCGTCGTGCAGGGCGTCGGCAAGTCCACGGGCGGCGACGACTACCAGCGCTTCCAGATCCAGCTCAAGAAGCTGAACCCCGAGCAGCAGAACCAGCTCTCGTCCCTGCTCACGAGCAAGGTGCACGCCGAGGCGACGGGCGTGAAGAACGTGTCGTCGAGCTTCGGCCGTCAGATCGCGCGCGCGGCGATCCTCGCGATCGTCTTCTCGCTCCTCATCATCACGCTCTACATCTGGATCCGGTTCAAGGGCCTCTCGTTCGCGATCCCGGTGATCCTCGCGATGCTCCACGACGTCGCCATCACCGTCGGCATCTACTCGCTGACGGGGCGGGAGGTGACGTCGTCGACGGTCGCCGCCGTGCTGACGGTGCTCGGCTACTCGATCTACGACACGATCATCATCTTCGACCGCATCCGGGAGAACGTCCCGCTGATGCGGCGAGCCTCGTTCGCGACGATCACGAACGTCTCGCTGTGGGAGACGATCCGGCGCTCGCTGGCGACGACCTTCATCACGCTGCTGCCGGTGCTGTCGTTGCTGTTCTTCGGCGGCGCGACGCTGAAGGACTTCGCCTTCGCGCTGCTGATCGGCATCACCTCGGGCGCCTACTCGTCGATCTTCGTGGCGGCGCCGATGCTGACGATCGCGAAGGAGCGCGAGCCCGAGTACGCGCGCCGCAAGGCGCAGGATCTGCACGAGGGGATGAAGTCGTCGGTGCTGCTGCGCGCCGCCGAGGAGGCCGCTGCCGCCGAGCCCGACCCGGCGACGCCGGTCGACGTGGTCGAGGCAGGGGTCGGCGCCGGCGACGGATCCGCGTCGGCCGAGGAGAAGCGCGAGCGGCGCCGCCAGCGCCGCCAGGCGCGGCCGCATGGACGCCCGCGCTAGCGACGACCCCGAGTCGGCCGGCCGCGACACGCTCGAGCGGCTCGTCGGCCTGCTCGGCCTGCGGCTCGACGAGGCCCGGTCGCTCGCCGAGGAGGCGACGGCCCGCTGGCGCGGCGACCGCATCCGCGTGGGGGAGAGCACCCGCCGCTACGTGCGGGAGCTGGCCCGCGAGGTCGGCCTCGTGACGCGCGACGAGTGGGACGAGCTCGAGCTCCGGGTCGCCCAGCTGGAGCACCGGCTGCGGCTGCTCGAAGGCCCTCCGGAGTAGAGCCCGCTGCGGCGCGACCCGGGTCGGCGCGGCCCGCGTCGGACGCGGGAGCCGGCTGCCCGTGGCGGGCGGCGTCCGAAACCCCTGCTACTGTGGGGGATACGGAGCGCGGATCGGCCGCGTTCCCGTGAGGTCCCTTCTCCAGCTCGGACACGGGATCTCTCCCACAACCGACGAAGGAGAAGGCTTGACCCAGTTCCGTGATCTCGGCGTAGCCGAGGGCATCTGCGCAGCGCTTGCCGCGCGCGGCATCGACACGCCGTTCCAGATCCAGTCGCTCGTCATCCCGGAGGCGCTGCGCCACGGCGACGTGCTCGCGAAGAGCCCGACCGGCTCCGGCAAGACGCTCGCGTTCGCGATCCCGATCGTCCAGACGGTCGACTCCGACGCCAGGCGTCCCGCCGCGCTCGTCCTCGTGCCGACGCGTGAGCTCTGCGCCCAGGTGACCGAGGAGTTCGAGCTGATCGCCGGCGACGAGCTCAAGGTGGCGTCGGTCTACGGCGGCGTGCCGTTGAAGGCGCAGGCGCAGCTCGCCAAGGCCGCTCACGTCCTCGTGGCGACCCCGGGCCGCCTCCAGGATCTCGTCGACCGCGGCCTGCTCGACCTCGGAGACGTCGAGGTGCTCGTCCTCGACGAGGCCGACCGCATGCTCGACATGGGCTTCAAGCCGCAGGTCGACAAGCTCGTCCGGCGGCTCCCCGAGGAGCGCCAGACCATGTTCTTCTCGGCCACGCTCGACGGCGAGGTCGGCGAGCTGGCGCGCCGCTACACGCGCTTCCCGGCCCGGTTCGAGGGCGAGCTCCCGGCGGAGCGCCGCAGCGGCGAGGTCGACCACCGGTTCGTCCCGGTGACGCCGGAGTCGAAGGTGCCGACCCTCGTGAAGCTCCTCAACGAGGAGGAGCGAGGGCTGGCCCTCGTCTTCGTCCGCACGAAGGCGGGCGCCGACCGGCTCGTCGAGAAGCTGCGCCGCCACGACGTCGACGCGGTCGCCATCCACGGCGACAAGGGCCAGGCCCAGCGCGAGAAGGCGCTCGCGCGGTTCGACGCCGGCAAGGTGCGCACGCTCGTGGCCACGGACGTCGCCGCGCGCGGCATCGACGTCGAGGACATCACGCACGTCATCAACTTCGACCCGCCCGACGAGCCTGCGGTCTACACGCACCGCATCGGCCGCACCGGCCGGGCCGGCCGCGGCGGCACGGGCATCACGCTCGTCCTGCCCGACCAGCAGGCCGAGGTCAGCCGCGTCGCGCGGCTCCAGGGGCAGATGGAGCGTTTCGAGGAGGCGGGCATGCAGGCCGCCCGGCCGCGTGTCGTGTACAGCTCGCGTCGCGGAAGGCGCTCGCGGTGGTAGAGGGCGAGCGGCTCACCGAGAAGCAGGCCGCCGCCCTGCGCGAGGAGCTCGCGGAGCTCGAGGGCCCGCGCCGCAAGGAGGTCGTCGCCGCGATCGCGAAGGCGCGCGAGTTCGGCGACCTGTCGGAGAACTTCGAGTACCACGCGGCCAAGAACGAGCAGGGGCTGCTCGAGGCGCGCATCCGCTCGCTGCGGTCGCGGCTCGACGGCGCCGAGATCGTCGACGTCGCCTCGGGGAGCGAGGTCGGCGTCGGCTCGGTCGTCGAGATCGAGGACGACTCCGGCGGCACGATGACGGTCGAGATCAGCTCGGTCGGCGGGGCCGGCACGGTGTCGCCGACGTCGCCCCTCGGCGCGGCGCTGCTCGGCCGCACCGTCGGCGACACGGTCGACGTCGAGGCGCCCCGCGGCGCCTGGCGCGCGACGGTCAAGTCGATCGGGTAGCGAGACGCACGGCGCGACCGCGCGCCGCGATCCTCCCCGGGGCGCGTTTTTGCTGCGACACTCTGGGCGTGGCCACCCGGCCCAAGCAGCGGAATCTGGGGCGCCTGAGCGAGATCGCGCACGTCGCCGTGCGCCACGGCTTCGGCTACGTGCTCGACCACCGCAAGGACGGCGACGAGATCGATCCGGCCACCGGCCTGGCGGGCGGCACCGCGCGCGGACGCCACCTGCGCGAGATGCTCGACGAGCTGGGGCCGACGTTCGTCAAGTTCGGCCAGCTCCTCTCGACCCGCCCGGACATCGTGCCGCCGGACATCATCGCCGAGCTGCGCGGCCTCCAGGACGACGTGCGGACGTTCCCGTTCGCCGACGTCGAGCGCGTCGTCCGCGAGGACCTCGGGCAGCCGATCGAGCGGCTGTTCCTCGAGTTCGACCCGCAGCCGATCGCGGCGGCGTCGATCGGCCAGGTGCACGCGGCGGTGCTCCCGAACGGCCGCCGGGTCGTCGTCAAGGTGCAGCGGCCGAACGCGCCGCGGCAGATCGAGAGCGACATCCAGCTGCTCGAGCAGGCTGCGCGGCTCGCGAAGGAGCGCATCCGCGCCCTCGACTTCATCGACACCCGCGAGATCGTCGACGAGTTCGCACGCTCGATCCGCCAGGAGCTCGACTACCGGCTCGAGGCGCGCAACGCCGACGGCTTCTACCGCAACTTCGCCGGGCATCCCCACGTCGCGATCCCGCGCGTCTACTGGAGCTACACGCGCACGCGGGTGCTGACGCTGGAGCGGCTCGACGGGACGCAGCTCGGCGACCTCGAGCTCGACCTGTGGACGCTCGAGCAGCGCCGGCGGCTCGCGTACCTGGTCACCGAGGCGTGGATGACGATGATCTTCCGCCACGGGTTCTTCCACGGCGACCCGCATCCGGCGAACATCCTGGTGCTGACGCCGGAGCGGATCGGTCTCGTCGACTTCGGCCTGGCCGGGAAGCTGACGGACGACGACATGTCGCGGCTGACGCGGCTCTTCATCGACGCCGCCTCCGAGAACATCGAGGCGCTGCCGAAGCGGCTCGCCGACCTCGGCGTGCGCTACCCGAAGGAGCGCGAGGAGCAGTTCGTCTCCGAGCTGCGGGAGCTCTACTACCGCTACTACGGCGCGAACCTCAGCGAGATCGACCCGATCCAGGTCATCCGCGAGGCGTTCGCGCTGATCTACTCGATGAACCTGCGCCTGCCGACGCGGTTCGTGATGCTCGACAAGGCGATCGCGACGCTCGGCTCGGTCGGCCAGGAGCTGTACCCGGACTTCAACGTGTTCGAGGTTGCGAAGCCGTACGCGCGGGCGCTGATGATCGAGCGCTTCCGGCCCGAGCGCATCGCGCGGCGACTGCGCCGCGAGGGGTGGAACCTCGCCCAGATGACGGCCGAGCTGCCGTACCAGATCCACGACACGCTGGAACAGGTCCGCGACGGCCAGATCGAGGTCGGCTTCGTCCACAAGGGCCTCGAGGAGCTGCTCGCGAAGCTCGACGTGCTCTTCAACCGGCTCGTGATCGCGCTCGTCGTCACGGGCGGTCTGATCGGCTCGAGCCTGATCGGGATCTTCGCCAAGTCGGGCCCGCACCTGCTGGGCCTGCACGTCGTGTCGATCATCGGCTTCGCGCTGTCGGCGGTGCTCGGCGCGTGGCTGCTGTGGGGCGTCGTCCGCTCCGGACGGCTCTAGCGAGCGGACTCGTCGTTGCGGCCCCGTCCGGTCCGGACGGCTGAGGAAGCTTCGGCGCACAATCGTGCGAAAGGACAGCTAGCGCCGCCGTTTGCGCGCGTCTACCGTCGATGCCATGACCGCTGCGCTGCTCCTCACCGCCGCCGAGCCCGACACCCGCGGCTTCCTCGAGCGGCATCTGCGCAACGACGGCTTCGAGCTCGTCGACCGGGCGCCCGACCTCGTGCTCGCCGGCGACGTCGAGCAGGTCGACGAGTGGCGGGACCGCGCGGCGGTGATCGTCCTGGGTCGTCCGAACGCGGACGCGGTCGACCGCCTCCACGCCTTCCGCCGCGGCTGCGACGACTACGTCGCCCCGCCGTTCGACTACCAGGAGCTCGTCGAGCGGATCCGCGCGGTCCTGCGCCGCGTGCGACCGGGGGAGGGGTCGGTGCTCGAGGCGGCGACGCTGACGCTCGACACGGTCACGCGGGAGGTGCGGGTCGACGGCACGCGGGCGGTGCTGTCGCAGAAGGAGCACGAGCTGCTCGCCCGGCTCGTGCGGGAGCCGCAGCGCGTGTTCACGAAGGCGGAGCTGCTCCGCGACGTGTGGGGGTACCAGCGGCCGGGGCGGACGAGGACGCTCGACTCGCACGCGTCGCGGCTCAGGCGCAAGCTGCGCGACCTCGACCCGGCGACGCCCTGGGTGGACAACGTGTGGGGGGTGGGCTACCGGCTGCTCGGCGACATACCCGAGGCGTAGCCGAAACGGGACGGGCCAGCAGCTAGGCTCGGCTCGTGCACCAGTCGGCCAAGGCGGAGCTGCTTCGGCGCCTGCACGTCGAGCCGCCGCTGCTCGTGCTGCCGAACGCCTGGGACGTCGCGTCGGCGAAGGCGCTCGCGGCGCTGCCCGGGTGCAAGGCGATCGCGACCTCGAGCGCCGCGGTGGCGCGCTCGCTCGGCTGGGAGGACGGCGAGCAGGCTCCGCGCGACGAGATGGTCGCGGCTGCGGGACGCATCGCCGCGGCGGTCGACGTGCCCGTCACGGCCGACCTCGAGGCCGGCTACGGCGACCCGGTCGGCACCGCCCGGGCGGCGTGGGAGGCCGGCGTCGTCGGCATGAACTTCGAGGACTCGCCTGCCGACGTCATGGTCCCGGTCGAGGAGCAGGTCGAGTGGATCCGTGCCGTGAAGGCCGCGGCGCCCGAGCTCGTCCTGAACGCGCGCGTCGACGTCTTCCTCAACGGCTCGAAGGACGTCGAAGAGGCGGTCGAGCGCGCGAACGCCTACCTCGCCGCCGGGGCCGACTGCACGTACCCGATCGTCTGCCCGGTCGACGCGATCGCCGAGCTCGTGCGCCGCATCGAGGGCCCCGTGAACGTCATCGCCACGCCGGGTTCGCCGTCTCCGGCCGAGCTCGACCGGCTCGGCGTCGCCCGGATGACGTGGGGTGGCGGGCTCGCCAGGGCGGCGCTCGCCGAGGCGGCGCGGATCGCCGGCGCGGCGCTCGAACGCTGAGCGCCACCGCCGTCAGCACGAGCCGGATCGAGCTTCGCGTCCTCGCCGCGCTGCTCGCGCTCGGGTGCGCGACGTTCGCGTTCGTCACCACGGAGAACCTGCCGGTCGGGCTCCTGCCGCTGGTTGCGCACGACCTGCACCGCTCGCGCTCCGCGGTCGGCCTGCTGATGACCGCCTACGCGTTCACGGTCGTCGTCATGTCCGTGCCCCTGACGTTCGCGACGCGGCGGCTGCCGCGCCGCCGGCTGCTGACGGGGGTGCTCGCGCTCTTCGTCGTCGCCACGAGCCTCGGCGCGGCGGCTCCGAGCTACGGGTTCCTGCTCGGCAGCCGGATGGCGATCGCGCTCGCGCACGCCGTCTACTGGTCGGTCGTCGCCCGCACCGCAGCCGGGCTGGTGCAGCCCTCGCTCCGGGGTCGCGCGCTCGGGATCGTCTACGCGGGCGCGTCGCTCGCCAGCGTCGCCGGGCTGCCGGCCGCCACCTGGCTCGGGCAGCACACGAGCTGGCGGGTGGCGACCCTCGCCGCGGCGGCCCTCGGACTCGTCGCGCTCGCCGTGGTCGCCGCGCTTCTGCCCGGCGACGGCGTCGTCGAGATCCCGAGCGACGTCGGCCGCCACGCCGACGGCCGGCGCTACGCCCTGCTGCTCGTCGCGCTCGCCCTCGCCGTGACCGGGCTCTTCGCGACGCTGACGTACGTCAGTCCGTTCCTGACGAGCGTCGCCGGCTTCCCGCAGCGCGACGTCGGGCCGATCCTCTTCGTGGAGGGCGCCGCGGGCGTGCTCGGCGTGTGGCTCGCGTCCCGGCACGTGACACGCCGGCCCGGCGCGGTGCTCGTCGGCGGAGTCGTTCTCGTCGCGTGCGCGATGCTCGCGCTGGCCGCCGCGGGGCACGTCCGGCCCGCCGTCGTCCCGCTCCTGGCCGTGTACGGCGCGGGCTTCTCGGCGCTCGTCGTCGGCGGGCAGAACCGCCTGCTCGACGTCGCGCCCGGCAACCCCGACGTCGCCTCCGCCGGCTATTCGGCGACGTTCAACGTCGGCATCGGCGGCGGCGCGCTCGCCGGAGGTCTGCTGCTGCCGGCGGCCGGCGTCCGCAGCACGCCGCTCGTCGGCGGGCTGCTCGCGCTGTCGGCGCTGACCGTGCTGGTCGCGGAGCCCGCGCTGCTCAGTCGTGGATCACGCGCGCGCCACGCCCGCGCGTGACGTAGCTGAACGTCCAGCGCACCAGCACGAGCAGGCGGTTCTGGAAGCCGATCAGGTAGAAGAGGTGCACGACGAGCCAGGTGATCCACGCCAGGAAGCCGCTGAGCTGGAAGCCCTTGATGTCGGCGACCGCATGGGAGCGGCCGATGGTCGCGAGGTTGCCCTTGTCGCGGTAGCGGAACGGCTTGCGCTCGCCCTGGGCGATCTCCTTCGCGACGTGGCGGCCCTGCTGCATCGCGACCGGCGCGACGCCCGGCAGCTGCTGGACGCCGCCCTTGCCGTCCTGCACCACGACCATGTCGCCGAGCCCGAACACCTCCGGGTGGCCCGGCAAGGTGAGATCGGGCTCCACGACGAGCCGGCCGGCGCGATCGACCTCCGCTCCGATCGCCCGCGCGAGCTCGCCGGCGAGCGGCGAGGCCGTGACGCCCGCCGCCCAGACGATCGTCCGCGTCTCGATCGTCTCGCGCTCGCCGTTGCGCCGTACCTCGACGCGGCCGGGCCCGATGTCCACGACCGTCGCGTCGACCATGGGCGTCGCGCCGAGCTTCTCCAGCGAACGCGCGGCCTTCGCGGACAGCCGCGGCGGGAACGCCGTCAGCACCCGGTCGGCGGCCTCGACGAGCAGCACGCGGGCGGTGTCCGTGTCCACGGAGCGGAAGTCGCGGCGCACGGCGTGCGCGATCTCCGCGATCTGCCCCGCCATCTCGACGCCCGTCGGGCCGGCGCCGACGACGACGAAGGTGAGCCAGGCGCGGCGGCGGGCCTCGTCGGGCTCCACCTCGGCCGCCTCGAACGCGCTCAGGATCTGCGAGCGCAGATGGAGCGCGCCCTCGAGCGTCTTCAGCTCCGGCGCGTACTGGGCCCACTCGTCGTGGCCGAAGTACGAGTACGCCGAGCCGCCGGCGACGGCGAGCACGTCGTACGGCAGCGTCTCGCCGGGCTCGCCGTTCGGCAGGTCGGCGAGTCGCACGAGCCGCTGGTCGAGGTCGAAGCCGGCGACCTCCGCCATGACGACGCGGACGTTCCTCTGCCGCCGGAAGACGCGCCGGAGCGGGACGGCGATCTCGACGGCCGACAGCGCCCCCGTCGCGACCTGGTACGCGAGCGGCTGGAAGAGGTGGAAGTTGTTGCGGTCGACGAGCGTGATCTCGACGGGCGTGCGCCGCAGGCCGCTGACGAGCTCGAGGCCTCCGAACCCGCCTCCGACGACCACCACCCGCCGCTCGCCCGCCATGGACCCAGGGTAGTCGGCTCAGGGGGTGAGCCGAATGCCTTCGAGGGTCAGCAGCGCCTGCTTGCGCTCGAGCCCGCCCGCGTAGCCGGTGAGCGCGCCGTTCGCCCCGACGACGCGGTGGCACGGCAGCACGATCGGAAGCGGGTTGCGGTTCATCACCGTCCCCACCGCGCGGGCGGCGCGCGGCCGGCCCACCTTCGCGGCCAGCGCGCCGTACGTCGTCGTGGCGCCGTAGGGCACCCGGCCGAGCTCGCGCAGCACCTGCTCGGGGAAGGGCGCGACGCGCAGGTCGAGCGGCAGGTCGAAGGCGGTGCGGGCGCCCGCGAAGTACTCGTCGAGCTCGCGGCGCACCTCGTCGAGCGGCAGCCGCAGGATGCGACCGCCGAAGGTGCGGACGAGGCTCTCGCCGTCGTCGACGACGTACGAGACGCGGCAGAGGCCGCGGTCGGTCGCCGCCACGAGCAGCTCCCCGACGGGCGAGTCGACGACGTCGTAGCGGACGTCCACCAGGCCCTCGGCGAGCGCGGCCGCGCGGAAACGGGTGTCGAGATCAGGCGTGACGCTCATGGGCTCTCCTCAGTCGGCGTACGCCGGACGACGCAGCCGCGCGCGCGGCCTCCTCGGAGGAGTCGAGCGCGTCGGCGATCTGGGCGTACGGAAGGTCGTAGCCGTAGCGGAGCACCACCGCGGCCCGCTCGGTCGGGGGCAGCCGGTCGGTGAAGTGCTCCAGCTCGCGGAAGGCGGGCCGGTGCAGCTCGCTCCTGTCGGCGAGCACCTGGGCCTGGACGAGCGGATGGTCGGCGGGGTTGCGCCGGCGCAGCTCGTCCATCGCGACTCGTGTCGCGATCGTGAAGAGCCACGCGCGCAGGTGCCGGCCGTGCTCGAGCCGGTCGTAGGCGCGCAGCGCGTGCAGGAACGTCTCCTGCCAGGCGTCCTCGGCCTTCTGCCCGAGGAGCCGCCGCAGGTAGCGCAGGATCTCGTCCCGATGCTCGAGGTAGAAGCGCTCGAACGGTGGGATCGGGTGCTCGGTGACCGGCATCAGTCCTTCAACGGGAAGCGGCGGCCGCCTGTGAGATGGGTCGGCACGGGAGGGGCCCGCTCCTGGATGATCCCAGGCCGATGAGGTGCGCCGTCGTCGGACACACGGAGTGGACTGAGTTCGCCCGCGTCCCGCACATGCCCGCGGCGGGCGAGATCGTCCACGCGCCGCACACGGTCGTCGAGCCCTGCGGGGGCGGGGCGGTCGTCGCCCGCCAGCTCGCGCTGCTCGCGGGCCGGTGCGAGTTCTTCACGGCGGTCGGCGACGACGAGATCGGGCGGGAGACCGTCCGCAGGCTGAGCGAGCTCGGCGTGGACGTGCACGCGCAGGTGCGCGACGAGCCGTCGCGGCGCGCCTGGGTGCACGTCGACGGAGCCGGGGAGCGCACGATCACCGTCCTCGGCGACAAGCTCGTCGCGCACGGGCCGCTGCCCCTCCGCGGCTACGACGCCGTCTTCTTCGTCGCCGGGGACGCGGCCGCGGCCCGCTCGGCCCGCGAGGCCCGGTTCCTCGCCGCCACGCCCCGGGAGCTCGCGACCCTCGAGGAGGCCGCGGTGCCGCTCGACCTCCTGGTCGGCAGCGGCACGGATCCCGGGGAGCGCTACGAGGGCTCGCTCGACGTGCGGACGCTGGTGCGCACCGCCGGTGCGAGGGGCGGCGTCGCCGACGGCGTCCCCTACGAGGCGGCGCCGCTCACCGGCCCGGTCGCGGACACCTACGGCGCCGGCGACTCCTTCGCGGCGGCGCTCTGCTTCGCCCTCGCCCGCGGCGACGCCCTCGAGGACGCGCTGGCCCTGGCGGCGCGTGCGGGCGCGGCGGTGATCGCCGGGACGGGCCCGTACGCCACCCAGCTAGCGTTGGCCGAGTGAGCGCCGGCGTCGTCTCGATCCAGATCGCGCCCGTGAAGGCGCTCGGGCTGGCCCATCCCGAGGTGGTCGACCTCGACCGCGACGGGATCGCCGGCGACCGGATGTTCTTCGTCGTGGACGCCGCCGGCCGCATGACGAACAACAAGAAGCACGGGCCGCTGATGTCCGTGGAGCCGACGTTCGACCAGGCGACGAGCGTGCTGACGCTCCGGTTCCCCGACGGGCGCGAGCTGTCCGCACCGACCGCCGATGGCGAGCCGGCGCGCGCGCAGTTCTATCGCGAAACTCTCGACGTCCGGCTCGTCCCGGGCGAGCTCAGCGAAGCCCTCTCCGACTTCGCCGGAGCGCATCTCCGGATCGTCGCGCATTCCCGTCCCGGCGGCGGCGGCGACCGGGGCATCGCGGGCGCCACGTCGCTGCTGTCGCGCGAGTCGCTCGCGCGGCTCGCGGAGGAGCTGGGCGTGCAGAGCGTCGACGCACGGCGCTTCCGGATGCACTTCGGCATCGCGGGCGTCGACCCTCATGCCGAGGACGCCTGGGTGGGACGCCGCGTCCGGATCGGCGGCGCGGTCGTCGTCCCGCGCGGGCTCGTGGGCCGCTGCGCCGTCACGACCCAGGATCCCGACACGGGTCGCCCGGATCTCGACACGCTGCACGCGCTCACGCGCTATCGCAGCCACGTGCCGAGCGACGAGCCGCTGCCGTTCGGCGTGTACGCCGAGGTGGTCGAGCCGGGCCGCGTCGCGCTGGGCGACCCGGTCGAGCCGCTCTGAGCCGAAGACCCGGCGGAGCCGGTACGGTTGAACGCGAGCCGGTCGCCCGGCCGGCGCGTGGGGGGTTCGATGCTGGAGATCGGACAGAGCCTTCGGGAAGCGCGCGAGCGGAAGCGCCTGACGTACGCCGAGATCGAGCAGGCAACGCTCATCCCGAGCCGCTACCTCGAGGCGCTCGAGCACGAGGCCTTCGACAAGCTGCCCGAGGGCCTCTACCGGCGGAGCTTCCTGCGCGAGTACGCGACCTACCTCGGGCTCGACGGCGACGTCTACGTCGGGGAGTACGAGCTGCGCACGAGCCCGACGCTCAGCTTCGCCCCCGTCGACGTCCCGGTCCGGCCGCGTCCGGCACGCCGCCGGTCGTCGCGTGCGCTCCCGTCGCTCCCGAACGCCACGGTCATCGCCGGCGCGGTGCTGCTCGTCGCGGTCGCCGCCTGGGAGCTCGCGAGCGGCGGCGGGGGCGGGAACCGCGCCGCGCCTCCGCCCGTCACGGCGCCGCGCACGACGACCACGCGGCCGCAGCCCACGACGACCGCCGGGAACGTGACGAAGAAGCGGCCCGCGACGCTCGTCATCGCCGCGACGCGCGGCGACTGCTGGCTCTCGGTCACCATCCAGGCGAC
Source organism: Gaiellaceae bacterium (assembly GCA_035546715.1). Taxonomy (GTDB): domain Bacteria; phylum Actinomycetota; class Thermoleophilia; order Gaiellales; family Gaiellaceae; genus PALSA-600. The sequence goes on along the minus strand of DASZWI010000179.1, from coordinate 2,848 downwards.
CGGCAAGACCGTCTACGAGCGCACGCTCGCCGAGGGCGCGACGCTGCGCTTCGGCCTGAAGCGCCCGCTCGCGATCCGGTTCGGGGCGCCGTCGAACGTCACGGCGTCGATCGGCGGCCGCGACGTCAGCAGCGAGCTGCCCTCGTCGACGGCCGAGATCGTCGCGACCCGCCGCGGCCTGCAGCCGGCCGCCTAGCCCTCGAGCCGTCACCCCGCGACCTCCGCCGGCGGCGCGGACGTCTGACGCGGATGTCGTCGGTCCGCGCAATTTGGGGTTTACAGGTGGACCCATGTGGGATAAAGTGGGGCATAGTGGATCGATGCTGCTCGGCGAACACGACCATGCGCTCGACGAGAAGAACCGTCTCACGCTTCCGGCCAAGCTCCGGGAGGCGCTCGGCGACGCCGTCGTGGTCACCGTCGGCATGGACGGGTGCCTGTCGGCCTACGCGACCGGCGAGTGGGAGCGGCTCGCCGACCGGATCCGCGCGCTCGACCCGCTCAGCCGGGAGGGCCGGATGATGCAGCGGCACTTCTTCGCCCAGGCCGTCCGGGCCGATCTCGACAAGCAGGGCCGGCTGGTGCTGCCGGCGCGGCTGCTCGAGAGCGCGGGCATCAGCCGGGAGGTCACGGTCGCCGGGGTCTACGACCACCTCGAGATCTGGGACCGCGCGAAGTGGCGCGACCACCTGCACGAAGTCGAAGGGAGCGCGGAACATGTTGCCGAGCGTCTTGCCAACCGAGACTGATCACGTTCCCGTTCTCGCAGACGAGGTCGTCGCGGCCCTCGAGCCGCGCCCGGGCGAGACCGTCGTCGACTGCACGTTCGGAGCCGGCGGCCACGCCGCCCTGCTGGCGGCGCGGCTGCGCGGTGACGGCAAGCTCATCGCGATCGACCGCGACCCCACCGTCGAGCCGTTCTTCGAGCGGTTCCGCCGCAGCGCGGGCGTCAAGGCGCGCCTGCTGCACGGCGAGTTCTCGACGGTGCTCGGGCAGCTCGCCGAGAACGGCGTCCAGGCCGACGCGATCCTGATGGACCTGGGCGTCTCGTCGATGCAGCTCGATCGCCGCGACCGCGGGTTCTCGTACGCGGCCGACGCGCCGCTCGACATGCGCATGGACCCGAGCTCCGCCGTCTCGGCGCGGGAGGTCGTGAACGACGCCGGCGAGCGCGAGCTGACCGACATCTTCCGCCGCTACGGCGAGGAGCGCTACGCGCGCCCGATCGCCCGGGCGATCGTCCGGGCGCGCAAGGACGCCCCGATCGAGCGCACCGCCGAGCTGGTCGAGCTGATCCGCGCCGCGATCCCGGCGCCGGCCCGCTTCGGCGAGGGCCACCCCGCCAAGCGCGTGTTCCAGGCGCTCCGCATCGAGGTCAACGACGAGCTCGGGGCCGTCGAGCGCGCGCTGCCGGCCGCCGAGGCGATGCTCCGTCCCGGCGGCCGACTCGCCGTCATCTCGTTCCACTCGCTGGAGGACCGGCTCGTGAAGCGGTTCCTCCGCGACGCCGAGCACGGCTGCACGTGCCCGCCGGACTTCCCGGTCTGCACCTGCGGCTCGAAGCCGACGATGCGCGCCGTCCCGCGGCGCGCGATCCGCCCCTCCGCGACCGAGGTTGCGCGCAACCCGCGCGCCCAGTCCGCACGCCTCCGGGTGGGGGTGAAGGTTGGCTAGCGTCGGCGCGGCCCCCGCCGCCCGGGCCGCGGTCCCCGCCGCCCCGCCGCGTCCCCGCCCGAGCCGGCGGGCGCGCACGCGCGCGAGGGCGCGCGGCGGGATCCTCTGGATCGCGGTCAGCGGGATTCTGCTGACGGGCGTCGTATTCGTGAGCGTGTCCGTGCTCCGCCTCAACCTCGCGCTCGACAAGGCGAACAGCCAGCGCACCCAGCTCCAGGCCCAGATCGCGTCGGAGCAGGCCGTCCTGGCCACCGAGCTCGCATCGCCGCGCATCCAGGCGAACGCCGAGAGGGAGCTCGGCGTCGCCCCGGTCGACCTCTCGACCGTGCGGTACGTGAACCTCGCCAAGTAGGCCTCGATGCGCGAGAGGCAGGCCAACCGCCGCATCCGCCTGCTGGTTGCGATCTTCGCACTGGCCTTCGCCGCCGTCCTCGGTCGCGCCGTGTGGCTGCAGGGCGTGCAGGCCGCGAGCCTCGGCGGCCTGGCCCACCGCCAGCAGCACGAGACGGAGACGATCGCGGCGAGCCGCGGCACGATCTACGACCGTTCGGGCGTCCCGCTCGCGCTCGGCGAGCAGACGTCGACCGTGTACGCCGACCCGCGGCAGGTGCGCCAGCCCCTCGCCGTCGCACGGGCCGCCCACGAGATCCTCGGCGTCGACCCCAACGACCTCTACGCGTCGCTCCTCCGCCGTGACACGAGCTTCGTCTACGTGGAGCGCTTCGCCGACCCGAAGGCCGCCGCGAAGCTGATGGCCAAGCACTTCGCCGGCGTCAACTTCTACCCGGAGGAGAAGCGGTTCTACCCGGGCAACACGGTGGGCGCGCAGGTGATCGGCTATGCCGGCACCGACGGCAACGGCCTCTCCGGGCTCGAGTACGAGTACCAGAAGGACCTTGCCGGCCGGCCCGGCGCGAAGACCATCGTGCGGACGCCGCAGGGCCAGGCGGTCGACGTGATCAAGAACACGCCGCCGCGGCAGGGAAAGGCGGTCTTCACGACGCTCGACCGCACGATCCAGGCGTACGCCGAGTCGGTCCTGCGGCAGACGGTCGCGAAGTGGCGCGCGAAGGACGCGGTCGCGGTCGCCATCGACCCGAGCACCGGCGGTGTGCTCGCGATGGCGCAGGCGCCGGGCTACAACGCCAACAACGCGAACCGCGTGCGGCAGTCG
>DASZWI010000178.1:0-8594 GCA_035546715.1 Gaiellaceae bacterium | reverse complement strand
AACCGCGCGTGCCCCTCGCGTGGCCTCGAGACGCTGATCGCCTGGGTGGAAGGGCCGGCCGACATCGACGGCGTCGGAGAGCAGACCGTCCGCACCCTCTGGGAGCAGGGGCTCGTGCGTTCGCTCCCGGAGCTCTACCGGCTGCGCAAGGAGCAGCTCCTCGAGCTCGACGGATTCGGTGAGATCTCGGCGACGAACGCGATCGCCCAGATCGAGGCGTCGCGGAAGCGCGTGCCGTTCTCGCGGGTGCTGCTGGGGCTCAACATCGCCGGCATCGGTTGGGTGCTCGCGCAGAACCTCGCCCGCCACTTCGGCAGCATCGACCGCCTCATGGCGGCCACGCCGGAGGAGCTCGCCGAGGTCGAGGGCTTCGGTCCCGACCGGGCGGAGGCTGTCGCCGAGTGGTTCGCCGACGAGGAGAACCGCGCCCTCGTCGCCGAGCTGCGCGGGATCGGGCTCAACTTCGAGCTGGCCGAGGACGATCGGCCCGTCGAGGGGCCGCTCACCGGCAGCCAGTACGTGATCACGGGCACGCTCGAGGGCTTCACGCGCGAGGAGGCGGCGGCCGCGCTCGAAGCACTCGGCGCGAAGGTCTCCGACAACGTCTCGAAGAAGACGACCGGCGTCTTCGTCGGCGAGTCGCCGGGCAACAGCAAGCTGACGAAGGCGGAGAAGGCGGGCGTCCCTCTGCTGACGGAGGACGACCTGCGCGCCCTGCTGCGGCCGTAGGGCGGCTGTTCGGGCCAGTGTTGGACATGGATATCCATGTCCAACGTCCATGGATATCCATGTCCAACCGGCGCTTCGGGACGCGTCCGGTATCGACGCTTCCCGGAACGGCGGCTCAGGCGGCCGCGGCCAGAACGGTCACGAAGCGGTCCTGCGCCTTGCGTGCCCACGTCCAGGACACGGGCCGGCCGTTCTGGAGCACCGCGAAGGCGAACCGGTCGCCGACGTAGCCGGACAGCGCCGACGCCTCGTCGGTCGTGCCGGTCTTGGCGCGGACGACGCCGTGCGCGGGCCCCTTGCGCAGCCGGTCCTCGAGCGTGCCGTTGCGTCCGGCGACGGGCAGGGCCGCCCAGAGCGCCCGGCGGAGCGCCGTGTCGTGCCACACGTCCACGAGCAGCGCGCCCAGGGCGCGCGCCGTGAGCCGGTCGGACGCGGACAGGCCAGAGCCGTCGACGATCCGCACGCCCGTGAGCGGGATCTCCGCCTCGGCCAGCGCGCGTCGCACGACGGCCGCACCGGCCGCGGTGGTCCCGCCAGCGCCGGCCTCGGCCCCGAGGGTCTTCAGCATCAGCTCCGCGGTGAGGTTGTCAGACTGGCGGTCCATGAACCGGAGGACGTCGACCAGGGGCTCGGAGACGACCTCCGCGAGCGACAGGCCCGTGTGCGCGGCGACGCCCGTCCCGACCGGGCCGTCGACGACGATGCCGTGCGCCCGCAGCACCTGCTTGAAGCGCCCCGCGGCGGCGAGCGCCGGCTGCGTGGCGACGTGGTGCTCGTACCAGTCGCGGTCGACCATGAGCGCGGAGAGCGGCGCCGACTCCTGGATGTAGAAGGACGCCTTCCACCCCGGCGCGGTGCGCACGCCGTCGAACCACGACTCGTCGCCGAGCACGCGGCCGCTCACCTCGCGGATCCCCTCCGCCTTGAGCTCGGCGGCGAGCTTCCCGAGCCCGGTCGACGTGAGCGTCGGGTCGCCGTAGCCCTTGAGGACGAGGTTGCCGCGCCAGACCGCGCCCTCCTGGTGGCCCGAGCCGATCACGTCGGTGCGGAAGCGATACGACGGTCCGAGCTCCTTCAGCGCCGCGTAGCTCACGGCCAGCTTCTCGTTCGAGGCCGGGACGAGCGGCAGGTCGGGGTTCTGGTCGAAGAGCGCGCGCCCCGTCGTCAGGTCGACCACGATGGCTCCCGTGGCGCCGGGCGCGACGTGGGGGACGGCGATGGCGCGGGCGAGCCGCTGGGCGAGGGGCGCCGCGCTCGCCGGTGCTGCGAGGACGAGCGCCGCGACTGCGACGAGCGCGACTCGGCGCATTCGCCCATTGTGCCGTTCGCGCCGGTGGGTCCGGCTCGGGCCCAAGATGGGCCTCGCGGCCCTTGCCGGTCGCCCGATCGGCTCGAAGAATGGCACTGGTGTCGGGCGGGGTCGAAGACGTGATGGCCAGCATCAGCGCCGCGGTCTCCGCGGCGGGCGACGACGTGGACGAGATCGAGCGCCGGCTGACCGACGGCTACGCACACGCGCTCGTGCTCGAGGCGGAGCGCTCCCGCCTCGAGCGGAAGCTCCTGGCGGCCGCGCAGGAGCTGGTGCGGAGCGGGAACACGGCGAAGGCGAAGACCGAGGAGCTCTCCGCCCTCGCCTCCAGCCTCGACGGCACGGTCGGCGAGCTGGCCCGCCTGCGCGGCGCCCTCGCGGAGCTGCGCCGGCACGCGAGCACCGTGCGCGCCGCGGTCGCCTGACGCCTAGACGATTCCGGACCTGACCGCGTAGACCGCGGCCTGGATCCGGTTGTCGATCTGGAGCTTCATCAGGATGTTCGAGATGTGGTTCTTGACCGTCTTCGGGCTGATGTGGAGCTCGCCGGCGATCATCGCGTTGTCCTTGCCGTTCGCGATCAGCTTGAGCACCTCGATCTCGCGGTCGGACAGCTCGGACTGGATCAGCTCCGCCTCGCGGTGCGACGCGCTCGAGGCGCGCACGCGCTGGAGCACCTTGGCGGCGATCGTGGGGGAGACGAGCGACTCGCCGATCGCGGCCGCGTTGATGCCGCTGAGCAGCTCGGTGATCGACGCGTCCTTCAGCAGGTAGCCGCAGGCCCCGGCGAGGATCGCGTCCATCACGTCCGAGTCCTGGTCGGAGATGGTCAGCACGAGCACGCGCGTCAGCGGCGCGATCATCGAGATCTGGCGTGTCGCCTCGACGCCGCTGATCCCCGGCATGTTCAGGTCCATCACGACGACGTCGGGGGCCGCCTCGCGCACCAGGCGAAGCGCGTCGGTGCCGTTGCCGCACTCGCCGACCACCTGGACGCCCTGCTCCTCGAGGAGGTTGCGCAGGCCGGTGCGGAACAGGTCGTGGTCGTCGACCAGCAGGACGCGCGGCTGCGCCGCGCTCGAGGTGTTGACGGGTTCGGTCAGCTTGGCCTACCGGCGCCTGGACGGCGGTTCAGTCTATCCGGAGCCGATGCGCCAGGTTGTCGCGGACGGCAGGGCCGGCTCAGTGCAGAACGATCGTGACCGTCCGGCGGCCCCACGCGTCGGCCTCGGTCTCGGTCGGGAACCACAGGTCGACCGTCGAGCCGTAGATCGCGCTGCCCGTGTCGGCCGCCACCGCCTCGCCGTAGCCAGGCACGTAGAAGTGGGTCCCGAGCGGGATCACCGAGGGATCGACGGCGGCGATGCCCCAGCCGACGGGCAGGCCGGTCGCGGTGCGTCCCGAGAGCGCGTAGCCGGTGGCCGAGACCGTCATCTCGGTCCCGCCGATCGGCGGCGCGTCGGCGCCGAGGGGGAAGGAGACGTCTGCCTCGCCCGCCGGCGCGCCGGCCGCCTGGCGTGTCGCCCGCTCGAGGATCGCGCTGCGCGCGGCGGCGGCGCGGGCCTGCGCGACGAGGCGCGCGATCTGCTGCTCGTTCAGCGCCCGCTTGTCCGCGAGCGACTGGATGTACGAGCTGCGCTGCGCGCGGGTCGAGGCGAGGGCCGCCTCGGTCGCCTCCGCACGACGCGTCGCCGCCTCGAGGGCGGCGGTGCGGGCCGCGAGCCCGCGGCTGACCGTGGTCAGCGTCCGCCGGGACGCCTCCAGCTGCGCGATCATCGCGTTCGTCTGCGTCGACGTGGTCGACAGGTTGTCGATCTCGCTCAGCGCCTGGTCGAGCGACTTGGCCCCGAGGAGGATCTCGATCGACGACGGACGGCGCTGCTCGTAGAGGGCGCGGAGCTGCTCGCCGAGCTGCCGCTGCGCGATGCGCGCGCCGCGGCGCGCGACGGTCAGCTCGCGGCCGAGCTCGCGCCGCTGCGCCGCGAGGCTCGCCTGCTGGGCGTGCAGCGTCGCGAGCTGCGCCTGCGCGCCGGCGAGCCGCTGGTCGAGCGCGTACAGGTCGAGGACCGCCGCCCGCTGCTTCGCCTCGAGCTGGGCGTCGAGCGCACGCAGCGTGGCGGCGCTCTGCGACGGATTCGCACCGCCGAGCCCTGGGAGCAGCAGCAGCGCGGCAACCATCACGACCGCGACGGCTACGGGCGGAAGGAGGCGCCGCCGCCGCAGCGTGTGTGCCTGCCCGAGCACGGGCGCGAACGTACCACACCTCGGGCGATTCGTGGAGGTCTTACCGGAGGATTGTTCAGAATTTGGCGGGATTGCGGAAGGGTTTCGCTTGACGGTCGTCCGAAAACGTTGCTAGCCTCCTGCACTCGTGACGTACCGGCCCCTCCCGGTGCGCCCGTCCCGGCCCCTCGTGGGGGGTCAGTCATAGGCAGGAAGGGACAGGCGCCGTACGTTCTCGCGGGCATCTGCATCGCCCTTTTGGCGGCAGTCCCGGCGTTTGCCGACCCCTCGCTGAGCGGGAAGAAGGCAGAGGCGCAGCGGGTGATGGCCGAGCTCCAGCAGCTCAACGGCTCGCTCGAGCAGACGATCCAGCAGTACGACTCGGCGAAGCTGCGGTACGCGCGCGTCGAGCACGACCTGAAGCTGAACCGGCAGGAGTTCAAGGTCGCGAAGCGCAACCTCCAGGTCAGCCAGCGCAACATCGCCGCCCGGCTGGTCACCCTCTACACGACCCCGAAGGACTCGACGCTCGAGGTGATCCTCGGCGCGAAGAACCTCGACGACATGCTCAACCGGCTCAACACAGCCCGGTCGGTCACCGCCGAGGACTCGACGATCGTGAAGGAGGTGCAGCAGTTCCGCCGCGAGGTGAAGCGCAACGGCGCGCTGCTCGCCGTGCGCCGCAGGCAGGCGAAGCGGCTCGTGAGCCTCCAGGCGTCGCGGAAGCGCCAGATCGAGAACAAGCTCGCGGAGCAGAACCGGCTCCTGTCGTCGATCAAGGGCCAGATCGCCCAGATCGAGGCGGCGCAGCAAGCGCGCGCCCTGGCGATGGCACGGCGCGCGCAGCAGCAGCTCGCGGCCGAGCAGGCGGCGCAGCGGGCAGCGGCGCAGACCTCCGTCGTCGGCGTCACGGCGACGGCCCTCTCCGACGACACCTCGACCGACCCGGTGAGCATCGCGGCGCCGACCTCCGGAGTCGGCGGCGGCGCCGTCGCGGCCGCGATGAGCCAGATCGGCAAGCCGTACGTCTGGGCGGCGGCCGGGCCGGACTCGTACGACTGCTCCGGTCTGACCTCGTGGGCGTACGCGCAGGTGGGCGTCTCGCTGCCGCACTCCTCGTACGACCAGTGGAACTACGGCGTTCCCGTCTCGAAGGACCAGCTCGAGCCGGGTGACCTCGTCTTCTTCGACGGCCTCGGCCACGTCGGCATCTACGTCGGCGGCGGCGCCTTCGTCCACGCCCCGCACACGGGCACGGACGTCCAGGTCTCGGACCTCACCTCCGGGTACTACGCCGAGAACTACGTCGGCGCCCGGCGGATCCTCTAGCGGCGGCGCGTTCCGCCTGCCGGGGCGGGGCGGCCGGCGAATCGTCGGGAACCGACCGCTCGCCGGGCCGACGACGCGGCGCCGGAGCTCGGTCAGGGGGCGTAGAGCGCCTCGACGTCCTCGGCGAAGTGCTCGAGGATCACCTTGCGGCGCAGCTTCAGCGTCGGGGTGACCTCGTCGTGCTCGGGCGAGAAGTCGCGCGGCAGGATGCGGAAGCGCTTGATCTGCTCGTAGCGGGCGCGCTCGGCGTTGACGGCGTCGACCGCCTCCTGGACGGCCGCCTGCGCCGCCGCGGCGTCGAGTCCGGCCGTCGCCTCGGGATCGAGCGTCACGAGCGCCGCCACGTACGGGCGCCGGTCGCCGACGACGATCGCCTGCGAGATCGCGCGGTGCGCCTTCAGGTCGTTCTCGAGGTTCTGCGGCGCGACGTTCTTGCCGCCCGCGGTGACGAGGATGTCCTTCTTGCGGTCCGTGATGACGAGGAAGCCGTCCTCGTCGAGGTGCCCGACGTCGCCGGTGTGCACCCAGCCGTCGGCGTCCAGCACCTCGCGGGTCGCCTCCTCGTCGCGGTAGTAGCCCGCGAAGACGGTGTTCGAGCGGATCAGGATCTCGCCGTCGTCGGCGATCCGGATCTCGACGCCGGGGAGGGGCTTCCCGACCGTCCCGAAGCGGTACGCCTCGCGCCGGTTGACGGTCGCCGCCGTCGTGATCTCGGAGAGCCCGTAGCCCTCGACGATCAGGATGTCGAGCGCGTGGAAGAACTCGGCGATCTCGCGCGCCAGGGGCGCGCCGCCCGAGTTGGCGACCCGCAGCCGGCCGCCGAGGCGCGCCTTCACCTTCGAGTACACGAGCCGGTCGGCCACCCGGTGCTGGAGCGCGAGCCAGGGCGGCACCGGCCGTCCCGCCTGGCGCAGGCGCGAGACGCGGTAGCCCACCGCGAGGCCCCAGCGCGCGATCGCGCCCTTCACACCCGTGGTCTCGTCGAGCCCGGCGCGGACGGCGGCGTAGATCTTCTCGTAGACCCGCGGCACGCTCGGGAAGAGGTGCGGGCGGACGCGCGGCAGCTCGACCGCCGCCTGGAGCGGGTCGGGCAGGAACGCGATCGTGTAGCCGACGTAGGCCCCGGACAGGTGCAGCAGCCGCCCGTAGTTGTGGGCGAGCGGCAGGTAGAGCAGCATCGTGTCGCCGGGCAGGCTCAGCCGCTCGGGCAGGTCGTCGCCCTTCTGCACCATCGCGTAGTAGTTGCGGTGGCGGATCATGCAGGCCTTCGGCGGGCCGGTCGTCCCGGACGTGTAGATGAACGTGAAGAGGTCGTCCTCGTCGAGCGAGCCGGCGCGCTCGGCCAGGGCGCCCGGATGCGCCCGGGCCCACTCGCGTCCGCGGGCGCGGAGGTCGTCCAGGTCGGCGAACGCCAGGATGTGCTCGAGCGCCGCTCCGGCCACCTTGGCGCGCGCCGCGTCGTCCTCGACGAGCACGCCCACCGCCCCCGAGTGCTCGAGCACGTAGCGCACGTCGCGCTCGGAGCTGCTCGGGTAGATCGGAGCGCCCACCGCGCCGACGAGCGCGAGGGCGAAGTCGAAGAGCGCCCACTCGAGGGTCGTCCGCGCGAGCAGGGCGAACGCGTCGCCGCGCGCGATCCCGAGCGCCAGGAGGCCGTTCGCCAGCTCGTCGACCCGCTCGGCCGCCTCGGCCCAGGTCACCCCGACCCAGTCGCCGTCGACGAGGTGCAGGTAGGCGGGGTCCGGGTGCCCGGCGGCGACCGCGTTGCGCCAGAGGTTCCCGATCGTGCGCTGTCCGCCGAGTTCCTCGGGGCGAGCGTCCTCGCGGACGGCGACGTCCGTCACGGGTTCAATGTAGTGACAAGGAGGACGCCGTGCGAGGCCGAATTCGACCCGTCCCGATAGGATTTCCCTGCTCATGCGGACCACCTGGAACGGATCCATCAGCTTCGGCCTCGTCAACATCCCCGTCGGGCTCGCGCCCGCGACGAAGCCGGCCGCCCGCCAGTCGGACGTCTCGTTCCGGCTGCTGCACCGCGAGTGCGGCACGCCGATCCGCCAGCAGCGGTTCTGCCCGGTCCACGAGCGGGTCGTCGACGGCGACGAGCTCGTGCGCGGCTGGGAGGTCTCGAAGGGGCAGTTCGTGGTCGTCGAGGACGCCGACCTGGAGGCGATCGAGGAGCGCGACACGTCGCGCTCGATCGCGATCGACCGGTTCGTCCAGGCCGACGAGGTCGACCCGATCTACTACGACCGCACCTACTACCTCGTGCCCGCCGCGGCGGAAGCCGCGCGGCGCCCGTACGTCCTGCTGCTCGAGGCGATGCGCGACTCCGGCGTGAGCGCGCTCGGCCGGTTCGTGCTGGCCGGCAAGGAGAAGCTCTGCCTGATCCGCCCGATGGGCGAGGCGCTCGCGCTCGAGACGCTCTTCGTCGGCGAGGACGTCAAGGCGAGCGACGAGATCGCCGAGGCGGTCGCCGGCGCGGAGGTGAAGGGGCCGGAGCTCGACCTGGCGAAGCAGATCATCTCGTCGCTCGAGGCGCCGTTCGATCCCGCCGACCTCCACAGCACCTACCGCGAGTCGCTGCGCGAGCTGCTCGAGGCGAAGCTCGCGGGCCAGGAGATCGCGGCGCCGGAGCCCGAGGCCGAGCCGACGCCGGTGGTCGACCTGATGGAGGCGCTGCGCGCGTCCGTCGCCGCGTCGGGCGCGAAGGGCAAGCGCGCGGCCGCCAAGTCGCCGGCGAAGAAGCCGGCGCGCAAGCGGGCGGCCGCGAGCTAGACCGTCTCGGTCGAACGGCGCAGCCGTTCGATCAGTGGTGCGCGGGCAGCGCTCCCAGCGCCTGGAGCTGCGCCTGGAACAGGGTCTTGTCGATCTTGCCCTGGTAGATCGGCACGTGCTCCTCCATGCAGATGCGGATCACCTCGTCGCGCTCGAGCCCGACCTCGCGCGAGAGCTCGTCCGGCGTCAGATGGTTTGCCATGCGCCTCCCCTTCCGGTCGTTGCC
>DASZWI010000177.1:0-2610 GCA_035546715.1 Gaiellaceae bacterium | reverse complement strand
TTCGAGAACGGGGACGAAGGCGCGGATCGTCGCGTACGTACCGGTGAAGTTCGCCGCCAGTTCCTGCTGGACTCCGTCGATGGTCGCATCGAGCGGCCCCGCGAAGAGCGCGGTCGACGCGTTGTTGATCAACAGGGTCGCGTCCGCGGCGCTCGCGGCCGCGGCGGCGATGCTCCTCGGATCGAGCAGGTCGAACGCGACGGGGACGACGCGGTCGTCGCGCCGGACTCGACCCGGGTCGCGGGCGAGGCCGTAGACCTTCGCGACGCCGCGGTCGAGCAGCTCGTCGATCAGGTGCCGGCCGAGGCCGCGGGCGGCGCCCGTGACCACCGGCGTGGAGGAGGGGATATCCATTGCGTGCTCCTTGGGGTCGGTTGACGTTCGTCACCGTACGTCCCAAGTCACGAGCGGGAAATGACAGAACGGCGCGATTTCTTGTCCTTCCGTCTCACAACGCCGCACCAAGGCGACATGCGACTACAGTTCGAGCATGGATCCGCTCGCCGATCTGCTCGACCTGAGCCGCGTTCGTGGAGCGCTCGTCGCGAATGTCCGTGGCCGAGCACCGTGGGGGCTTGCCCTTCCGGCGAGTCCGGGCGCCTCCTTCCACGCCGTCACCTCGGGGACCGCCTGGGCCCGGGTCGACGGCATGGCGCCGGTGCAACTCATGCCCGGCGATCTCCTGCTCTTCCCGAACGGGAGCGAGCACCGGCTCTCGTCCGCTCCCGACGTGTCGTGCCGTCCCTTCGACCGCGCGCTCAAGGAGGAGTCGATGACGCCCGCGGGCGACCTCGAGCTGGGCGAGAACGGCGCCGCGACTGCGTTCGTGTGCGCCGCGTACGAGTACGACCTGGAGCTCGCGGAGCCGCTCATCTCGCTGCTCCCGCCTGTGCTGCACGTCCCCGCCGACCCCGTCGCGGCGCGCGAGATCACCGTGCTCGTCGAGCTTCTCGCAGTCGAGGCCGGTACTCGCAGCCCGGGTGGACGTGCAGCTGCGGCGCGGCTGCTCGACCTATTGCTGATTGCTGCGATTCGCCACTGGACCCGTGTGCAGCCGGACGACGGAACGCCGTCGTGGCTGATGGCGTTGCGAGACCCGCCCGTGGCCCGTGTCCTCGCCCTGTTGCACGCCCGCCCGGCCGAGAGCTGGACGCTCGAGCTGCTCGCGAGGGAGGTACACCTCTCGCGGGCGACGCTGGCGCGGCGATTCACGAGCGCGGTCGGCGAATCGCCGCTCAGCTACCTCGCCCGCTGGCGTATGCACCTGGCGGCCCAGCGGCTCAAAGACACCTCGGATGCCGTCGCGACGATCGCGCGCGACGTCGGCTACACCTCCGAGTATGCGTTCAGCCGCGCCTTTTCGCGCCACCGCGGCCAGCCCCCCGGCAGGTACCGCCGCGCGGCTCGCGCCGTCTGATCAAGCCGTCCTGAACGCGATGCCTGACTGGATTGCTAGCCGTGCTCGTGTTTGGTGCCGACGCTGACGAGCAGCTCGCACGGACCTTCGAACCCCTCCGTCGTCTCGAACTGGGAGAGCTGCTGCTCGATCTCCGCCCATGCCTCCTCGCGCTCCGGCTCGGTCAGGCCGGCGAGCATCTGGTGCAGCGCCCCGAACGACTCGCGCTCGAAGCGGACGCACTCCGCCGCCGAGGCCATCCGGACGGGCGCGCTGATCCGGTGTACCTCGACGTCGGTGAACCCCGCCTGGCTGTAGGCGGCTTCGAGCGTTCCCGGGGCGCCGAAGCTGAACGGGCCCGGCTGCCCCGGCGCGGGCGCCGGCAGCCCGGCGCGGCGGCGGATGATCGAGACCGGGATCGAGAAGAACGCGTTCGCCTCGGCGGTCGAGTAGACGATGCCGGCGAGCCGGCCGCCGGGCTTGAGCGCGCGGTGCATGCCGGCGAAGGCGGCCGGCTGGTTGGGGAAGTAGATGAACCCGACCCGGGAGATGACGGCGTCGAAGAAGCCCTCCTCGACCTCCAGCTGCTCGCCGTCCATCACCCGGGTGGCGACGTTCGCAACCCCTTCCTCGCGAGCCCGACGTTGGGCGAGCTCGAGGATGTTGACGGAGATGTCGGTCGCCAGCACGCTCCCCTCCTGGCCCGCGCGCCGCGCCGCGGCGAGTGTCTGCCCGCCCGCCCCGGCTGCGACGTCGAGCACGCGGCTGCCGGGACCGACCCGTCCGAGGTCGAGCATCAGCTCGGTCGCCTCGCCCAGCCACTGCTCCAGTGTCGGCCCCCAGCGATACCAGGGCTCCGCAGCGGCCTGCCATTGCTGCCTGGTCGTCTCCTTGTAGGCGACCGGGTCGAACGCGGTCGTCGTCATCGGTTCACACCTCCTCGATCCAGCCGAGCAGGTCGTCGCGCGAGACCGTGTCCAGCAGCTCCGGGTGGTCGCTCCGCATGTGTTCGCGGATCTCCTCGACGACCTGGTCGTCGGAGTCGGCGCGCGCGATGAAGCCACACTCGCAGGTGATTTGCTTGGCCATCTCACCTCCTTTCTCCGCCTCGACGGTTGGGGTTATGTTGGCGCCGAGTTGGCGGCCGCGAAAGTCCAGCTGTGCGGGAAGCTCGTGCTCGAGCTCGACGGCCAGCGGCTCGAACCCCGCCTGCC
>DASZWI010000176.1:0-2650 GCA_035546715.1 Gaiellaceae bacterium | reverse complement strand
GACGACCGTCCCCAGCGGGTCGTCCGACGGCACGTACTGGAGGCTGATCCGGAAGCCCGCGGTCGCGAGCTGCTGGACGGCGGGCTGCAGCTCGCCGCTCGTCACGTCCGGGACCGGCGCGGTCGCGGGGCGCGCCGGCGCCGTCGTGGTCTCGGCGGCCGTCGTCGCGGCGGGACTGCCGGACGACACGTCGATGCGGACCGCGGCGCCGTGACGGGCGTTCGCGTTCGCGGCGGGGTGCTGGGCGACGACGGCGCCCTCCGGCGCGTCCGACGGGACGGTGACGGCGGTCGCCGTGAACCCGGCTCCCCGGAGCGCCTGCTCGGCGGCGTCCTGCTGCTCGCCGACGACGGCGGGGACGGCGACGAGCATCGGCGTCCCCGGTCGGATGCGCCGTCCGCCCGGCTGGGTGAGGACGACCGTGGAGGCGCCGTTCGAGCTGTCGCGGTGCGTGAGCAGCCACGCGATCGCGACGCCGGCGGCGATCAGCGCGAGCACGACGAGCGCGAGCAGCATGCCCCAGCCGAGCCCGCGCTCCGGCGGGACGTCCGCGGGCGGCGGCGCGTGCACGACGGTCTGCTCCTCGGGCGGAGGCGGTGCGTGCAGGGTCGTCCGCTCCGGGGTGGGCCAGGCGTCGCGGTCGTGCGTCGGCTCGGTCGGCAAGGGCGTTCCTCCGGTGGGCAGGATGCTCCACAGGTGCAACGGCTCCTGGTCACCGGTGGTTGCGGCACCCTCGGCCGGGTGCTGGTCGATCGCGCCCCGGCGCGCGGGTGGAGCGTGCGCGCGACGTGGTTCGGACGGCCGCCCGCCGGCGAGGCCGAGTGGAGGCGCGTCGACGTTCGCGACGCCGCGGCGGTGCGCGACGCCGTGGCCGGCTGCGACGCGGTGATCCACACGGCGTACCGGCAGGGCGACGACGCGTGGTCGACGAACGCGAAGGGATCGGAGATCGTCGCGGCGGCCGCGTACGAGGCCGGCGCGCGGCTCGTCCACCTGTCCACCGACCTCGTCTTCGACGGGCGGAAGGGCCGGTACCGCGAGGAGGACGTGCCCGCCCCGGTGAACGACTACGGCCGCTCGAAGGCCGAGGCCGAACGGCGCGTGGCCGGCGCCCACCCGGGCGCGACGATCGCGCGCACGTCGCTGATCTACGGCGGGCTCGAGCCCGGCCCGCAGGAGCTGCTGGCGCGGGAGGGGACGCGCTTCTTCGTCGACGAGCGCCGCTCCCCGGTGCACGCGGCCGACCTGGCCGGCGCGCTGCTCGACCTCCTGCAGCTCGACGTGCCGGGGCCGCTGCATATGGGCGGCGCGGACGACGTCGACCGGTACGCGTTCGCGTTGCTGCTGGGCGCGGATCCCGAGCGGATCGAGCAGGGCCACACGACGCCCGACCGCGCGCCCGACGTGACGCTCGACAGCTCGCGGGCCGCCGCGCTGCTGCCGACCCGACTGCGCGGCGTGCGCGAGGTGCTCGGCTAGACCCCTTGACCCGCGCGCCAGCGGTCGGCGGCGGCGCGACCCTCGGGCGTGCGGAGGAAGTGCTCGAGCGGCACGTGGAGCAGCGCCGCGCGCGCCTCGGCCAGCGGTGCGTCGCCGTCGGTGATCGTCGCGGACGCCCGGATGCGACGCCCGCGCGCGTCGTCGATCGACGCGCCGAGCTGGAGCTCGGTGTTGATCGGGACGGGCAGGCGGAAGCGCACGAAGATGCGCGCCGTCACGGTCGGGAACGCGTACCAGGTGGCGAGGAGGCCGACCGCCTCGTCGAGCGCGGCCGCGACCAGGCCGCCGTGCGCGATGCCGGGGCCGCCCTGATGGCGGTCGTCGAAGGAGAAGAACGCCTCGTACCGGGTCAGGCCCTCGGCGGCGGGGACCGGGAGGTGGAGGCCGATCGGGTTGTCGCCGCAGCCCCAGCACGCCGGATCGTGATGCGGCGGGATCGCGGGGACGCCGCGGGTCATTCCGTCCAGACGTTCTCGAACGTGCCGAAGCGCAGCTCCTGGTCGTACAGGTACGCGGTCTCGTCGACGCGGCGCATGTACTCGTCGCGATGCTCGGAGACGAACGCGTTGTACGCCTCGCGCGACTCCCAGCGATCGACGACGAGGTAGCGGCCCGGCTGCTCGACGTCGCGGAGGAGCTCCGTCCCGATGTAGCCGGCGCCGTTGCGGAAGAACTGCGCCCAGTCGCCGTCGGTGCCGTAGACCGCCTCGAACTCGTCCGGAGAGCGGACGTCGTAGGCGAACACGAGGGCGATCACCGCAGCCCGCCCCGCTCGTGGTGGGCCTGGAAGAAGTTCTCGCTGCCGGCCGTCGCCATCGCCGCGGAGGCGCTGATCTCCAGGGCGAGCGCGGCCGCGGCGACGATCTGCGCGAAGCGGTACACCGTGCCGCCGCCCGCGCAGCCGATCGAGGCCAGCCAGTCGCGGGCGGAGGGGAGGGTCGCCCCGCCGCCGACGGTTCCCACCTCGAGGCCACCGAAGCGGATCGAGGCCTGGAGCCCGCCGTCGACCTTGCGGCCGGTGCCGTGGGCCATCGAGCTCGTGCCGACCATGCCGAGGTCCTGGCCGGTGGCGGCGAACACGGCGGCGATCGCGGACGCCGGCGTGAACGCGACCGACTGCATCCCCGAGGCGACCGACCCGTGCGTGCCC
>DASZWI010000175.1:0-7699 GCA_035546715.1 Gaiellaceae bacterium | reverse complement strand
ATTGCGCAAGATTCCCCACTGCTGCCTCCCGTAGGAGTCTGGGCCGTGTCTCAGTCCCAGTGTGGCTGATCGTCCTCTCAGACCAGCTACGGATCGTCGCCTTGGTGGGCCGTTACCCCGCCAACAAGCTAATCCGCCGCGGGCCCGTCCTTGGTCGGAGGCCGAAGCTACCTTTTCCAGCCGCCCCGAAGAGCTGCTGGGCCATCCGGTATTAATCCGGGTTTCCCCGGGCTATCCCGGTACCAAGGGTGGGTTACCCACGTGTTACTCACCCGTTCGCCGCTTTCCCCAGACCCGAAGGTCTGGTTCTCGCTCGACTTGCATGTGTTAAGCGCGCCGCCAGCGTTCGTCCTGAGCCAGGATCAAACTCTCCGTGAAGGTTGGTTGCCCCTCCGAAGAGGAGCGGTCTTCACTTCGAGCTTGTGCTCTTGATCGAGCAGTTGCTCAAAGGTCACGTTCCGAAGAACGCGACGAGGATTTCCTCTCACGCGCCGGACCGTCCGAGGACGAGCCGACGAGATCGAGGTCTCGACGTGAACGCTTGCTGCTGAGTTTTCAAAGACCGATGGCCTGACGGCCGTAAAAAAGCCCCCGACTCGCGCCAGAGGCCTCCGATGGATCGAATCGTAGCGGATACGAGTCGGGCCGGGAGGCTCCTTGGTCGAGGTCGATGACTTTCCGTGCTTCGCCGTCCGCGCGGGGGCGGACAGCCGCAGAAGTATAGCGCCACTGCGCCCATCGTCAAGGGAACGTCCGCGTACGACCGCCGCTCAGGCGGCGGACAGCCGGGCGAAGCGGCGCTTGCCCACCTGGAGCAGGGCGCCCGCGAGGTCGGCGCGCGGCACGTCGACGTCCGAGGCCGGCTCGCCGTTCACCTTCACCCCGCCCTGCGCGATCAGGCGGCGCGCCTCCGAGCTCGAGGCCACCCCGAGCGCGGCCGTCAGCAGCGCGGGCAGGTGCACGGGGTCGCCGGCCGGCAGCGGCACCTCCGGCACGTCCTCGGGCGCCTCGTGGCGGCGGACGACGCGTGTGAAGTGCTCCTCCCCGGCCCGCGCCCCCTCCGGCCCGTGCCACTGCGCCGTGATCCGCCGCGCGAGCTCGAGCTTCCAGCCCATGGGGTCGTCGGGATGCTCGGCGTCGCCGACGAGCATCCCCCACCACTGCGGCAGCGCCGTGTCCGGGATGGACATCGTCTTGCCGAACATCTCCTCGGGCGGCTCGGTGATGCCGATGTAGTTGCCGCGCGACTTGGACATCTTCTCCTCGCCGTCGGTGCCGACGAGGAGCGGGAACGTCATCACGACCTGCGGCTCGAGCCCGTACTGCGGCATCACGTCGCGTCCCGCGAGCAGGTTGAAGAGCTGGTCGGTCCCGCCGATCTCGACGTCGGCCTCGATCGCGACCGAGTCGTACGCCTGCATGACCGGATAGAGCAGCTCGGAGAGCGAGATCGGCACCTTGGCGGCGAACCGCTTCGCGAAGTCGTCGCGCTCGAGCAGCCGGGCGACGGTCATCGTCCGGGCGAGCCGCACGGTGTCCGCGTACGAGAGCGCGCCGAGCCACTCCCCGTTCTTCCGCACCTCGGTGCGGGCCGGGTCGAGGATGCGGAAGGCCTGGTCGGCGAACAGCGCCGCGTTGGCGTCGAGGACCTCGTCGGCGAGGATCGGCCGCTCCTTCGAGCGGCCCGACGGGTCGCCGATGCGTGCGGTGTAGTCGCCGACGATGAGGACGACCGTGTGGCCGTCCTTCTGGAACTCCGCCAGGCGGCCGAGCACGTACGCGAACCCGAGGTGGATGTCGGGCGCGGTCGGGTCGATGCCGAGCTTGACCCGCAGCGGCCGGCCGTGCCTCAGCTTGGCCTCGAGCCCGTCGGCGGGCAGGACGTCGACGGCCGTCCGGACGAGGGCTTCCAGCGCCATGCGGGCTAGACTACCCGCCGTTCTGCGTGTCTTTCGGCGACATCGCGCCCCGAAACCGCGGCGCATCCGCAAGCTCCGCCTGTTCGCGCTCCTCGCCATCCTCGGCGTCCTCGGCGTGGCGTTCTTCACCATCGGGCTGCTCGCCGCGATCGCCGCGAAGATCCCGGAGCTCGACCCGAACCGCCAGCACACGGAGGCCAACACCTACGTGTACGCGGCCGACGGGAAGACCGTGCTCGCAATCCTCCGCGGCAGCCAGGCGCGGATCGTCGTGCCGTCGGACCAGATCTCGCCCTGGGTGAAGCATGCGATCGTCGCCGTCGAGGACAAGCGCTTCTACGAGCACCACGGCGTCGACGTGCGCGGCATGGCGCGTGCGGTGTGGGCGGACGTGTCGAACCACGGCGAGGTGCAGGGCGGCTCG
The DNA here is from genome assembly GCA_035546715.1 of Gaiellaceae bacterium. Taxonomy (GTDB): domain Bacteria; phylum Actinomycetota; class Thermoleophilia; order Gaiellales; family Gaiellaceae; genus PALSA-600. The sequence goes on along the minus strand of DASZWI010000175.1, from coordinate 5,356 downwards.
ACGATCACGCAGCAGTTCGTCAAGCAGACCTACCTGACGAGCCAGAAGACGATCGCGCGCAAGCTCGTCGAGGCGGCACTGGCGTGGCAGCTCGAGCAGCACTGGTCGAAGGACCGGATCCTGACCGCCTACCTCAACACGGTCTTCTTCGGCAACCACGCCTACGGGGTCGAGCAGGCCGCGAAGGTGTACTTCCACCACCGCGCCAAGACGATGACGCCGGCCGAGGCGGCGATGCTCGCCGGCATCCCCCAGGACCCGACGCTCTACGACCCGGTCCTCCACCCGGAGGCGACGCTCGAGCGGCGCAACACGGTCCTGCGCGACATGTACGCGCAGCAGTACCTGACGCTCCAGCAGTACCGGACGGCGCTGAAGACGCCGCTGCCGAACCCGAAGAAGATCGGGCTCCCGGGGTCGCAGGGACAGGCCGCGCCCTACTTCGCGAACTACGTGACGCAGCAGCTCGAGGACAAGTACGGCTTCGCGCACACGTACGGCGGCGGGCTCAAGGTCAGGACGACGCTCAACCCGCAGCTCCAGAAGATGGCGAGCAAGGCGATGTGGTCGGTGCTCCCGAACCCCGACGGGCCGTCGGCGGCGATGGTCGTGATGGACCCCCGGGACGGCGAGGTGCTGGCCATGGTCGGCGGCCGGAACTTCCACAAGAGCCAGTTCAACCTGGCGACGCAGGGCGACCGCCAGCCCGGCTCGTCGTTCAAGCCGTTCGTCCTCGCGACCGCACTGAAGGACGGGATCGCGCCCTCGAGCGTCTTCGACTCGAAGCCGATCACGATCGACGCCGACGGCCGCCTCTGGAAGGTGAACAACTTCGAGGGCGAGTACCTCGGCCCGATCGACCTGTCGAAGGCCATCGCGGTGTCCGACAACTCCGTCTACTCGCAGCTCACCGCCCTCGTCGGCCCGGCCGCCGTCGCACGGACGGCCCACGAGCTCGGCATCAACTCCAAGCTGAACGGCTACTTCTCGATCGGCCTCGGCGGCGAGGGGACCACCCCGCTCGACATGGCGCGGGCGTACTCGACGTTCGCCAACGGCGGCATGCGCGTCGACGGCTCCATCTTCGGCGACGAGCCGCGGGCGATCCTGTCCGTCACGACGGTCGACCCGAACAAGCCGACGCAGACCACGACCGTCTACAACCGTCCCGTCGGCCATGCCGCCCTCGGCAGCCCCGCGGACAGCGCCAACCGCGCGGCGATCATCAACCAGATGCTGCAGGGCGTCACCCAGTTCGGCACCGGCACCGCGGCCGCGCTCCCCGGTCGCGAGGTCGCCGGCAAGACCGGGACGACGGAGAACTACGGCGACGCCTGGTTCGTCGGCTACACGCCGCAGCTCGTCGCCGCGATCTGGGTGGGCTACCCCGACAAGCTCGTGCCGATGACCACCGACTTCCACGGCCACCCGGTCGAGGGCGGGACGTACCCGGCGGAGATCTGGAAGGCGTTCATGTCCAAGGCGCTGCCGTTCCTCGGCGACGACCCGGAGGACTTCGCGCTCCCCTCGATCCCGTACGCGTCGCCGGAGACCCTCGTCAACGTCAACAACAAGCTCGAGGTCGACAACGGCAACTGCCGCAGCGGCGTCCAGGTGGAGGTCTTCTCCGGGGAGGGCCCGCGGACGACGGCCGACTGCAAGGCGAACGCCGTCGACGTGCCGGACGTGATCGGCGAGACCGTCGGGGCCGCCAAGCTCCGCCTCAGCCAGCAGCCGCTGAAGGCGAACGTCGTCTACCGGCCGGCGAAGCCGGGCGAGAAGGCGGGCGTCGTCGCCGATGAGCTGCCGAAGAACGGGACGCTCTCCTCGTGGAGCACGGTGATGCTGATCGTCCCGAAGCGCGTCAAGCCGGGAACCGGCGGCTGAGGAAGCGCGAGCCCGCGAGGCCGTAGCGCCAGGGCAGGTCGGCCGCCTTGGTGATGCCGATCCGCGGCCCGACGGCGAGCGGAGGCGGCGGCCCCGTCCGGGGACGCAGCTCGAACGGGGGGCGGTCGAGCGGCAGGCCGTCGTGCGCGCGCGTCACGCCGAGCGCCTGGCAGAGACGGCCCGGGCCGGAGCACAGCAGGCGTACGTCCTCCACGCCGCGCCGCGCGCGCATCTCGGCCAGCCCCGCCGTGGGCTCGAGGGCGCGGATCAGCACGGCGGCCGCGACCCCCTCGGGCTCGCAGACCAGGTTCAGGCACCAGTGGATGCCGTACGAGAGGTAGACGTACGCGTGGCCGCCCGGCAGGAACATGGCGGCGTTCCGCGCGGTGCGGCGGTTGCCGAAGCCGTGGGCCGCCGGGTCCTCGTGGTCGTACGCCTCGAGCTCCACGATCGTGCCGCCCACGCCGTCGACGAACAGCCCGGCGCCGATCAGCTCGGGGGCGATCTCGTGGACCGAGCGCTCGAAGTTCACGCGGTGGGGTTCCTCGCGTCGTAGTGCAGGAACCTCGGCAGGGCGAGCGCGGTGGCGGCGCACGCGAGCACGCAGACCACGCCGCCGGAGACGATCGAGAAGCGCAGGGACGTCAGCGACGCGAGGACGCCCGCCTCGACGTCGCCGAGGCTCGGGGCGCCCGCGACCTGTGCCCACTCGATGCCGGAGAGGCGGCCGAGCATGTGGTCGGGCGTCGAGCGCTGCAGGATCGTCCCGCGCAGCACCGCGCTGAAGAAGTCGGCGCAGCCCGCGACCGCGAGCAGCGCGAGCGCGGGCCACAGCGACGTCGTGAAGCCGAACGCCGCGATCGACGCGCCCCACAGGCAGGCCGCGACCGTCACGGCGAGTCCCTGCCGGCGGACATGCCCCGTCCAGCCCGAGGCGAGCGAGCCGAGCAGCGCGCCTGCGGAGGGCGCCGCGTAGAGATAGCCGACGACCGCCACGCTGTGGAACCGCGTCAGCGCGAGCGCCGGGAACAGCGCGGACGGCATGCCGAACACCATCGCGCTCGTGTCGACGGCGAAGATCCCGATCAGCGGCTGCCGCCCCTGGAGGAAGCGGAAGCCGTCGAGGATCGAGCGCAGGCTCGGCCGGTCGACGTCGCCGAGCGGCGGCAGGCGCGGCAGCGCCCACAGCGCGGCGAACGACGCCGCGTACGTCACCAGGTCGATGCCGTACGTCCACGGGACGCCGGCGCCCGCGATCAGCAGCCCGCCCAGTGCCGGTCCGCCGACCGACGCGAGCGAGCTGTAGACGCTCTGCAGCGCCGACGCCGCGGCGATCTCCTCGTCGGGGACGAGGCGCGGGTTGAGCGAGCTCAGCGCCGGCCGGCCGAGGCTGAAGATCGCCATCGCGAGGGCCTGCAGCACGTACAGCGCCCAGAGCTGCGGGTGCGGGAGGAGCGCGTTGACGAGGAACAGGCCGGCGAGCGCCGCCATGCCGACCTCGGTGCGCAGCAGGACGGTGCGCCGGTCGAGGGCGTCGGCGAGCGCGCCGCCGACGAACGAGACCGTCAGCAGCGGCACGAGCATGGCGACGCCGAGCAGCCCGACGGCGGCCGTCGAATGGGTCAGCTCGTAGACCTGGTACGGCACGGCCACGACGCCGATCTCGGCGCCGACCGTCGAGACGGCCTGGCCGACCCAGAGCCGGCGGTACGCACGGTGCCGCAGCGGACGCGTGTCGACGCGGAGGCGGGCGAGCCGGCCGGGACGGGCGACGGGCTCGCCGGTGTGGAGCGGGTCGAACGCCACCTCAGGTCGTCAATCGTCCGCAAGGTCGAGCAGCCGGGCGAGCGACACGGCGTCGCCCGCCTCGAGCGGCCGGACGACGCTCAGAAGAGGCCCTCGTCCTGGGGCGACTGCCGCCGCCGGCGGGCCCGGCCGCCGCCGAGGTCGGCGAGGATCGCGCGCTCGCTCCGCGAGGCGATGAGCGGCGCGTCGATACCCTCGACCCAGACACGCGTTCGGGCGCCGTTCCCGCGCTCGCCCTCGGCGAGCGGCTCCAGCGCGTACACCCGGTCCGAACGGACGTACTTGCCGAAGCCCAGCGCGATCATCCTGCCCACGACGTCGGTCGCGTCCACCACGCGGCGATTATCGCTCGCCGTGGCGGCGACGGCCATCGCCGGGCTGGTCGTGGTGCGCCAGGTCGGCATGCACTGGGGCCGGGAGCTGCGCTGGGAGATCTCGGTCGGCCGCGTGACGGCAGCGCACCGGTACGACCACACGGCGTACGCGCGGGCGCTCGACGTCGTCGTCCTCGTCGTGGTGCCGCTCGCGGCCACCGCGCTGGGAGTGTGGCTCGTCGGGCAGTACCTGCGCGGCGAGCGGCGCGTGGCCGCGTACGGCGGCGCGATCCTCGGCGCGCTTGCGATCGCCGAGACCCTGAAGCAGACGCTGGCCGCCCGGCCGGGGGTGCCCGGCAAGCTGGCGCTCGGCTATCCGAGCGGACACACGACCGTTGCGATCGCGACCGCGCTGGCGCTCGTGCTCGTCGGCCCGGCACGCCGCTGGACGCTTCCGGCCGCAGCCGGGCTCGCGACGCTCGTGGCCGAGGGTGTGATCATCGACGGGTGGCACCTGCCGAGCGACGCCGCCGGCGGGACCTGCCTGGCAGCGGCGTGGGTCGCCCTCGCCCACGCGCTCGATCCCGTCGCCACGCTCGGCCGCTTCGAGCGCCGCGATCTCGTCGCCGCGGGCGCGACGGCGGCGATCGTCACGCTCGTCCTCGCGACGCAGCCGGGTGTGGACGGCAGCCTCGACGCGACGCGCGGGACGCTCGCCGCGACGCTCGGTGCGGGACTGCTCGCGTTCGCCGCGGTCGCCGCCGCGGCGCACCCCCGCAGGCTCTCGACCTAGCCGCGGTTGCGATTCCGGTTCCGGTTGCGCTGCCGGTCGCGGCCCGCACCCGGCGTCAGGCGGCCGCGCGAGAAGATGCTGTAGGAGACGCCGACGACGATCGCGCCTGCGATGAGAACGGGGACGAGGCCGCCCGCGAAGATCGCGACGACGACCGCCACGCCGTAGAGCGCGGTGAGGAGCTGGGGGATCCGGGTCGAGGTCATGGCGGCGATGATGCGCGGGCGGCCGGACGGAGCTATGCCGCAACGGGCACGGGCGCCCCGATCGCGCGCGTCGCATACAGGTAGCCGCGCTTGTCCTTCCCATGGCACCACGCCAGGTGCGTGAGCCACGACTCGAGCGTCGGGAACGACTGCGAGGAGCGATCGACGACGTACGTGACGAGGCGCTCCTCGAGCTCGACCGGCTCGCCTGCGACGTGCGCGCGATGGTGCTCGAGCAGCGCGTGCGACAGCACGAGCGGCACGTCGTCGGTGACGAACGGCACGCGCAGGAGCGCCCGGTTCAGCTCCACGCTCTCGCGCAGGGCCAGCTCGTCGCCGGGCTCCGTCAG
>DASZWI010000174.1:0-52656 GCA_035546715.1 Gaiellaceae bacterium | reverse complement strand
CCGGGTCTGACCCTGGTTGCCGGTCCGAAGTGAGAAACGGCTGCTCCGAAGGGGGGTCCTTCGCCGCGGCCGAGCCGCGGGGCGGTACCGGCAGGGTCAGACCCGGGTCTGACCCCGAAGGGCGGCCCGGCTACCCCGCGTGGCGGGAGAACGGGCGGCGGGCGTGGTGGCGGCTGCGGACTCGCTGCTCGGCGCGCGCGAACCGGCGCTGCGCCTGCTCGTCGACCGGCAGCACGACCGGGCCGTGGACGAGCAGCCCGTCCTCTGCCCGCTCCTTGACCAGGCTCGGCAGGAAGTCGCTCGCGAGCCAGGCGCGGCCGGCCGCGACCGATGCCTCGGCGGTCACGCGGTGCAGGTCGTCGTCGAGGCGCTGCGTCGCGGTCACCCGCGGCGGCTCGACGAACGACGTCGGCCCCGCCGGGACGATGCGCGCGACGCGCTCGACCAGCTCCTCCCCGGCCTCGCCGTCGCGCACGAACAGCTCGATCGCGAACCGCCGCGCGCCGTTCGGCAGCAGGCGCACCGCCTGGATCTGCGAGTTGTTGACGCGCACGACCTCGCCGCTCACGTCCCGGAGGACGGTCGCGCGCAGCGAGACCTCCTCCACCACGCCCTCGATCTTCAGCGGCTCGAGCACGATCGTCGAGCCGATCGTGAACCAGCCCTCGAAGAACATGAGGAACCCGGCGATCACGTCCATCAGGAAGCGCTGTGCGGCGAACGCGACCACGACCGCCACGAACGACGCGCCGGCCAGCGTGCTGAGCCCGTGCGCACCTGTGATCGCGATCAGCGCGAGAGCGAGCGCGACGACGAAGACGACGTAGCGGATCGTCGTGTGCATCAGGGAGATGCCCGTCTCGCGGTTGGCGAGCGGCGGGAACGGCGAGTCGAGCGACAGCGACGTGCTCCGCGACTCGAGGGAGCGGGTCACGAGCTCGGCGGCACGCGAGAAGAGCGACGCGGCGACGAAGAGGCCGAGGACGACGATCGCCTTCGCCGCGTCCTCCGGAACGCCGTGCGATTCCAGGAGACGGAGTAGTCCGTACACCGAAAGGGGTTCGCCCGTTCGGCGTGTTGTCAAACCTGTCGCCGGGTCAGGCGGCCCGGAGCTTGCCGGCCTTCTGCGCGTACATGCGCTGGTCGGCCAGGCGCAGGGCCTCCTCCACCGAGCTCGCCTCGTCCGGCACGACGGCCACGCCGTAGGAGCAGCCGATCGAGCAACCGCCCTCGGCCGTGTCCGTGAGCGCGTCCGCCGCGCGGCGGGCGAGCAGCTGCTCGCCTCCGTCGCCGGCCGGCGCGAGGACGCAGAACTCGTCGCCCCCCATCCGGAACGCGGTGCCGATCCCGGCGACCGCGCCCGCCAGGCGCCCGCCGAGGCGGGCGAGGAGCTCGTCGCCGGACGGATGGCCGAAGCTGTCGTTGTACTGCTTGAACCCGTCGAGGTCGAACAGCGCAAGCGCCAGCCGCCGGTGCGCGCCGCCGTCCGCCAGCCCGGCCTCGAGCGCCTCGATGAGGGCGCGCCGGTTGCCGAGGCCGGTGAGCGCGTCCGTGATCGCCTCGTGGCGGCTCGCGGCGGCGAGGCTCGCGTTCTCGGCGGCGAGCCGCTCGGCCTCCGTCCGCGCGCGCCGGGCGCGGCGGTTCGCATAGGCGAACGCGAGCACGAGCAGCACGATCGCCGCGATCGACCCCGCGAGCGACTGCGTCTTGGCACGGGATGCGCGAGCGTCGTACTGACGGCCCGCCGCGTCGAGCGTCGCCACGACCGTCGCGTTCGCGCGCTGCGCGCGCTGAAGCGGCGCCGTGACGAGCCGCGACAGCGGCGAACCCTCCGGCGCCATGAACGCCGCGGCCATCTCGCTGCGGCCGTGGGCCGTCAGGAAGAGCTGGAGCACGCCCAGCTCCGCCTCCTCCGCCCGGGCCACGGCGTCGAGCTGCGCGTCCACGTTCGCCAGGGCAGGCACCGAGTCGGTCGCGCGCAGGCGGTCGACGTCCGCGCGGGCCGACGACTCGAGCGCCTGCATCCGAGCGCGGATCGCGGCGGGCTTCGCGGCGACGACGATCGCGAACGGCGCCACCTGGAGGCGGCCGAGGTGCGCGGCGACCTGGGCCAGCTGCGCCTGCGCCCGCCGGCTCTCGTCCGAGCGGTTCTGGAGCGCCGTGATGGCGGCGATCGCGACCGCGCCGGCGATGAGCACGAGGACCGGAACGGTCCCGGTGCGCCGGACGCGCATGCGAGCGAACAGGTTCAAAGCCAGTGGGTCATCGACCGGCCCGACTCCGGCTTGAGCGGAATCTCGACTGAATTGCCCGCGCGTGCGGCCGACAACCGGCGAGACATGCGTCTGGTCGCAACCCGCAGGCTCGAGGGAGGGTCGGTCCTCGCACGCGACGTCGTCACCGGCAGGCACGGCAGCGTGCCGCTGCTCCGGCGCGGCACGAAGATCAATCCCCGCTACATCCAGGCGCTCGAGCGCGCGGGCATCAACGCCGTCTACGTCGAGGACGCCGTCAGCGAGGGCATCGTCGCGACGCCCGCCCTCACCGAGGAGACCCGGAACGAGGCGACACGTGTCCTCGAGCGCGCCCTCTCCTCCGCGCGCCGCCATCCCGACGGCAGCGCGTCGCTGCCCGAGAGCGCGGTGGCCGAGCTGACCAACGTCGCCCGCCTGATCGCGACCGAGATCTCGACCTGCGACGACGCCATCTATGCGCTCCAGGACCTTGCCGCCGCCGACGCGTACACGATGCAGCACTCCATCGACGTGACGGCGATCGGCCTCCTCGTCGGCCGGCGCCTCTTCCGCGACTCGGGCTGGATCGACTACCGCGGCAGCCGCCGGTTCGAGAAGGTCGACGAGCGCGTCGTCCAGCTCGGGCTCGGCCTGATCCTCCACGACGTGGGCAAGCTCACCGTGCCGCAGGAGGTGCTGACCAAGAACGGCCCGCTCGACGACATCGAGTGGGAGCTCGTCAAGCGCCACCCGATGGCCGGCCTCGACATGCTCGCGTCGTCGTCCAACCTGAGCGCGGTCGCGCGGACGGTCATCCGCTCGCACCACGAGCGGTGGGACGGCAGCGGCTACCCCGACGGGCTCGTCGGCAACGCCATCCACCAGTACGCCCGCGTCGCGGCGGTCGCCGACGTCTACGACGCCGTCACCAGCGAGCGGCCGTACAGCAAGGCCCGCCCGCCGCACGTCGGCTGGCAGATCATCGTCGAGGGCGCCAACTCGCACTTCGACCAGGAGGTCGTGGACACGTTCCGCCGCGTGGTCGCGCCGTACCCGCCCGGCTCCGAGATCGTGCTCGAGGACGGATGCAAGGGACTCGTCGTCTCCGTGGAGATCGACGCGCCCGAGCAGCCGCTCGTCCGGGTCGTGTGGGACCCGGACGGCAAGCAGATCGCGCCGTACGAGGTGCGCGTCGACGCCGTGCCGACGCTGGCCCGCGCGGCCTAGCGCCTCCTACGCCGTCGTCCCCGCCGGGGCCTGGGCCTGCCGGCCCGCGATGAAGTCGCGGTACCAGTGGAAGCTGTCCTTCGGCACGCGCTCGAGCGTCGGGAAGTCGACGTAGACGATCCCGAACCGCTTGGAGTAGCCGAACGCCCACTCGAAGTTGTCGAGCAGGCTCCAGACGAAGTAGCCGCGGACGGGGACGTCCTCCTCGACGGCGCGGCCCACCGCGTCGACGTGCGACGCGATGTACGACTGGCGCTCCGGGTCATGCACCTGCCCGTCGTGCCCGCGGATGTCGCCGAAGGCGGCGCCGTTCTCGGTGATGTAGATCGCCGCGGGGCCGTAGTCGTCGCGCAGCCGCGTCAGGAGCTGGTAGAGCCCGTCGGGGTACACCTCCCAGCCCATGTCGGTGTACTGCGACTCCGGGTCGCGCACCATGTGCGGGCCTTCCCCGTTGGCGCTCGCGCGCACGAGATGGCGGGAGTAGTTGTTCACGCCGAGGAAGTCGATCGGCGCCGCAATGGCCGCCAGGTCGCCGTCCCGCACGTCGGGCGCGTTCGGCGCGTACCGCTCGAGCATGTCGGCGGGGTACTCGCCCTTGAAGAGCGGGTCGAGGTACCAGCGGTTGAGGTTGCCGTCGACCTGCCGCGCCGCGGCGAGATCCTCGGGCGAGTCGCTCACCGGGTCGACGTGCGCGAGGTTGCAGGTGATGCCGACCTCCGCGTTCGGCGACTCGCGCCGGAGCACGTCCACCGCCCAGCCGTGCGAGAGCAGCAGGTGGTGCGAGGTCGCGATGGCGTCGGCGTCCGAGGTCCGCCCCGGGGCATGCACGCCCCAGCTGTAGCCGAGCCAGGCAACGACCCATGGCTCGTTGTGGGTGATCCAGCGGGTGACCCGGTCGCCGAGGCGCGAGGCGACCGCCTCCGTGTACTCGACGAAGGCCTCTGCTGTCGCCCGGTTCGGCCAGCCGCCCTGGTCCTCGAGCGTCTGCGGCAGGTCCCAGTGGTACAGCGTGACGTACGGCTCGATCCCGGCTGCGAGGAGCTTGTCGACGAGCCGGTCGTAGAAGTCGAGTCCCGCCTGGTTGACGGCCCCGCGGCCGCCGGGGATCACCCGCGGCCATGCGATCGAGAACCGGAACGCGCCGAGGCCGAGGTCCTGCATCAGCCGGACGTCGCTCTCCCACCGGTGGTAGAAGTCGCACGCGATCTCGCCGGTCTCGCCGTTTCTGACCTTGCCGGGCGTCGCCGAGAAGCGGTCCCAGATGCTCTCGCCGCGGCCGTCGGCGCGCACGGCGCCCTCGATCTGGTACGCGGCGGTCGCCGCGCCCCAGACGAAGTCGGGAGGGAAGGAACGGCTCGGCTCGGACATCGATGGCCTCTTTCGGGTCAGGTGGTGACGACGGGCGGGACGGCGCCGGCGGGCGCCGTGACGTGGCAGCGGGCGGCCTGGGCGGGACGCGCCTCGACGAGCGGCGGCGTCACCTCGGAGCAGACGGCGACGGCGAGCGGGCAGCGGCCGACGAAGCGGCAGCCCTCCGCCGGATCGACCGCGGCCGAGGCCATGCCCTTGCGCACCTCTATGCGCTTGGCCTCGACGCCGGTGCCGGGGTCGGGCACGGCCGACAGGAGCAGGCGCGTGTACGGATGGAGCGGGTCGGCGAGCACGTCCTCGACGGGGCCCTGCTCGACGATCTGCCCCGCGTACATGACGAGGATCTCGTCGGCGACGTAGCGGGCGCTCGCGAGGTCGTGCGTGACGTACAGGAACGCGATGTCGTGCTCGTCCTTGAGCTCCCGCACCAGGTTGAGGATCCCGATACGGATGGAGACGTCGAGCATCGAGGTCGGCTCGTCGGCGAGGATCACCTTCGGCTCGACGGCGAGGGCGCGCGCGATCGCGACGCGCTGTCGCTGGCCGCCGGACAGCTCGTACGGGTACTTGGCCGCGACGTGCTCGGGCGGCACCAGCCCGACCGTGGTGAGCAGCTGGTAGACGCGCTCCTCGATCCGGTCGCGCGGGACGATGCCGTGGATCCGCAGCGGCCGCTCGAGGTGGTGCCGGATCGTCTTCACCGGGTTCAGCGAGCCGAACGGATCCTGGAAGATCATCTGCACCTGCGAGCGGTAGCGCAGGACGTCGCGGCGGCGCCGGTCGCGTGACGTGTCGTGCCCCTCGAACAGGATCGTCCCGGCCGTCGGGTCGTAGAGCCGCGCGAGGAGGCGCGCGACGGTGCTCTTGCCGCTGCCGCTCTCGCCCACGAGCGCCGTGATCCGGCCGGGCCGAAGGGCGAAGTCGACCTCGTCGACGGCGTGCACGCGGCTCGAGCGCCCGAGCAGGCCGTTGCCCGCGGGGAAGTGCTTCGTCAGCCCGTGCACCTCGATCGGCGCGAAGTCCCACGACCGCTCGGTCACGGTGTCCCGCCCTGCTCGACGAGGTGGCAGGCGACCAGGTGCGCCGGCGCGACCGGCTTCAGCAGCGGGCGCTCGGTGGTCTGGCGCAGGTAGAGGCGCTCGTCCTCCGGACGGCAGTGCGGGCAGCGCGGGTGGAAGCGGCAGCCGCTCGGCGGCGCCGAGAGGTCGGGCGGCGCCCCTGGGATGCCGGTCATCCGCTCGAGCCGCCCGGTGAGCGGCGGGAACGAGCTCATGAGCCCCTTCGTGTACGGGTGCTGCGGGCGCGCGTGGAGGGTCTCGGACGGCGCGGTCTCGACGATCTCGCCCGCGTACATGATCGCGATCCGGTGGGCGACCTCGAGCAGCAGGGACAGGTCGTGCGTGATGAACAGGACGGCGAAGCCGAGCTCGCGCTGGAGGTCCTGCACCTGCTGGAGGATCTCCCGCTGCACGACGACGTCGAGCGCGGTCGTCGGCTCGTCCATGATCACGAGCTCGGGCCGGAGCGAGAGCGCGATGCCGATGATGACGCGCTGGCGCATGCCGCCCGAGAGCTCGTGCGGGTAGGCGCGCAGCCGGCGGCGGTCGATGCCGACGAGCTCGAGCAGGTCGCCCGCGCGGCCGAGCGCCTCGCGCTTCGAGATCCGCTCGTGGGCCTGCATCGCGTCGACGAACTGGTCGCCGACGCGCATCACCGGGTTGAGCGCGTTCATCGCGCTCTGGAAGACCATCGAGACGTGCTGCCAGCGGAAGCGGCGGAGCTGCTCCGTGTTGCGCTTCGTCAGGTCCTCGCCGGCGAACAGGATGCGGCCGCCCGCGATCTGCGCCGGCGGGCGCAGGATCTGCATGAGGGCGTTGGCGACCGTGCTCTTGCCGCAGCCGGACTCGCCCGCGAGGCCGACGATCTCCCCGCGGTGGATGTCGAGGTCGACGCCGTCGACGGCGCGTACGACCCGGTCGCGGCCGACGTACTCCACGGCGAGCTGCTCGACCTGGACGAGGACGTCGCCCTGGGGCTCGGTGCCGGGCCGGCTCTCGCCTGTCGCCACGACCGTCATGCTGCCTCGCGCGCGCGCCACGTGGGACGGCGACCGAACGCGAGCGCGCGCACCCACGACCGCCGCTGCTCGGCCCGGAGCCGCGGGTTCGACACCTCGTCGATCCCGGCGAGCAGGAAGACGAGGCCCACGACGGTGAGCGCGAGGGCCAGGCCGGGGAAGAAGAACGGCCACCACTCGCCCTGGAGCACGGTCGAGTTCGTCTGGGCCCAGTACATCGTCGTGCCCCAGCTGGCCTTCGACTGGTCGCCGCCAAGCCCGAGGAACTCGAGCCCGGCGTCGGTGAGGAGCGCGATGTAGAAGACGAGCACGAACGCCGCGGCGATGCGGCTGATCATGTTCGGCATCAGCTCGCCGAACACGATGCGCCACGTCGACTCGCCCGCGACCTTGGACGCCTGGATGAAGTCCCGGCTCCGCAGCGAGAGCGCCTGCCCGCGCAGGATGCGCGCCTCGAACGCCCACAGGACGAGGCCGAGCACGAGGATCATCGTCCCCATCCCGCGCTGGTGCAGGTAGCCGGAGATGACGACGAGGAACGGGATCGGCGGGATGACGAGGAAGACGTTGGTGAGGAAGTTCACGCCCTCGTCGACGAGGCCGCCCATGTAGGCGCCGAGGATCCCGAAGAACGTCGCGAGCACGGTCGCCAGCGCGGCCGCCCCCGCCCCGAGGAGCAGGGACCGCCGGGCGCCGAGGACGACCTGCGAGAAGATGTCGCTGCCCTGGTCGGTGGTGCCGAACAGGTGGTGCCACCCCGGATGCTTCGCACCGAAGCCGACGAAGTCGTTCGGGTTGCTCACCGCGATCAGCGGCGCGATCAGGGCGATCACGACCATGAACACGACGATGGCGAGGCCGAGGCGCGCCTTCGGGTTCCCGAGGACGAGCTTGACCCAGCCCGGGAGCGCCACCGTGCGGCGGGGGCGGACGGCGCCCGCGGTGGGAGCGATCTGCGTCATGCGGCGAGCCCCCTCACGACGCGCGGATCCGTGGGTCGAGGACGAAGTTGAGGAGGTCCATGACGAAGTTCGCGGCGATGACGGCGACCGCGAACACGAGCAGCAGCGCCTGCGCGAGCGGGTAGTCGGCGCCGAGGACCGCCTGCTGGAGCGTGTAGCCGGCGCCGGGGTAGCTGAAGATGTACTCGATGAAGACGAGGCCGCCGACGGCCGAGGCGAACTGCGCGGCGAAGCCGTTCAGCGGCGGCAGGATCGCGTTCCGGCCGGCGTAGCGGGTCATCACGCGCCGGTCCTTCAGGCCCTTGGCCTGGGCCATCGCGACGTAGTCCTCGCTGATCGTGTTGATCATCACGGTGCGCATGTTCAGCACCCAGCCGCCGGCGTAGGCGACGATCACGATCAGCATCGGGAGCTGGGCGTGGCGGAACGCGCTCGAGACGAACGCCCAGTCCCACGCCGGGGAGAGGTCGTTGTCGTAGGCGTGCTGGAGCGGGAACCAGTGCGCCCTCAGGCCGAGGAAGTAGAGGCCCAGCAGCGCGGTGAAGAAGGCCGGGAACGCGCCTACCGCCATGAGCGCCGGCACGACGATGTTGTCGAACGGGCCTCCGCGACGCCACGCGGCGACCATGCCGACGGCGATGCCTACCGCGAAGGCGACGAGGAACGCGACGCCGACGAGCACGATCGAGTACGGCAGCGTGCGGCCGATGACCGTCGACACCTTGGCCGGGTAGGTGGAGTACGAGATGCCGAAGTTCAGGTGCCCGACGTGGCCGAGGTAGAGCCAGTAGTCGTGGAGGAACGAGCCCTTGCCGCCGCCGAGCAGCGCCTTGTACGTCTGGATGATCCCCGGGTTCGACTGGATCTGCGCCGGCGAGAGGTGGGAGATGACGCCGCCGACCGGGTCGCCGGGCATCGCCCGCGGGAGGATGAAGTTCAGCGTGATCGCCACCCAGAGGGCGAACACGTAGAAGACCAGCCGGCGGAGGAACCACCTCATGCGCGCTCCTCGCCGGCGTGGGCCGCGCCGTCCGGACGTGCGATCGGCGCCTTCCCGCCCCGCGCCGTCACCGGCGCCCGAGAATCACGCATGAGGAGAGGGGTTGGCAAGCAGGCTCACTTGGGCGAGGGGGTTCGCGGCGGGCGGGAGGATTCCCGCCCGCCGCGAGTGTGCAGTGCGACTCGGTCCTACGCCCCGGCCTTGCCGCCCGGGCAGATCCGGGTGAACGACAGGAGGTTGTCGGGGTACGTCGTGAAGATCGGGTCACCGAAGAAGTTCTTCGGCGAGTCGAAGCAGTGGAAGTACTTGGTGCTGTACGTCGACCACCGCGGCCCGATGAAGAGCGGGACGATCGGGAGGTTGTCCAGCCAGATCTTCTCGAGCTGGGTCGCGATCGTGTGCTGCTGCTTCGGATCGAGCGTCGCCTTCCACTTGTTCAGGAGCGTGGTGGCCTGCGCGTTGTAGGTGTGCTCCCAGTTGCCGGTGTTCGTCGCGTCCTGACCGGACGGGACGTAGGCGTTCTGGGAGAGGTTCGCGTAGAAGAAGCCGTACGGCGAGCCCTGCGAGCCGTTCTGCCAGAGCAGCGTCGGGTTCTTCGTCGACGAGGCGTTCGGGTACCAGGAGTTCCAGTCCGGCTCGAGCTTCACGTTCGAGTCGATGCCGATCGCCTGGAGGTTCTTCGTGATGATCTGGTTCGACGCGACCCAGTCCGACCAGCCCGAGATCACGTGGATGTCGAGGTTGACCGGGTTGCCCTTCGGGTCGATCAGCTTCGAGCCCTGGTAGGTGAAGCCGTTGTCGGTCAGCAGCTTCTTGGCCGCCGCCGGGTTGTACGTCGACAGCTGCTTGGACTCGGCCTTGACGCTCGCGTCCGTGACCCACTGCGGGAACAGGCCGTTGAGGCCGATCGCGTCCGTCGGCGGGGCGTAGCCGTACTCGCCCAGCTTCGAGACCTGGTCGCGGTTGATCGCCATGCTCAGCGCCTTGCGGAAGGCGACGAGGCTGTACGGGTACTGCGTGTCGTCGAAGACGAGCGAGACCGGGTAGGCGGTCGTCGCGTAGAACGCGTGGAAGTGGGCCTCGTCCTTGGCCTCGTACGCGCTCTCGACGTTCGGGACGAAGTTGTGCGTCCAGTCGACCTGGCCGCTCTGGATCAGCGCCAGCGCGGAGTCGTTCGACGCGGCCTGCACGTACTCGAGGCAGTTGATCTTCGGCATGCCTGCCTGCCAGTAGTGCGGGTTCTTCGAGAACACGTAGTCCTGCGGCGTGAACCGGCTGATGACCGTGAACGGACCGGTGCCCACCGGGTTCGAGTTCGTGAAGGTCGCCGGGTTCGCCACCTTCGACCAGATGTGCTGCGGCACGACGATGACGCCGTTCAGCGTCTGCGCGATGAACTGCGAGTCGGCCGTCTTCAGCTTGACCACGACCGCGTACTTGCCCTTCGCGCTGATCGACGCGATGTTCGTGCCCGGCCGCGAGAAGCCGGTCAGGTCCATCGTCTTCTGCTGCGTCGCGTTCGAGCCGCCCTTCATGCTGTAGACGACGTCGGCCGAGGTCATCGGCTTGCCGTCCGACCAGGTGACGTTCTTCGCGAGCTGCAGGGTGAGGGTCTTGTTGCCGTTCGACCACTTCCAGCTGCGGGCGAGCCACGGCACGGCGGGCTTCCCGCCCTCGGGCGAGATGATCAGGCCCTCGTAGAACGCGCCCTTGACGAACTGGCCGCTGGGGATGCCGGTCGACGTGAACGGGTTGAAGTTGCGGGTGAACGCCGGATCGCCCGAGCCGGTCATCGTCAGACACGGATGAGCCGTGGCGTGCGATGCGGCGGCGGGTGTGGCTGCCGGGGCGGACGAGCTCCCGAGCAGGAGCGAGAGGCCCACGGCGCCCAGCACGACGACCGCCAGAGCGGCCAGCCAGCGCGGGGAGCGGAGGTGACGTGACATCGCGTTCCTTTCTTTCGCCGGGGGGCGAAGGAGGGTGGGGAAACGTGCGACCACTGGAAATTTCCGGGAACGGTTACCACGTTTTCGCCGGTCAAGTCAAGAGGCAACGCGCAATCGCCTTGCGCACAGGGATGTTTCCCGGCAACGGTTACGACGATCGTGCAGAATGGATGGATGGCACAGACGGCCGGAGGCAGGGCCACCATCCGCGACATCGCGGGGCTCGCCGGCGTGTCGATCGCCACGGTCTCGCGCGTCCTGAACGACCGTCCCGACGTCGCGCCGCAGACGCGCGAGGCGGTCCTGCGCGTCGTGCGCGAGCACGGGTTCAGCACGAACCGCGGCGCGCGCGGGCTCTCGAGCGGCCGCACCGGCATCGTCGGCTCGACGCTGCCGTTCGTGAACGCCGAGTACTTCGGCGCGATCCTGGCCGGCGCGGCCGAGGGGCTGTACGAGGAGGACATGCGCATCGTCATCTGCCCCACGCTGCACCTGCACGACCGCGAGGTGTCGCTGCTCGACCAGCTGATGCGCGGCACGACCGACGGCGCGCTCCTGCTGCTGCCGGCCGAGTCGAGCGAGGAGCTGCGCACGCTGAAGCGGCAGGGCTTCCCGTTCGTCGTCGTCGACCCGCGCGAGGCGGCGCCCGAAGGCATCCCCGTCGTCTCGGCGGCCCACGCCGCCGGCGCGAAGGAGGCGACCGAGCACCTGCTCCGGCTCGGCCACCGCCGCATCGGCGCGATCACGGGCGAGGTGGGCTGGGCGGCCACCGAGGAGCGGCTGCACGGCTTCCGCGCCGCGCTGTCGAGCTACGACCTGCTGCCCGATCCGTCGCTCGTGGTCTCCGCCGACTGGCAGATCATGGGCGGGTACGAGGCCGCGGTGAAGCTGCTCGGCCGCCCCGACCGGCCGACCGCGATCTTCGCCTTCAACGACAACATGGCCGTCGGCGTCTTCCAGGCCGCGCGGCTCTACGGCATCAGCGTCCCGGACGACCTCTCGATCGTGGGCTTCGACGACCTCGAGGAGGCGCAGATCGTCGACCCGATGCTGACGACGGTCCGGCAGCCGCTCGCCGAGCTCGGTCGCATGGGCGCCAGCCTGCTGATCCGGCTGATCGACCGGCAGCGGCTCGACGCGCTGCGCGTCGAGCTGGCGACGAAGCTGATCGTCCGCGGCTCGACCGCGCCGCCGCCCGCGCAGCGCGCGTAGCTTCGCCTGCGCGACGTTGCCCGAGCATGCGACGATTGCGCGCGTGGCGGCCCGCGCGCTCACGCTTCCCGACGGACGCACGCTCACGGTCCACGAGGGCGGCGATCCCGCGGGAGCCCCGATCGTCGTCCACCACGGCACGCCGGGCTGCGGCCTGCTCTGGGACGGATGGAGCGCCTCGGCCGCCGACCGCGGCGTGCGCCTGGTCGGGCTCGACCGGGCGGGCTACGGCGGCTCGACGCCGCTGGCCGGGCGGACCGTCGCCCAGGCCGCGGCCGACACGACGGCCGTCGCGGACGCGCTCGGCATCGACCGCTTCGCCACGTGGGGGATCTCGGGCGGCGGCCCGCACGCGCTCGCGTGCGCCGCGCTCGGCGGCGACCGGGTGGTCGCCGCGGCGTCCCTGGCCGGCATCGCGCCCTGGGGCGCCGACGGGCTCGACTGGCTCGCCGGGATGGGCGAGGCCAACCTGGAGGAGTTCGACCTCGCGCTGACCGGGGTCGAGGTGCTGCGGCCCGCCCTCGAGGAGCTGCGCGCGGAGATGCTCGCCGCCACGCCCGAGACCTTCTTCGACGGGGTGGAGTCGCTCGTCGGCCCCGCCGACCGGGCCGTGCTGTCCGGTCCGCTCGCCGCCTGGCTCCACGAGACGATCGTGGTCGGCCTGCCCGGGTCCGCGGCGGGCTGGGTGGACGACGACATCGCCTTCACGACCGACTGGGGCTTCGACCCCGGCCGCATCGACCGGCCCGTGCTCGTCGTCCACGGCGCCGACGACCGCTTCGTCCCGATCGCGCACGGCCGCTGGCTCGCGGAGCGGATCCCCGGTGCGGAGGCCTGGCTCGACGACGAGAACGGCCACCTGACGCTGTACGAGAGGCGCGTGCCCCAGGTGCACGACTGGCTGCGGGAGCGCTTCTGAGCGGGCCGGCGCAGGGGCGGCTCTCGGCCGCGGCCAACGGCGCGCTGCGCAAGGCGATCCTCGCGGCCGCCGACAGCCCGCGCGTGCAGCGCTTCGTGCGCCGCCACGGCATGCGCCTGGGCGCCGGCCGCTTCGTCGCGGGCGAGACGCTCGACGACGCGGCCCGCGTCCTGTGCACGCTCAACGACGGCGGGCTCTGGGCGAACACGACGCTGCTCGGCGAGGGCGTCCACGACCGCGCCGCCGCCGAGGAGGTCGTCGAGCAGTACGTCGCGGTGATCGACCGCATCGCGAAGGACGAGCTGCGCGCGAACGTCGCGCTCAAGCTCACGCACCTGGGCCTCGAGATCGACGAGGGCCTCGCGCTCTCGAACGTGCGGCGGCTCGTCGAGCACGCCCGCGGGCACGGCCAGCTCCTGCGGATCGACATGGAGCAGTCGTCGTTCGTCGACGCGACGCTCCGGATCTACCGCGCGCTGCGCGAGGCCGGGCTCGACAACGTCGGCACAGTGCTCCAGGCGTACCTGTACCGGACGCCCGCCGACCTCGAGTCGCTGCTGCCGCTCGAGCCGAACCTGCGGCTCGTCAAGGGCGCGTACCTCGAGCCGCCCGACGTGGCATACCCGCACAAGGCCGACGTCGACCGCGCGTACGCGAGCCTGCTCGAGACGATGCTGAGCGGCGGCGGCTACACCGCCGTGGCGACGCACGACGAGACGCTGATCGACCATGCGATCCGCTACGCCGAGGAGCACGGGGTCGGCCGCGACCGGTTCGAGCTCCAGATGCTCTACGGCGTGCGCGGCCAGCTCCAGCTCGAGCTCGCCCGCCGCGGCTTCAAGGTGCTCGTCGCCACGCCCTACGGGCCCGAGTGGTACCCGTACCTCATGCGGCGGCTCGGCGAGCGGCCGGCCAACCTCCTCTTCTTCCTGAAGAACGCGATCCGGGGCTAGGTCACGGGTGCTGTTGGATCGCGTCTCGATCCACGGGTTCCGCGGAGCGCGCGACGTGGAGCTGGCGCCCGGCGCGATGTGCGCGCTCGTCGGCGAGTCGTCGTCGGGCAAATCGACGGTGCTGGCGGCCATCTGGGCGCTGCTCGAGGCGGCGGCGCCGATGCCCACCCTGGCCGACGTCTCGGACGGCTACGTGCGCGTGCACATCGAGGCCGTCTCCGGCGACCGCACGATGTTCCTGGACGCCCGGCCGCCGGCCACCCTGAACCTCAACCGCGAGGACGCCCCGCCCGCCCTGTACTTCCCGGCGAACCTGCGCTCGTCGACGGTGCTCGCCCCGGCCGGCCAGGCGGCCTCGCGGGCCGTGGAGGTCGTCCGCGGCGCGCTCCCGCAGCACGGCGGCCGCTGGACCGACCCGGACGGCGGCCTCGCGCTCGTCCGCGCCGTGTCGGGACTGGTCGACGCGCGCGTGCGCGGGCTCGTCGTGCTGATCGAGGAGCCGGAGCTCTTCCTGAGCCCGCCCGGACAGCGGCACCTGCACGGGCTGCTGCGACGGCTCGCCGCCCGCGGTCGCAACCAGGTGCTCTTCTCGACGCACGCGCCGGTCTTCCTCGGCGTCGACCGGCTGGACGAGCTGGTGCTCGTCCGCCACGACGACCGGGCGGGGACGGTGCTCGTCCAGCCGGAGCCGCTCACGCAGGAGAAGAGCTTCCGGGTGCTCGCCGAGTTCGACGCCGAGCGCGCCGAGCTGTTCCTGTCGCGCGCGGCGCTCCTCGTGGAGGGCCGGACCGAGAAGATCGCGCTGCCGTTCGTCTTCCAGCGGCTCGGCTACGACGTCGACCGGGAGGCGATCGCCGTCGTCGACTGCTCCGGCAAGGGCAACATCCCGCTCTTCGCGGAGATCTGCAACGCGTGCGGCATCCCCTACGTCGTCGTCCACGACCGCGACGCGCCGAAGGGGCAGCAGCCGATCGAGGCCGAGCGGGCAGCGAACGAGGGGATCCTGCGCATCGCGGGACGCCGTCGCACCGTCACGCTCGTCCCGGACTTCGAGGGCGTGGCCGGCCTGCACGCGCGGCGCGGGAAGCCGGCGGCGGCCTGGAAGCGCTTCAGCAGCCCGAACGCGCAGGTGCCCGAGCCGTTCCGGCAGGCGGTCGAGCGCGTCGTCGCGGCCGCCCGCCGGGCGCCCCGGTCGAGCGTCGGGGCGTAGGGAGGAGCGCCGAAGGCCGTCTACCATGCCGCGGTGCGGATCCGCGGCTGGCGCACGCTCCTCGACTGGATCGCGACGATCTGCGTCGCGCTCGCCGTCGTCCTGGTCTTCGAGGCGGAAGTGGCGAAGCCGTACCGGATCCCCTCGTCGTCGATGGAGCCGACGCTGCACTGCGCCAGGCCGGGGCCGTGGTGCGAGGGCGGCAGCTCCGACCGCGTGGTCGTCAACCGCCTCGCCTACCGCTTCGGCTCGCCGAAGCGCGGCCAGGTGGTCGTCTTCACCGCGCCGGCCGCGGCGGCGACGGCGTGCGGCGAGGGCGGCACGTACGTGAAGCGGCTGATCGGCCTGCCGGGCGACCGGGTCAGCGAGGAGAACGGCGTGCTCTACGTGAACGGGAAGCGCCTCGCCGAGCCGTACCTCCGGAAGCGCTACCGCGACACGCAGACGGACGTCTGGCCGCGCGTGCCCGCAGGCCAGTACTTCTTCATGGGCGACGACCGCCGGCACTCCTGCGACTCGCGCACGTGGGGGACGGTGCCGCGCAAGAGCCTGATCGGGCCGCTGCTCCTGACCTACTGGCCGCCCAGCCGCATCAAGCTCGACTAGGGCCGGAACCCCGCCGCCTCGCCCTCGTCGACGATCGTGGACGTCACGCGGGGGCCGTGCCCATGACGGCGTCGATCAGGCCGTACTCCACGGCCTCCTCGGGCGTCATGAAGTTGTCGCGGTCGATGTCGCGGAGCACGTCGTCCACGTCCTGGCCGCTGTGGCGCGAGATGATCTGGGCCATCTTCCGCGTCATGTCGAGGATCTCGCGCGCGGCGATCTGGATGTCGGCCGGCGTGCCGCGGAAGCCGCCCGAGCCCTGGTGGATCATGATCTTCGCGTTGGGGAGGGCGAACCGCTTCCCCGGCGCGCCGCCGCAGAGGATCATCGCGGCCGCGCTCATGCCCATCCCGAGGCAGACGGTGGCGACGTCGGACTTCACGTACTGCATCGCGTCGTACATGGCCATGCCCGCGTAGGCCGAGCCGCCGGGCGAATTGATGTAGAGCCAGATGTCCTTGCCGGGCTCCTCGGCGTCGAGGAAGAGGAGCTGGGCGGCGACGAGGTTGGCGATGTCGTCGTTCACCTCTTGCCCGAGGAAGACGATGCGCTCGCGGAGCAGCCGCGAGTAGATGTCGAACGAGCGCTCGCCGCGCCCGTCCTGCTCGACCACCATCGGGACCACGGATCCAACCATCACGGGGGCATCTCCCTTCGCTAACGTGCAACCAGTCAGTTGCCATAATAGCGCAACCCGGAGGTTGCACATGATTCGCAGGGAAGTCGTCTACGAGGGTGTCGCGCGGGAGGAGCTGTGGGCCGCGCTGACCGAGGCCGAGCGCCTCGAGGACTGGTTCGCCAACGACGTCGAGCTCGACCTCCGGCCCGGCGGCGGCGCGAGCTTCCGCTGGGGGAACGGCGAGGAGCGTCACGCGACGGTGACCGAGGTCGACCCGGAGCACCGCCTCGCGCTGCACTTCGACGACGAGGGCGAGGTCGAGTTCACCCTGGACGACGACCTCGACGGCACGCGCCTGACGGTCGTCGAGACCTCGCCGGCCTGGACCGCCGCGCTCGATCTCCAGGCGTCGGCGCTCGCCCGCGTCTGAGCCGAACGTGACCGACCCGATCGGGCAGGTCTTCAGCGCGCTCGCGGACCCGAGCCGCCGCCACGTCCTCGGCGTCATCGCCGACCGCGGCACGGCCACGGCGACGGAGCTGACGGGCGAGCTGCCGATCACGCGCCAGGCGGTCGCGAAGCACCTGGCGACGCTCGCCGACGCCGGCCTGGTCGAGTCGAGCCGCCAGGGCCGCGAGACGCGCTACCGCCTGACGGCGACCGGCGAGGAATGGGACGACCGCCTCGACGCGCTGCGCGCGCACCTCGACCGCACCCGCGGCGCCGGGTAGTCGACCCGCAGCGACCTCCGAGGGCCGCACCGGCAGGGTCAGACCCGGGTCTGACCCCGGTTTGCCGGTCCGGAGCCGGAAACGGCTGCACAGGGACGGGATCCTCGCAGCCCGGGCGGTCGTGCCGGGCCGACCGGCAGGGTCAGACCCGGGTCTGACCCTGGTTCTCGCCCCTCGCATCCCGTCGGGGCCACGTGACGTTCGTCATGCGCAGGTGGTGACGCGGGCCTCTACCGGCGCGCGCGACGGCGGCGCACCATTCGGGCATGCAGACGGACCAGACTCAGGCAGGCGTCCGGCTGGACGACCTGCACAAGACGTACGACAGCCCGGCGGGGCCCGTGCAGGCGGTGCGCGGCGTGAGCGTCGCGATCGCGCCGGGCGAGACCGTGGCGCTGCTCGGCCCGAACGGGGCCGGGAAGTCGACGACCGTCGACATGCTGCTCGGACTCAGCCGGCCCGACCGGGGGCAGGTGACCCTCTTCGGGCTGTCGCCCGCCGACGCGATCGCCGCCGGGAAGATCGGCGCGATGCTCCAGACCGGCGCGGTGATCCGCGACCTGAAGGTGCGCGAGCTCGTGACGATGATGGCGTCGCTCTACCCCGCGCCGCTGCCGGTCGACGAGGTGCTGTCGCTCGCGCGCGTCGAGCCGCTCGCCGACCGCCGCACCGAGAAGCTGTCCGGCGGCGAGACGCAGCGCGTCCGCTTCGCGGTCGCGCTGGTCTCGAACCCCGACCTGCTCGTCCTCGACGAGCCCACGGTCGGCATGGACGTGGAGACGCGCCACTCGTTCTGGCTGACCGTCCGCGACTTCGCGGCGCGCGGGAAGACCGTGCTCTTCGCGACCCACTACCTCGACGAGGCCGACGCCTACGCCGACCGCGCCGTGCTGATGGCGCAGGGCGTCGTCGTCGCCGACGCCTCGACGACCGAGATCAAGGCGATGGTCGGCTCGCGGACGATCCGGGCCACGCTGCCCGACGTGCCCGCGGAGATGCTCGAGCGGCTGCCCGGCGTCTCGCGCGTCGACCGCCGGGGCGACGCGATCGTCCTCGCCTGCACCGACTCCGACGCCGCGATCCGCGCCCTCCTCGCCGAGCAGCCCGACGTCCGCGACATCGAGATCAACGGCGCCGGCCTCGAGGAGGCGTTCCTGCACCTGACGGCCGATCCGGCCGACGAGCCGAAGGAGGTGGCGCGGTGAACGCCGCGACCTACGCCCGCTACGAGCTGCTGCGGACGTTCCGCAACCGCCGGTTCTTCCTCTTCGCCTGGGGCTTCCCGGTCGTCCTCTTCTTCCTGATCGCCGGGCCGAACCGGAACGAGCACGACTTCGCGTCGAGCGGGCTCGACGCGCCGCTCTACTACATGGTGGCGCTGTCCGCCTTCGGGACGATGAACGCCGTCCTCTCCACCGGCGCGCGCATCGCCGGGGAGCGCTCGGTCGGGTGGAACCGCCAGCTCCGCCTCACCCCGCTGTCGCCGCGGAGCTACTTCCGCGTGAAGGTGCTGACCGCGTACCTGACGGCCGCCACGACGATGGCCCTGCTCTTCGCGGCCGGCGCCGCGCTCGGCGTGTCGATCCCCGCCGGCAGCTGGCTCGAGATGACCGGGCTCATCCTCGTGGGCCTGATCCCCTTCGCCGGGCTCGGGATCCTGATGGGCCACCTGCTGACGCCCGACTCGATCGGCCCGGCGATGGGCGGCACCACCGCGCTGCTCGCCTTCCTGGGCGGCGTGTGGTACCCGATCACGGGCGGGGTCATGCACACGATCGCGCAGGCGCTGCCGTCGTACTGGCTCGTCCAGGCAGGACACGTCGGCGTGGGCGGCCACGCGTGGGGCCGGACGGGGTGGCTCGTCGTCGCCGCGTGGAGCATCGGCGCCGCGCTGGTCGCCGCCCGCGCCTACCGGCGGGACACGCAGCGCGTCTGAGCGGGGACCGGCACCATTGCTCACGATGGAACCGGAGGAGCGGAAGCGGAGGGTCGACGACGCCCTGGTCGGCGTGTGGGGCTCGCGCAGTCGCCTGCGCGCCCGGGTCGGGACGGCGGTCGGCCTGCTCTTCCTCGCCGGAGCCGTCCACGACCTGGCGACCTCGTCGCTGCCGGCCTGGCGCCTGGCGCTCGTCTGCACGTGCTTCGGCGGCTTCGTCGCGCTGTACCTCTCGCTGCTCCCACCTGCGCGGAGCTTCATCCGCGACCTCCGGTTCATCGCGCTCGGCATCGCCGGGCTCGCGGTGCTGGCGACGCTGACGCTCGCGCTGGGCGGGCCGAGGTCGTGCGCGGCGCTCTTCGTCTACCTCGTCGCCGCGGCCGGGATGCTGCTGCCCGTGCGGCTGGCGCTGGCGGTGATCGCCGTCACCGCGACGGGCGTCGGCATCGCCGCCGGCGCGATGGGAACCAACTCGTCGGCCACCGGCTCGCTCGTCCTGTCCGTGGTCGCGATCGGGCTCATGATGGGCGCCTTCGGGCGCCAGATCCGGACGAACCAGGACCTGCGCTCCGCGCGCGAGGAGCTTGCGGGGATGGCGGTCGCCGAGGAGCGGCTGCGCATCGCCCGCGACCTGCACGACCTGCTCGGGCACAGCCTCTCGATCGTCGCGCTCAAGACCGAGCTGGCGACGAAGCTGCTGGAGCGCGATCCGCAGCGCGCGTCGAGCGAGCTCGCCGACGTCCAGGACGTGACGCGGCGCGCGCTGGCCGAGGTGCGGGAGGCGGTGCAGGGCTACCGGCGCCTCGCACTGCGCGACGCGGTCGAGGGCGCGCGCACCGCGCTCTCCGCCGCGGGGATCCACTTCGTGCTCGACGAGGGCCCGGTCGACCTGCCCGCCGAGGTCGAGTCGACGCTCGCCTGGGCGCTGCGCGAGGCGACCACGAACGTCGTCCGCCACAGCGGCGCGAGGAACTGCGAGATCCGCGTCCGGTCGGACGGCACGCTCGCCGAGGTCGAGGTGGTGGACGACGGTCTGGCGGTGGCCAAGGAGCCCGTCCGGGCCGGACGCGGCAGCGGCCTGGTCGGACTCGCTGAGCGGGCGGAGCGCATCCGCGGCAGCCTCGTCGCGGGCCCGCGCCCGGAGGGCGGCTTCCGCCTGCGCCTGAGCGTGCCCCTCGACCCGCAGCCCGCGACGTGATCCGCGTCCTCGTCGCGGAGGACCAGGCCATGGTCCGCGGCGCGCTCGTCAGCCTGCTCTCGCTCGAGGACGACATCACGGTCGTGGCCGAGGTCGAGCGCGGCGACGACGCCGTCGCCGCGGCGCGGACGCACCGCCCGGACGTGGCGCTGCTCGACGTCGAGATGCCCGGCCTCGACGGGATCGCCGCCGCCGAGGCGATCGCCCGCGACGTGCCCGGGACGCGCAGCCTGATCCTCACCACCTTCGGGCGCCCGGGCTACCTCAGGCGCGCCCTCTCGGGCGGCGCGAGCGGCTTCCTGCTCAAGGACGCGCCTGCCGGGGAGCTCGCCTGCGCGATCCGCTCCGTCGCGGCGGGCCGGCGCGTCGTCGACACGCAGCTCGCCGCCGAGGCGCTCGCCGACGGCGAGAGCCCGCTGACCGCCCGCGAGCACGACGTCCTCGCCGCCGCGACCACCTACGGCACGGCCGCCGAGATCGCCGCCGACCTCCATCTGTCCGAGGGCACCGTCCGCAACTACCTGAGCGCCGCCATCCGCAAGCTCGGCGCCCGCAACCGGCGCGAGGCCGTCGACGTCGCCCGCGAGAAGGGCTGGCTCGAAGAGCCGCGGACGTGAGCCGCCGCCGGGTCGCGCCCGGTCCGTAGTCTTCGGCCGTGGGCACCTGGGACACGCTGGCCGGCCTCGAGCTGACGATCGACTCCGTCGAGACCGAGACCCTCGCGGTCGACGTCGGCTCCTTCCTGCGCAAGACCACCGTCGTCCACCTGCACGGCGCCGGCCACGAGGGCGTCGGCGAGGACGTGACGTACGACGCGGCGGAGCACGACCGCTTTCCGGCGGTCGACCTGAGCGGGACGTGGACGCTCGCGGCGCTCTCCGACCGGCTCGACGGGCTCGACCTGTTCCCCGCCCCGCCCGACCAGCACGCCTACCTCGACTACCGCCGCTGGGCCTTCGAGTCGGCCGCCCTCGACCTCGCCCTGCGCCAGGCGGGCACGACGCTCGGCGACCGCCTAGGCCGCGAGGCCCGGCCGCTGACCTTCGTCGTCTCGACGCGAGCCGGGCTCGCCGACTGGGTGCGGCTGTACCCCGGCATCCGCTACAAGCTCGACCCCGTGCCCGACTGGACCGACGAGCGCTGGCAGGAGCTCGCGGAGTGGGGCAACGTCGACGTCCTCGACCTGAAGGGCGCCTACGAGGGCACCCCGGTGGACAATCCGCCCGATCCCGAGCTGTACGAGCGCGCCGCGACGGCGATCCCGTCGGCGTGGATCGAGGACCCGGGGCTCACCGACGCGACCGACGCGGTGCTCGCCCCCTACCGCGACCGCATCACGTGGGACGCGCCCATCCACTCGTGGGCCGACGTCGAGGCGCTGCCCTTCGCGCCCCGCTGCCTCAACTCCAAGCCGTCGCGGTTCGGCTCGCTCGCGCGCCTGTTCGAGTTCTACGACCGCTGCGCGGAGCGCGGCATCGAGCTGTACGGCGGCGGGCAGTTCGAGCTCGGGCCGGGGCGCGGCCAGATCCAGCTCCTCGCGTCGCTCTTCCACCCGGACGGCCCGAACGACGTGGCGCCGGCCGCCTACAACACGGGCGGCCCGCGTCCCGGGCTGCCGGTCAGCCCGCTCCCGGTCGAGCCGGGGCCGGGCTTCCGCTACGACGCGGCGTAGGCGCGGGCCTTCGCCGCGAGCCGGCCGACCGACGCGTCGCCGGCCTCGCCGAGGGCGTACCACGCCGCGCCCGCGCACGGCTCGCCCGCGCCCACGAGCAGGTAGCGCACGTCGAGGTGCAGGTGCTCGGGCTCGTCGCCGCGCGCCGGGATCCGGTGGATGTCGAGGTCGAACGGCCGCGGTGCGCCGGGGTGGAGCCGCAGCTCGAGCGCCGTCTCCTCGCGCGCCTCGCGCAGCGCGGCCGCCTCGACGGTGGCGTCGGCGCTCTCGATGTGGCCTCCGGGCTGGAGGAGCCGCCCGAGCTTCGCGTGCTCGACGAGGCAGGTCCGCCCGCCGGTCGCGTCGACGACGAACGCCGACGCGGTGAAGTGCGCCGTCGGCTCGTCGCGCGAGAGTGGGTCGCTCAGCTCGGCGGCCAGCCGGAGCATCGCGCAGCGGTCGGCCTCCTCGGCGTCGTCGGCCGAGACGTGGAGGCGGAGCGCCTCGACGAGGGCCGCCAGGCGCGCCGACGTCACTCGTACTGGAGCGCGTTCAGGACGTTCAGCCGCGAGGCGCGGCGCGCCGGGAAGATCGCCGCGAGCAGGCCGACGACGATCGCGGCGATCACGAAGACGACGATCGAGCCCCACGGGACGGTGAAGGCGAAGAAGTCGATCGCCTGCCCGACGAGCGCGGCGAGCCCGACGCCGAGCGGGATGCCCAGCGCGGCGCCGACGAGCGCCGTCACGATCGACTCGTAGCGGATCATCCGCCGCACCTGGCGCCTCGTCATGCCGACCGCGCGCAGCATCCCGATCTCGCGCGTCCGCTCGAAGATCGTCAGCACCAGCGTGTTCACGATCCCGAACAGGCTGACGATGATCGCGAGCGAGAGCAGCACGTACAGCAGGTTGAGGAGGATGTTGATTCCCTGCTCCTGCTGCTTCTTGAACTCGCTCTCGGTCGAGACCTTGGCGTCGGGGAAGAGGCTCAGCGCCTGGTTCAGCTTCGCGGTGTTGCTCGCGCTGACCCCGCCGGCGATGTTGACGAAGGCGAAGATGTCCTGCGGGTTCTGGTACACGGAGTCGAAGAGCTTCGTCCCGATCGTCACCTCGCCGTAGGGCGAGCCGCCCTTGGGCGGGGCGAAGATCCCCTTCAGTCGCAGGTGGAGCACCTGACCGGTCGGCACCGTCAGGTCGATCGGCGAGCCGATGTCGAGGTGCTTGTCCTTCGCATAGTCCTTGGACACGAAGGCGCCGTTCGAGCCGAGCCGGCCCGGCACCGCCGGCGAGCCCTTCTGCCACTTCACGGCGATCACCTTCGAGACGTCGCCGGTCACGCCGGTGACGCTGATGTGGTGGCCGAACGCCTTGCCGTCGCCGGCGCGGACGCCCGCGACGACATTCACGCCCGGCACCCGGCGCACCGCGGCCTCGGAGGCCACGCCGGTCGGCGTGAAGCCGTTCTCCGACGTGAGCGCGTAGTCGGCGTGGAAGAGCTCGTTCACCGCGCTCTCGAACCGCGCCTTCAGGCCGGCCGCGAGCACGGCGACGACCGTCACCAGCGCGAGGCCGATCATCAGCGCGGCGGCGGTCGAGGCGGTGCGCGCCGGGTTGCGCATGGCGTTGTCGCGGGCGAGCGTCCCGGCGGTCCCGCCCAGGGACGCGCCCGGCCGGCCGAGCACGCGCACCATCGGGGGCACGAACTTCGGCGCGACCAGCGCGACGCCGACGAAGGCGGCCAGGACGCCGACGCCGATCCCGAGCAGGCGCTGCACGGTGCTGGCGTTGCCGTCGAAGGCCCCGAACAGGAGCAGGGCGAGCGCGACGGCGAGCACGCCGAGCGCGACCGGCAGGCCGAAGCGCTGGAGCTGGGACGGGGGCAGGACGCCCTCGCGCACGGCGGCGATCGGCTCCACCCGGGTGGCCCGGATGGCCGGCATGAAGCTCGCGAGCAGCGTCACGACCGTGCCGACGACCAGCGACACGATCACCGTGCGCGTCGCGAAGACCAGGCCGGCCTGCGGCAGGTCGATGCCCACCGACTTGAAGAGGCTGTCGAGCCCTTCGGCGAGCCCGACGCCCAGCCCGAGCCCGATCAGCGAGGCGAGGATGCCGATCGCGCCGCCCTCGATCATCACGGACACGAGGATCTGCCTGCGGGTCGCGCCGATCGTGCGCAGCGTCCCGAACTCGCGCGCGCGCTGGGCGATCGTGATCGAGAGCGTGTTCGCGATCACGAACGTGCCGACGAACAGCGCGATCCCGGCGAAGGCGAGCAGGAAGTACTGGAAGATCTTCGTGAAGGACGAGGTGTCCTTCTCCGACTGCTTGGCCTGCTGCTCGCCCGACCGCACCTGCGTCGCCGGCGGCAGGACGCGCTGGATCTCGCTCAGGAGCTGCGCCCGCGGCACGTTGGGCTTCGACGCGATCGAGATCGAGTCGAGCAGCCCCGCCTTGTGGAACAGCTTCTCCGCCGTCGGCAGCGAGAACACCGCGATGGTGGCGCCGCCGATCGACGAGACGCCGCCGAGCTGGTCGATGCCGACGATCTTGAACGGCTGCTCCGGCCCGCGGGCGATCACCTGGATGGTGTCGCCGACCTCGAAGTCCTCCTTCGAAGCGGTGTGCGAGTCGATCGCGACCTCGTCCGGCCCGGTCGGGAAGCGGCCCTCGGTCAGCACGAGCGGGTTCATGCGCGTGTCCTGCGGGTTGACGCTGAACGCGAGCCCGGGCGCGCCGCCGGCCGTGATCACCTTGCCGTCGTGCCCGACCAGCTGGGCCTGGTCGGCGATGCCGCCGTAGGCCTGCGCGACGTCGGGGAGCGCACGCACCTTGCCGAGCAGGGAGGCCGAGAACGACGGCGCGTTGGTGCCGTTGTCGCCGTTTCCGACGGCGCTCTTGCCGGTGATCACCGCGTCCGTCGACTTGTAGACGGTCGTGAACACCTGCGTGAAGCCGGCGTTGATCGTGTCCGTCAGGACGTAGGTGCCGCTGATCATCGCGACGCCGAGGACGATCGCGAGCGACGTCAGCAGTGCGCGCAGCTTGCGACCGGCCAGACCCTTGAGGGCGACCTTCAGCATGGCCTAGCTGTCGAGGCCCTGCATGACGGCCAGGACGTCGGCCGCGGTCAGCTCGGTGCGGTCCTGCACGATCTGGCCGTCGGCCAGGAACAGCACCCGGTCGGCGATCGCGGCCGCGCGGGCGTCGTGGGTGACCATGACCGTGGTCTGGCCGTACGCGTCGACCGAGTCGCGCATCAGGTCGAGGATCTCGCCGCTCGTCTTGGAGTCGAGGTTGCCGGTCGGCTCGTCCGCGAAGACGATGGTCGGCTTCGACACGAGCGCACGCGCGATCGCGACGCGCTGCTGCTGGCCGCCGGACAGCTCCGACGGGCGGTGGGTGCGGCGCTGGGTCAGGCCGACCTTCGCCAGCAGGCCGTCGAGCCACTCGCGGTCGGCGCTCTCGCCGGCGATCGACAGCGGCAGGACGACGTTCTCCTCCGCCGTCAGCATCGGCAGCAGGTTGAAGAACTGGAAGATGAACCCGATCTTGTCGCGCCGCAGCTTCGTCAGGTCGGTGTCGCCGAGCCGGGAGATCTCGGTGCCGTCGATCTCGACCGTCCCGGAGGTCGGCCGGTCGAGCCCGGCGAGGATGTGCATGAGGGTCGACTTGCCGGAGCCCGACGGGCCCATGACGGCGACGAGCTCGCCCTTCTGGACGTCGAGGGAGACGCCCCGGAGGGCGTCGACGGCGGTCTCGCCTTCGCCGTAGCGGCGGGTGAGGTCGTGGGCCGACACGACTGCGGCAGAGGCATTCATGGGACCGAGCCTAGCGACGCCCTTCCGGGGTCGCCAGGAACCGGTGTCACCGATTCGCCGTGACGAACGTCATGCCGGGCGCTGGTGCCAGCGCCATCCCGTCGCCGGGATCGAAGAAGTGGAGCCGTCCCGGGTCGAGCGCCAGCTCGACGCGCTCGCCCACCCGGACGGGCTGCCGCGCGGCCACGCGCGCCGTGAAGATCGCCCGCGTGTCGTCGGCGAGCAGCTTGCCCTCGTCGCCGTCCGACGCCTCGACCGCCGCGCGTACGGCCTCGGCGGAGACGGCCCGCGCGTCGATGCCGAA
This sequence comes from Gaiellaceae bacterium, assembly GCA_035546715.1. Taxonomy (GTDB): domain Bacteria; phylum Actinomycetota; class Thermoleophilia; order Gaiellales; family Gaiellaceae; genus PALSA-600. The sequence continues at coordinate 26,677 of DASZWI010000174.1, read as the reverse complement.
GATGACGTGCAGCTCGGCGCCGAGGTCCTCCACGACCTCGGCCTCGACCGAAAGGCGCGGCCACGACGGGTCCGCGGCGGGACCGAGCTCGAAGTCGGTCGGCCTGATCCCGAGGACGACGTCGCGCGACTCCGAGCCGATGCCCGCCCGGTCGCCGACCGGCACGTCGAAGCCGGCGAAGCGCGCCCGTCCGTTCTCGACGCGCGCGTCGACCAGGTTCATCGACGGCGAGCCGATGAACGCCGCGACGAAGAGGTTCCTCGGGTGGTGGTAGAGCTCGTGTGGCGAGTCCACCTGCTGCAGGACGCCGTCGCGCAGCACCGCGACGCGGTGGCCGAGCGTCATCGCCTCGATCTGGTCGTGGGTCACGTACACGGTCGTGACGCGCAGGCGCTCGTGGAGCCGCGCGAGCTCCGCGCGCATCGTCACCCGCAGCTTGGCGTCGAGGTTCGAGAGCGGCTCGTCCATAAGGAACGCCTGCGGCTCGCGGACGATCGCGCGGCCCATCGCCACGCGCTGGCGCTGGCCGCCCGAGAGCGCCGCGGGCTTCCGCTTCAGCAGGCCGTCCAGTCCCAGCGTCTTCGCCACCTCGTGCACGCGCCGGTCGCGCTCCGCCTTGTCCATGTGCCGCAGCTTCAGCCCGTACGCGAGGTTGTCCGCCACGCTCATGTGCGGATACAGCGCGTAGTTCTGGAAGACCATCGCGATGTCGCGCTTCTGCGGCGGCAGGTCGGTGACGTCGCGGTCGCCGAGGTAGATCGCGCCGTCGGTCACCTCCTCGAGGCCCGCGAGCATCCTGAGCAGCGTCGTCTTGCCGCAGCCGGACGGGCCGACGAGCACCATGAACTCGCCGTCCGCGACCTCGAGGTCGACGCCGTCGACGGCCGTCACGTCGTTGGCGAACACCTTCGTGACGCCTTCGATCCGGATCGCTGTCATGCGGTCACGCGCTCCCTTCTCCGGCTGGTCGCGCCGGCGCGGAGACTCTCCGGCAGGCGGTCGTGGTGGGCCTCGAACAGCTCGTCCACGACCGCGTCGATCTCGTCGAGGGTGAGCGACGCCGACGCGTTCGGGTCAAGCGCGGCGGCGATGCGGACGAGGTCGCAACGGCCCTCGAGCACGGCGCGCACGGTCAGCTCGACGGGGTTCAGGAACGTCCGGTTGAGCGCCGCCAGCTCGGCGGGATAGTCGAGCACGGGCACGCCGCGCAGGCCCGTGCCGTCGACGAGGCACGGCACCTCGACGCACGCGTCCGCCGGCAGGTTGGGGATCAGGCCGGTGTTCCGGACGTTGCCGTAGATCACGCAGGGCTCGCCCGTCTCCATCGCGTTGACGATCAGCGACGCGTACTCGCTCGAGCGGCGCACCTCGATCCGCTCGCCGCGTGCGAGGGCGTCGCGCACCTGCGCGTACTCGACGAGGTTCTCCTCGCTGCGGCGGATGTACTCGTCGACCGGGATGCGGAACCGCTCGAGCTCGGCGTCGTGGCGCATCAGCCACGGCACGTACTCCGCCGCGTGCTCGCTCGACTCGGTCGGGAAGCGGCCGAACCGCCGGTAGATCGCGAAGCGCACCCGCCGCTGCAGCTCTGGGTCGCGTTCGAGCCGCGCGTCGAGCAGCGGGTAGAGGTCCTCGCCGCGGCGCTCGAAGCGAAGGAGGAACGCCTGGTGGTTCACCCCTGCGGCGAGGATCGTCACCTCGTCGAGGGGCACGTCGACGAGCTCGGCGAGGTCGCGCGTCGTCGCCTGCACCGAGTGGCAGAGCCCGACCACCTTCTGCGTCGGCGTGCCGCCGTAGACGAGCCAGCAGAGCATCGCCATCGGGTTCGTGTAGTTGAGGAGCCAGGCGTCGGGGCAGAGCTCGGCCATCTCCCGGCCGAGCGCCAGCATGTGCGGCGCCGTGCGCAGCGTGCGGAAGATGCCGCCGATCCCGAGCGTGTCCGCGATCGTCTGGCGCAGCCCGTGGCGCGCCGGGATCTCGAAGTCGACGAGCGTCGCCGGGTGGCCGCCGATCTGGACCATGTTGAGGACGTACGAGGCGCCCTCGAGCGCCGACCGCCGCTCGGGATGGACGGTGATGCGCGGCGACGCGCCGATCTCGGACGCGACGGCCCGCGCCATCGCCTCGGCCGTGTCGAGCCGCTCGGCGTCGATGTCGTGCAGCGCGATCTCGACCTCGCGCAGCGCCGGGAACGAGAGGATGTCCCCGAGCAGGTTCTTCGTGAACACGACGCTGCCGGCGCCGACGAAGGCGACCTTGGGCCTCACCCCTTGTTCGCCCCCAGGGTGAGCCCGCTGACGAACTGGCGCTGGAGCGCCGCGAACACGAAGAGCGTGGGTATGGCGATGAGTATGGCCGCCGCCGCGATCAGGTTGGTGTTCGTGAAGTAGATGCCCTGCAGGCTGTTGAGCGCCGACGTGATCGGACGCTTGCTGCCGCTCTGCATCAGCACGATCGCCCAGAGGAAGTCGTTGTAGATCCAGGTGAACTCGAGGGTGGCGAGCGCGCCGAGCGCCGGCTTGCACAGCGGCAGCACGATGCCGAAGAACTGGCGCACCACGCCCGCGCCGTCGACCCGCGCCGCCTCGCCGAGCGAGGCCGGGATCGTCTTCATGTAGTTCGAGAGCACGAAGGTGCAGAAGCCGGTCTGGAAGGCGACGTTGATCGCGATCAGGCCGATGTACGAGTCGTAGAAGAGGCCGCTGTCGGACAGCCAGGTCGGGAGCGGCATCCGCAGGTACATGCGGTAGAGCGGCGTCAGGATCACCTGCTGGGGCAGCAGGTTCGCGGCCATGAAGAAGATCAGCAGCGGGACGTTCCAGCGGAAGCCGAGCCGCGAGACGACGAAGGCGACCGACGACGAGAAGAGCAGGATCAGGACGATCGCCGGCAGCGTGACGATCAGCGAGTTGACGAAGTAGTGCGGCAGGTCGGCCTGCGTCCAGGCCGTGCGGTAGTTCGTCAGCCCGATCGACGACGGCCACGAGACGTAGCCGTGCAGCGAGGTGTCCTCGTAGGAGCGGAGCGAGGTGAAGATCGCCCAGGCGAGCGGCGCCAGCCAGGTCAGGGCGCACACGATCAGGAACGCGTGCAGGCCGACCCGCGGCAGCTTCGCGCGGCTCCGCTCGGCCGCCCGCGTGCGCGTCCTCCCGATCGTGGCCGTCGTCACGCCGCCGCCTCGTTCTTCTTGCCGAACGTGTTCCAGACGAAGAGCGTGATCGGGACGATCGAGACGACGAGCAGGACGACGGCGATCGCCGAGCCGTAGCCGATGCGGCTCGCCTCGCCGATGATGTTGTCGGTGATCAGCACCGAGAGCAGCTCGAGCCCGTTCTCGCCGTTGTTGATCACGTAGACGATGTCGAAGGCGCGCAGCGACTCGATCACCGTCACGACGGCGACGACGATGTTGATCGGCCGCATGGCGGGGAAGACGACCGTGCGGAACGCGTGCCACTCGCCGGCGCCGTCGATCGCCGCGGCCTCCCGCAGCGACGGGTCGAGCGCCTTCAGCCCGGCGAGGTAGAGGATCATGATGTAACCCGCGTGCCGCCAGCACGCGAACACGAGCACCGCCCACAGGTTGAGGCTCGGGTTCCCGAGCCAGTCGGTGATGTGGCCCGGCCCGCGCGGATCCTCGAAGAGGTTGTTGATCAGCCCCTGCGTCGGCGAGAGGATCAGCTCGGCGATCAGGCCGATGATCGCCGGGGCCAGCACGACCGGCAGGAAGAAGATGCTCTGGTAGATCCGCGTACCGCGGATCCGCTTGTCGATCAGGTACGCGAGCAGGATCCCGAACGGCGTGCCGACGACCGCCAGCGCGCCGAGCCAGTAGAGGTTGTGCTCGAGCGCCGGCCAGAACGGCGGATAGATGGTCGCGATCTGGCGGTAGTTCTGCGTGCCGATCCAGTGGATCGACGAGACCCCGCCGATGCCGTCCCAGTTCGTGAAGGACAGCAGGATCGACGCGATCGTCGGGAACCAGACCAGGCCCCCGACGACCACGAAGGGGATGCCGACCATGAGCGCGACCGCGACCCGGTCGCCGCGTGAGAGACGGGCGATCCGCCGGTGTCCCGGCGGCCGCCCGGCCCCCACGCGCGCTGCGACGTCCACCCCCATCGACTACGTCACGTTCCGAAGATCGCCTTCTTCTGCTTCTGGATGCTCTTCACGAGCCCGTTCACGCCGGTCGGGTCGTTGAGGAACTTCTGGAGCGACGGGATCATGACCGTCGACGCGAAGTCCGGCCGCGTGTCGCGGTCCATGTACTGCGAGATCTGCTTCGCGCCGGCGATGTACTGGGCCGCCTTCCGCTGGAGCACGCTGTAGTGCGCCGTGGACGCGTGCTTGTTGGTGCCCACGTCGTTCGGGTCGGTGGCGAGGTACGTGTTCTCGGCGGTGGGGCTGCCGATGAACTTCAGCAGGGCGACCGCGCCGTCCCGGTTCTTCGGCTTGCGCGCCATCATGAAGCCGTCGATCGGCGCCTCGACCGCATCCTGGCCGTACTTCGGGTTGATCTCCGGGAAGGCGAAGAAGTCGAGGTCGGCGTGGTCGGCCGGCTTCGTGAACTGCTGTCCGACGAACGAGCCGAGCAGGAACATCCCGGCCTGCTTGTTCAGGAGCTGCAGCGCGCCCTCCTGCCAGGTGAGGCCGAGCGGCGCCTGCGAGTAGTACGGCAGGAGCTCGCGCCAGTGGGCGAAGACCTGCTTCACCTGCGGCGTGTCCCAGCCCTCCTTGCCGTGCATCAGGTTGATGTGGAAGTCGTAGCCGTTCGTCCGCATGTTGATCTGGTCGAACGTGCCCATCGCGGGCCAGCCGTCCTTGTCGGTGAAGGCGATCGGGATGAGCCCGTCGCTCTTCATCTGCTTGGCCAGCGCGAGGAACTGGTCCCACGTCTTCGGGACCTTGTAGCCGTGCTGCTTGAAGACGCTCTTCCGGTAGAAGACCGCCCACGGGTAGTTGTAGATCGGGACGAAGTAGAAGTGCCCGTCGAGGCCCTTCGAGGCGTTCTGGAGCGCGGTCGAGAACTGCGGCTTGAGCGTCTGCCAGACGTCGTCGATCTCGCCGGCCAGCCCCTTCTGCGCGAAGAACTGCATCCGGTAGCCGGCGAACCACGTGAACACGTCGTCCGGGCGCCCCTGGAGGTAGCTGTTGATCTGCTCCTGGAACGTGTTGTGGTCGACCGTGTTCACCTTCACGGAGGTGCCGCTCTGCTTGGTGAACTTCGCGAGCATGTTCGCGACTGCCTTCTTCGGCACCGGGTCGGAGTAGTTCGACCCGAGCGTGACCGTGCCCGCGAACTGCTGGACGAGCGCGGTCGGGACCGCGCCGCGGGCGCGCGCCGCGCCCAGGCCGAGAGCCGTCAGACCCCCGACGCCGGCTGCGAGCGCCGCCCGCCTGGTCATCGTCTGCGAGCCAAGCGCGTCGGGGTCGAACAAGGGCCGTTCCTCCTGCATGAGATCCTCCTCGGGATCGCAAAAGAGAACATGATCGAACAGAAACGACTAGGCATGAGACCCTTTCACCTTTCTCGCCGCCCTGTCAAGGGGTCGATTTTCGGCGCTGTGCCTGGCAACGTTCCCACATCTGGGCCTTGACGTTTCCTGTTCGGTCGCGTTGAGTAGTGTGCGAACCCGACCGCCGATCCGATGCTCGCAGCCCAACGCCAGAAGCTGATCCTCGACGAGCTCCGCCAGCGCGGAGCGGTTCGCGTGAGCGAGCTGACCGAGCTGCTGTCGGTCTCCGAGATGACCGTCCGCCGCGACCTCGACGCGCTCGCGGCCGCCGGGCTGCTCGACAAGGTGCACGGGGGCGCGACGCTGCACGGCGGTCTCTCCGCGGACGAGCCCGGGTTCGAGGCGAAGTCGCACCGCCAGCTCCGCGAGAAGGAGGCGATCGCACGCGCCGCCGCGCAGCTCGTCGAGGCGGGCCAGTCGATCGGCCTGACCGCCGGCACGACGACCTGGCGGCTCGCCCACCACCTCGGCCAGGTGCCCGACCTGACCGTCGTCACGAACTCGATCCAGGTCGCGAACGTCCTCCACCGCGATCCGCGGGCCGACCTCACGGTCGTGCTCACGGGCGGGGTGCGGACGCCGTCGGACGCGCTCGTCGGCCCGATCGCCGTCTCGACGATTCGCTCCCTCCACCTCGACGCGCTGATCATGGGCGTGCACGGCATCGCCCCCGGGGCCGGACTGACGACCCCGAACCTGCTCGAGGCCGAGACCGACCGGGCGCTCGTCGCGGCGTCGGAGCGCCTGATCGTCGTGGCCGACCACACCAAGTGGGGCGTCCGCGGGCTGAGCCGCATCGCCGGGCTGGAGGACGTCGACGTCCTCGTCTCCGACGCCGGGCTCCCGGCGGCGGCGCGCGAGACGATCCGCGAGCACACGGACGGGCTGCTGATCGCGGGCGAGCCCCGCCGCAGGCGGGCGGCGGGCAGCGACGCGGCATGACCGTCTCGAAGCCGGCACGGCCCGGAACGGGCGCCGTCGTGCCGGCCGGCGACCTGCGCACCGACGAGCTGACCGGCGACCGGACGTACGTCGTCGACTCGCGCCAGGACCGCCCCAACCTGCCGCCTGCGGGCTGCCCCTTCTGCCCCGGCGGGCTCGAGGCGCCCGACCCGTACGAGGTGCGGTGGTTCGCGAACCGGTGGCCGGCGCTGCCGGACGGCCGCTGCGAGGTCGTGCTCTACACACCCGACCACGACGCGACGTTCTGGTCGCTCGGGCCGGTGGGCGCGCGCCGGGTCATCGACCTCTGGGCGGAGCGGAGCGCGGCGCTCGGCGCGCGCGACGACGTGCGCTACGTCCTCCCCTTCGAGAACCGGGGGCCCGAGGTGGGCGCGACGATCGCGCATCCGCACGGGCAGATCTACGCCTTCGACTTCGTGCCGCCGCTGCCGCTCCGGGAGCTCGAGCGCGGCTCGCCGGTCGAGGACCCCGGCGACCGGCTGGTCGCCGAGGCGGGCGGCTGGCGCGCCTGGGTGCCGGCGGCGGCCGTCTTCCCGTACGCCCTCCGGCTCGCGCCGGACGAGCCCGTGCCCGACGTGCCGTCGCTCGACGACGACGGCCGGGACGGCCTGGCGGCGATCCTCGTCGACGTCCTCGAGCGCCTCGACCGCCTCTTCGACGCCGAGACGCCCTACATGCTCTGGGTGCACCAGCGGCCCTTCGACGGCGGCGCCTGGCCCGGCGCGCGCGTCCACCTCGACATCGTCTCGCCGTGGCGGGCGCCGCACGTGACGCGCTACATCGCGGCCGGCGAGCTCGGCTCGGGCGTCTACTTCAACCCGGTCGCGCCCGAGGCGGCCGCCCAGGCCCTCCGCGAGCCGGCGCTCCGCGCGCTGTGACGGCCGCGGCGGCGCTCGCCGGGCTGCTGCACCAGGGCGGCCGGCCGACCTGGCAGCTCCCGGAGCTGACGGGGCTCAACCGCCTGCCGCCGCGCGCGACCGTCCGCCGCGGCCCGGCGCGGACGGTCGACCTCGACGGCGTGTGGGACTTCCGCCTCGTCCCGCGTCCCGAGGACGCGCCGGCGGCGCTGGCGCGGCGGACGGGCTGGCACCGCGTCGAGGTGCCCGGCCTCTGGACGATGCAGGGCTTCGGGCGGCCCCACTACACGAACGTCCAGATGCCGTTCGCGACGCGACCGCCCTGCGTGCCGGAGCAGAACGAGACGGGCATCTACCGGCGGCGGTTCGAGCTGCCGCGCGGCTGGCGCCGGCGGCCGGTCGTCCTCCACTTCGGCGGGTGCGAGGGCGCTCTCTACGTCGTCGTCAACGGCGAGCCGGTGGGGATCGGCAAGGACGCGCGCACGCCGGCCGAGTTCGACATCGGCGAGGTCGTCCGCCACGACGGGCCGAACGAGCTCCTCGCCGTCGTCGTGCGCTGGTCGGACGCGAGCTTCGTCGAGGACCAGGACCAGTGGTGGCACGCCGGGCTCCCCCGGTCGATCGCGCTCTACTCCCCCTCGGTCGGCGACGTCGAGGCGCGCGCCGAGCTCGACCCGGACCTGCGCGACGGAACGCTGCGCGTGAGCGCCGGCGTGGAGGGCGAGGTCCGCCTGCTGGACGCGCGCGGCCGCGTCGTGCTCGCCGGGCCGCTGGAGGACGGCCGCTTCGAGGGCCGGCTCCGCCGGCCCGCCCAGTGGTCGGCCGAGCGGCCGTCGCTGTACGCGGTCGAGGTGACCGCGGGCGGCGAGACCGTCGCCTGCGACGTCGGGTTCCGGCGCGTCGAGGTGCGCGACGGGCTCCTGCTCGTCAACGGGCGAGCGGTCCTGATCAACGGCGTCAACCGGCACGAGGACGACGACGTGCGCGGGCGGGCGATCACGCGCGCCTCGATGGAGCGCGACGCGGTGCTGATGAAGCGCCTCAACCTGAACGCGGTCCGGACGTCGCACTACCCGAACGACCCGTACTGGCTGGAGCTGTGCGACCGGCTCGGCCTCTACGTCGTCGACGAGGCGAACATCGAGTCGCACGCCTACGAGCACGAGCTGTGCCGCGACGGCCGCTACCTCGCCGCGTGGCTCGACCGCGTGCGGAACATGGTCGAGCGCGACAAGAACCACCCGAGCGTGATCCTGTGGTCGCTCGGCAACGAGAGCGGCTACGGCCCCAACCACGACGCCGCCGCGGGCTGGATCCGCGGCCGCGACCCGTCGCGGCCGCTGCACTACGAGAGCGCCGTCCGGAGCCCAAGCCACGCCGACTCGAGCCGCTGGGGGGAGGGTCGTCGAGTCACGGACGTCGTCTGCCCGATGTACCCGCCGGTCGAGGCGATCGAGGCGTGGGCGGAGGCCGACTCCGACGACCGGCCGCTGATCATGTGCGAGTACTCGCACGCGATGGGCAACTCGAACGGCGGCCTGGCCGAGTACTTCGCCGCGTTCCGGCGCCATCCGCGCCTGCAGGGCGGCTTCGTCTGGGAGTGGGCCGACCACGGCATCCGGCAGACGGACCGCGCGGGACGCGCCTACTGGGCGTACGGCGGCGACTTCGGCGACCGCCCGAACGACCGGAACTTCTGCGCCGACGGCCTGCTCTGGCCCGACCGCACGCCGCATCCCGCCGTCGAGGAGCTGAAGCACCTGGGCCAGCCGGTGTCGGTCGAGGCGATCGGCGGCGGCCGGTTCCGCGTGCACAACCGCCACGAGCTGCTCGACCTCGCCCACCTGCGGATCGCCTGGACGCTCGAGGCGGACGGCGTCGAGGTCGCGCGCGGCGTCCTGCCGGTCCTGCGGACCGCGGCCGGCGCGTCGGAGGAGGTCGCGCCGGCTCTGCCGGCGGGCGGCGGCGAGCGCTTCGTCACGTTCCGCAGCACGCTGCGGCGCGCGACGCCGTGGGCCGAGGCGGGCCACCTCGTCGCGTGGGACCAGCTGCCGGCCGGCGGCCGCCCGCGCCGGACGGCGCTGCGCCGCGCCGTCCGGCCGCGGCGCGAGGACGGGGCGCTCGTCCTCGAGACGCACGGGACACGGGCCGTCGTGGACGACCGGCTGGCCTCGCTGACGTTCGGCGGGCGCGAGGTGCTGGCGAGCGGCCCCGCGGTCCAGGTCTGGCGGGCCCCGACCGACAACGACGGCCTGTCCCTCATGCCGGAGCGCGGGCGCGGGTTCGGGTTCGGCCCGCTCGCGCGGTGGCTCGCGCTCGGGCTGCACGAGCTCGTCCGGGAGGTCGAGCGGGTGTCGGTGCGCGGCGACGCGGTCGAGGTCGTGACGCGGGCGTCGGGCCGCGCGCGGCCCGCGGACGTGCGGCACGTCCAGCGCCTCCGCCTCTCGGGCGACGGCTCGCTCCACGTCGAGAACGAGGTGCGTCTCGGCGAGGGCATGGTCGACCTGCCGCGCGTCGGCGTCGTCATGGAGCTCGTGCCCGGCCTCGGCGAGCTCGAATGGCTCGGGCCGGGACCGCACGAGGCGTACTCCGACCGCCGCGCGTCGACCGTCGTCGCGCGACACCGCAGCACGGTCGACGACGAGTACGTCCCCTACGTCTTCCCGCAGGAGCACGGCCACCACCCGGACGCCCGCTGGCTCCGGCTCACGGGGCCCGGAGGCGGTCTCGAGGTACGCGGGCAGCCGACGATCGGCTTCTCGGCCGGCCGCTTCACCGCCGACGACCTGACGCGGGCGCTGCACACGGTCGACCTCCGGCCGCGGCCGACGACCGTGCTCTCGCTCGACGCCGCGCAGCGGGGACTGGGCACCGCGAGCTGCGGCCCGGACACGCACGACCGCCACAAGCTGCTCGACCGGGTCTACCGGTTCGCGTACGTTCTGCGCGCCCCATGACGCGCTCGTTCCTCGCCCCCGGCCGCGTCAACCTGATCGGGGAGCACACCGACTACAGCGGCGGCCTCGTGCTGCCGGCGGCGATCGAGCTCGGGATCAGGCTCGACGCGGAGCCCGCGGAGCGCATCGCGCTGCGGTCCGACTCCGGGCAGCCGATCGACCTCGCCGCCGACGGCTCCGAGCCGGGCGACGGGTGGGGACGCTACGTCGCCGCGGTCGCCGCCGAGCTGGACGCGCTGGGGCGGCCGCCCGTGGGCCTCTCGGGGACGGTGACGAGCGACCTGCCGCAGGGCGCCGGCCTCTCGTCGTCCGCCGCGCTCGAGGTCGTCGCCGGGCTGGCGCTCTGCGCGGTCGCCGAGCTCCCGCTCGACCCGCTCGACCTGGCGCGAGCCGCCCAGCGCGCCGAGCTGCGGGCGGTCGGCGTGCCGTGCGGGATCATGGACCAGGCCGTCTCGCTGCTCGGCGTGGCCGGCCACGCGGTGCTCGTCGACACGGCGACGCTCGACCACGAGCCGGTGCCGCTGCCCGGCGGCCACGTCCTGCTCGTCGTCGACTCGGGCGTCTCGCACGCGCTCGAGGGCGGCGAGTACGCGCTGCGCCGGGCCGAGCTCGAGCGCGCGACCGGCGGCGCGGACATCGGCGACCTCACCGTCGAGGAGGCCGAGCGGCTGGTCGCCGAGCGGGGCGTGGACGACGTTGCCGCACGCCGGCTCCGGCACGTCGTGACCGAGAACGCGCGCGTCCGGCAGGTCGTCGCAGCGCTGCGCGCGGACCCGCCGGACCTCGCCGCCCTCGGCCGGCTGTTCCGCGAGGGGCACGACAGCCTGCGCGACGACTTCGAGATCTCGACGCCCGAGCTCGACCTCCTCGTCGACCTCGCCTACGCCCACGGCGCCGTCGCCGCCCGGATGACGGGCGGCGGCTTCGGCGGCTCGATCGTCGCCCTCGTCGCCACGGAGCGCGCGGACGAGGTCGCGGCGGCGGTCCGCAGCGCCTACCGCGAGCGAACCGGCATCGACGCCCGCGCCTTCACGACGCGCGCGGCCCAAGGGGCGCGCGAGCTCTGAGACGCGATGGACCAGGTACGGGAGGTTACGCCGCGGCCACGCCTCCGAACTGCGGGATCACGGACTCGCCGTAGGTCTGGAGCGTCGCCTCCTGCGCGTGCGTCATCAGGTAGATGTTGAACTGGTCGACGCCGATGCTCTCGAGCTCGCGGAGCTTGGCGTTCACCTGCTCGGTGTTGCCGATCACGCAGAAGCGGTCGCAGATCTCGTCGGTCACGAACTCCCCGTGGGCGGCGCCGACCCGCGAGTGGTCGTTGTAGTCGTAGAACTTGCGCGACTCGATGAAGTCGGTGAGCGCCTTGGGGACGACGCTGCCGTCGGAGCCGTACCGGTCGACGAGGTCCTGCACGTGGTTCGAGACCATGGCGGGGAACCAGCGCACCTGGTCGCGCGCGTCGGCGAGGTCGTCGGTGACGTGGCTCGGCGCGCCGACGATGCACTTGAGCTGCGACGGGTCGCGGCCGGCCTCCTCGGCGGCCTTGCGCGCGGTCGACATGATCCACTGGATGATCTCGGGGTCGGCGAGCTGGATGATCACGCCGTCGCCGACCCGGCCCGCCACGCCGAGCGCCTTCGGCCCGTAGCCGGCGACCCAGACCGGGATCTCCGGCAGCTCCGGCCGCACCCACTTGAGCTGGAGGTCCTTGTCGTTCCAGTGCACCTCGCGCCCGTTCATGAACTCGCGGACCATCGAGAGCGCCCGCTCGAACTCGGCCACCTTCATGGGCTGGCGGCCGATGTAGCGCACCGCCGAGTCGCCCCGGCCGACGCCCATGACCATGCGGCCGTTCGAGATGTCGTGCAGCGTCGCGTATGAGCTCGCGAGCACGGTCGGGTCGCGCGTCGCCGGATTCGTGACGAAGTGGCCCAGCTTGATCTTGGAGGTCTCGCGCGCGGCGACGGCGAGCGTCGGAATCGACTCCTGCCAGAGGACGTGGGAGTCGTAGGTCCAGGCGTACTCGAACCCGTGGCTCTCGGCGAGCTGGATCAGCTCGAGCCAGCGCTGGTACGGCGGATCGGGCAGGACGGTGACGCCGAAGCTGAGAGCCATGAGACCTCCAGAGTCGTTCGGGACGCGCCGGATGAGCCTACTCCGTCAAGATCGGAGGGTGAAGATCATCTGCGTCGGCCGCAACTACGCCGAGCACGCGACGGAGCTCGGGAACGACGTGCCCGCCGAGCCGCTGCTCTTCGGCAAGTTCCCCAACACGCTGATCGGCCCGAACGAGCCGATCGTGCTCCCGCCCGAGGCGACCCACGTCGACGCCGAGGCGGAGCTCGCGGTCGAGATCGGCCGCACCGGCCGGCGCGTGCACCGCGACGACGCGCTCGACCTGGTGCGCGGCTACCTCTGCGCCAACGACGTCTCCGCCCGCAACCTCCAGTACGCGGACGGCCAGTGGACGCGCGCCAAGGGCTTCGACACGTTCTGCCCCGTCGGCGACCGCCTCGCGCCGGTGAGCGAGCTCGGAGACGGCCGCGGCCTGCGCGTCGTCCAGCGCCTGAACGGCGAGATCCTGCAGGACGGCTCCACCGACGACCTGATCTTCGACGTCCCGACGCTCGTCGCGCACGCGTCGTCGATCTTCACGCTCGAGCCGGGCGACCTGATCCTGACCGGGACGCCCGCCGGCGTCGGCTGGGGCCGCGACCCCAAGGTCTCGCTCGCCCACGGCGACGTCGTCGAGGTCGAGATCGACGGGATCGGGGTGCTGCGGAACCCCGTGGTCGCGGAAGGGCGCTAGCGGAGCTCGAAGCGCGGCGACACCGGCCGCGCCGCGCATGCCGTGGCGAGGCCGTGTGCGCTCCCGCGGGCGACGAACGCCGCGATCAGCGACGGCACGCAGCCGGTGGTGGACACGCCGTGGGCGCCGCCCGGGACCACGACCTCGCGGCCCTCGGGGAACAGGCGCATCCACGCCGACCGGTCGGGCCGCGCCTGCGGATCGGTCGTCCCGGCGAGCACGAGCGCAGGAACGAGCGACGGCACGGGCGTCTCGGAGCCCGCCGGGACCCAGCCCGGCGGCACGGCGGCGCAGCCCGACCGGAAGAGCGCGTTCCGCGCGCGGACCGCAGCGGCGAAGTAGCCGCCGGCGGCGGCCCCGAGCCGCGCCCAGGGCTCGCTGCACTGGATCTCCCACGCCATCGCGAGGCGGAGCCGCGGATCGACCCCTTCGCCCACGTACGTGCCGAAGTCCTGCTCAAGCGGCTTCGGGTCGCCGTGCGCCGCGTGGTCGAGGTCGAACGGGATGACCGCCTGGCCGTCGAGGGTGCGCGTGAGCGCCTCCAGGGTGCTCGCGACCTGGGCCTCGTCGAGGCGGCCGGCGCCGCGGAGGGCCGTCCGCAGGTCGCGCGCGAGCCCGGGGTGCGCCCGCCGGCAGCGCGGCGCCGCGCGGCACGCGGCCAGCACCTCGGCGAGAGACCGGGCGGCGGTCGCAGCCTCGTCGGCGTAGACCGCCCCGCCGAGCGGCGTCGCCGCGTCGAGCACCAGGCTGCGCACGCTGTCCGGATAGCGGCGGAGGTAGATCTGCGCCAGCGTCGCGCCGTACGACGCGCCGAACAGGTCGATGCGGCCGTAGCCGAGCGCGCGCCGGACGGCCTCGACGTCGGCGGCGGCCGCCGCCGACGTCAGGAAGCGCGCGTCCTCGCGGTGCGCCAGGCAGCCGCGCAGCCAGGGCGCGAGCGGGGCGCCTGCGCGCGGCGCCGGGCAGGTCAGCGCGGCGGAGCCGCCCGTCCCCCGCTGGTCGACGAGCACGATGTCCCGATGCCGCTGGACGCGGCCGAGCAGGACGGACACCGCCCCGGCCGACTGCGTCGCGGCGCCCCCGGGCCCGCCTTCGAGATAGAAGAGCGCGCCCTCGCGCCGCCCGGTCGCGGTCAGGAGGGCGACACGCAGTCGCAGGCGCGTGCCGCCGGGCCGTCGGGGGTCGAGCGGCACGGCGACACGACCGCACAGCCCGGTGACCCCGTCGGCGAGGAGGCACCGCCGGAAGCCCGTCACCGCCTCCGGATGCGACCCGTCGCCGTGCTCGACGACGACCCAGGCGAGCCCGCCCGCCAGCGCGGCGGCAACGGCGCCCAGGGCGAGCAGGCGCAGGCGGCGGCGCCGGCGCTGCCGGCGCTCGATCTCCTCGCGCGGCTGCCGCGGCGGCAGGCGCCAGAGGCCGTCCTCCATGGCGCGGGGGACGCTAGCTGGTCGCCGCTGGTACCGTTGCCCGGCCATGTTCGGCTTGAAGGCATCCTGGCGCGTAGCTGTGCTCCGCCAGAACGGCTGATCCGCCGCTCTCTCACCAAGCGTCCGAGAGAGTGGCGGGAAGGATCGACGCGCTCACCCGCCTGAGAGGGCTCGGCCTGGGCGCGCATCCCCTTCCCGCTCGTACCGAGCGAGAGGAAGGTGGTCGCGATGCCCATGCCGCATCGCACGTACAAGCAGGTGATCCAGCGGCGGCTCGTCGGTCTCGAGGGACCGGCGAAGACGCGCGAGCTGCGCGCGATCCTCGCGGAGCTGCCCGGCTACCGCAACGGCCCGTACGCCGACCTGCGGAAGTGGGTCGAGGGCCAGCTCGACGAGACCCGCGTCCGCGGCAAGGTCGTCCACCGCGACTCGATCGCCGTGCGGCGCGAGGGCGCCGCGCAGGTCGCGCTCGTCGGCGCGCCGAACGCGGGCAAGTCGTCGCTGCTGCAGGCCCTGTCGAGCATCCAGATCAAGACGGGCGACTACGCGTTCACGACGCTCCGGCCGGTTCCGGCGCTGACGCGCATCCACGACGTGCTCGTGCAGCTCGTCGAGATCCCCGGGCTGATCGAGGGCGCGCACGAGGACCGCGGCGGCGGCCGGGCCCTGCTCGGCGTGCTCCGCGGCGCCGACGCGATCGTCTACTGCCACTCGGTGCTCGAGCCGCTCGCCGGGCTCGAGGTCGTGCGGGCCGAGGTCGAGGCGGCGGGGATCGACAAGCCGGCGATCCTTGCCGCGACCAAGACGGACGAGGCCGCGCCGTTCGTCCACCCGCAGCTCCCGGTGATCGGCGTGTCGGTGCTCGACGACGAGTCCCTCGACCGCCTGCGCGAGGCGATCTGGCGCCTGACCGGGCTCATCCGCGTCTGGCTGCCCGACGGGCAGGCGGTCGCGCTGCGGCCGCCGGCGACGGTGGTGGACGTCGCGCGGCACGTCCACAAGGAGCTCGCGGAGCGGTGCTCAGGCGCGCGCGTCTGGGGGCCGTCGGCGCGCTTCGAGGGCCAGCGCGTCGGCCGCGGGCACGCGCTCGCCGACGGCGACACCGTCGAGGTGGTCGACTGACCTACGCCGCGAGCCAGCCCAGCGTCTTCGAGGCGAGCCGGTCGAGCGCCTGGACGCTCAGCTCGAGGTGCTCGCGCTTCGTGTCCTCGAGCTTCGTGTGCGAGAGGCCCCGCAGGCTCTGGACGAAGAGCATCACCGTCGGCACGCCGGCGCGCGCCACCTCGGCGGCGTCGTGCAGCGGGCCGGACGGGAGGCGGTGCGACGTCCCGGCGACCTCGCGGATCGCCTCGTCCGCGAACCCGATCAGGGTCTCGTCGAACAGGATCGGCTCGATGCTCCAGATGCGCTCCCACTGCACCTCGACGCTCTCCTCGGCCGCGAAGCGCTCGGCATCCTCCCGCGCCCGCGCGAGCAGCCGCGCGAGCGAGTCGGCATCGAGATGGCGCTGGTCGAGCAGCTGCTCGGCGGTCTCGACGACCGAGGTGACGATCCCGGGGCGGCAGACGACGCCGCCCGAGGTGCAGACGGCGCCGGCGCCGACCTCCCGCGCGATGTCGCGGATCGAGAGGGCGAGCTTCGCCGCGCCGGCGAGCGCGTCCCGGCGCTGGTCCATCGGCGTCGACCCGGCGTGCGCCGCCTGGCCGCGCCACGTGAACCGCGAGCGCTCGACGCCGAACGTCCCGAGCACGACGCCGAGCGGCAGGTCCATGCTCTCGAGCACCGGGCCCTGCTCGATGTGCAGCTCGAGGTAGGCCGCGGCGTTCTCGAGCTGCGCGCGGGCCTCGAGCGCGCGGTCGAGGTCGACGCCGTGCTCCGAGAGCGCCTGCGGCAGCGGCACGCCCTCCAGGTCCCTGAGCGCGCGCAGCTCGTCCTGGTCTCGCATCGAGCCAGCGGCGGCCGACGAGCCGAACAGCGAGCGGCCGAAGCGCGCGCCCTCCTCGTCGGCCCAGTTGACGAGGCGCACGGTGACGGGCGGCTCGCCCTCGGCGGCGATGCGGCGGAGCACCTCGAGCCCGGCGAGCACGTTGAGGCAGCCGTCGAGCCAGCCGCCGTTCGGCACCGAGTCGATGTGACCGCCGATCAGCAGCGCGCGCTCGGACCGGCCGCGCAGCGTGAACCACTGGTTGCCGGCCTCGTCGATCTCCTCGCCGGCGCCCGTCTCGCGCGCGAGGTCGCGCAGCCAGCTCCGGGCGCGTTCCCAGGTCTCCGTCCAGGCGACGCGCTGCGCCCCGTTCTCGTCGCCCGTGAGCGCGCGCAGCTCCTCGAGCTCGGCGACGGTGCGGGCTGGGTCGAGCGCCATGACGCGCCGATCCTACAACGGCCCGCCGTTCGATCCTCGACGCGCGACCGTGATAAGAAAGGCCGATGGCGCAGGCCATGGCCGTCACCCCCGTCGCCCGCCGGCTTCCCGCCGGCTCCGTGCTGAACGCCGTCCGGCGCTCGGCCTCGTTCGTCCTCGGGGTGGCCGCGCTCGTCGGCCTGTGG
The DNA here is from genome assembly GCA_035546715.1 of Gaiellaceae bacterium. Classification (GTDB taxonomy): domain Bacteria; phylum Actinomycetota; class Thermoleophilia; order Gaiellales; family Gaiellaceae; genus PALSA-600. The sequence goes on along the minus strand of DASZWI010000174.1, from coordinate 9,592 downwards.
GAGCTGTACCGCTGGATCTGGTCGTCGGCCGGCTGGACCTGGCCGTTCGCCGTCGACGACACGACGATGCCGCACGTCTGGGTGATCGTCCACGCGCTCTGGCAGCCGGCGCAGGTGAACCAGCCGGCCCTCGGCGACGTGCTGTTCCACAAGGCGCTCTTCACCGCGAAGGAGGCCGCCGCCGGCTTCGCGCTCGGCGCCGCGATCGGGTTCGTGCTCGGCGTCGTGCTCGCCCATTCGCGGCTGCTGCAACGCGGCTTCCTGCCGTACATCGTCGGCAGCCAGACGATCCCGATCCTCGCGATCGCCCCGATGGTCGTCGTCTGGGTGAACCCCAAGCTCCCCGCCTCGCTCGCCGGCTGGGGCGCCGTCGCGGTGATCGCCGCCTACCTGACGTTCTTCCCCGTCGCGATCAACACGCTGCGCGGGCTCCAGTCCGCCGACCCGCGCGCGCTCGAGCTGATGCGCACCTACGCGGCGAGCCGCTGGACGGTGCTCTGGAAGCTGCGCGTGCCGGCCTCGCTGCCGTACGTCTTCTCGGCGCTCAAGGTGGCGGCGACGGCGAGCGTCGTCGGCGCGATCATCGGCGAGCTGCCGTCGGGCCTCCAGAGCGGGCTCGGCGGCGCCATCCTCAACTTCAACCAGTACTACTCGATCGAGCCGCAGGAGCTGTGGGCGACGAACATCGTCGCCGCGATCCTCGGCATCGTCTTCTTCCTGATCGTGATCGCCGCCGAGCGGGCGATCGTCCGCCGGCCCCCGGAGGTGTCGAATTGAGCGAGAGCGGCCGCCCGGTCGTGCAGATCGAGGGCGTCACCAAGGTGTTCGCCCAGGGCAACGTCACGGCGCTCCAGGACATCGACCTGGAGCTCCAGCCGGGCGAGTTCGTCTCGCTGATCGGCCCGTCGGGCTGCGGCAAGTCGACGCTCCTGCGGGTGATCGGCGACCTCGTGCAGCCGACGGCCGGCACGGTGACGGTGAACGGGAAGTCCGCCGGCCAGGCCCGCGCCGACCGCGACTACGGGATCGTCTTCCAGGACAGCGTCCTGTTCGACTGGCGGACGGTGGCGAAGAACATCGCCCTGCCGCTCGAGCTCCTCGGCTGGGATCGCGAGCGGCGGCGGCGGCGCATCGACGAGATGCTCGCGCTCGTCGAGCTGACCGGGTTCGCCGACCACCATCCCTGGCAGCTCTCGGGCGGCATGCAGCAGCGCGTCTCGATCGCACGCGCGCTCGCGTTCGAGCCGGCGCTGCTCCTGATGGACGAGCCGTTCGGCGCCCTCGACGAGATGACGCGCGAGCGGCTGAATCTCGAGCTGCTCGCGATCTGGCGGCAGCTCGGGTCGACGATCGTCTTCGTCACGCACTCGATCTCCGAGGCGGTGTTCCTGTCCACGCGCGTCGTCGTGATGAGCCCGCGGCCGGGCCGGATCGCCGGTGTCGTCGACATCGACCTGCCTGCCGAGCGGACGGTCGAGACGCACGAGGACCCGCGCTTCTTCGAGCTCGTCACCGAGGTGCGCGAGCTCCTGCGCCGCCGCGGCGAGCACCTGCTGCCCGAGGAGGAGCAGGCGCTCACCGATGCCGCGCGCGCGGGAGCCGGAGGCGCCGGCGAGTGAGCGGCGTCGTCGTCACTCCGGGGCTGCGCGCGGGCTTCGGCCGGCGCGCCGGGCGGCAGGCGATCGAGTGGATCCCGGCGGCGGTCGTGTTCTGCCTCGGGATCGCCGTCTGGGAGGGCGCGATCTGGGCGTTCCACATCAAGCAGTTCCTGCTGCCGAAGCCGAGCGACATCGTCTCGAGCCTCTGGAGCGACGGGGGCACCCTGTGGCCGGCCGGCTGGACGACGTTCAAGGAGGCGCTCGGCGGCTTCGCAGGCGGGTCGGCCGCGGGCATCGTCGTCGCCACCGCCATCGGGCGCTTCCGGGCGCTCGGCGGCGTGCTCATGCCGCTGGCGATCGCCGCAAACGCCGTGCCGATCATCGCGTTCGCCCCGATCTTCAACGCCTGGTTCGACCCGCTCGCGCCGGGATCGAAGATGGCCATCGCCGGCGTCCTCTGCTTCTTCCCGGTCCTGGTCAACACGCTGCGCGGCCTCCAGTCCGTGTCGCCGAGGCAGATCGAGCTGATGCGGTCGTACGCCGCGGGCGAGCTGACCATCTGGCGCCGCGTCCGCGTCCCGACGGCGCTGCCGTACGTCTTCACGTCGCTCAAGGTGGCGAGCGTGCTCGCGATGATCGGCGCCATCGTGGGCGAGTACTTCGGCGGGTCGTTCAACGCGCTCGGCGTGCTGATCCGCTCCGACGCGCAGATCCTCGACTTCCAGACCGCCTGGGCGGGGATCCTCGTCGCGTCGCTGCTCGGGCTCGCGCTGTACGCCGCGGTCGTCGTCGCCGAGCGCCTGACGATCCGCTGGGCGCCGGCCTCACGCGACCCTTGACGGATCGCGACGTCCGCGCAGCACTTGAATCCGCGCGCCGGGGCGTCAGAATCGCGCGACACACCCCCCAAACCCGCAGACCGAAAGGGGCTTGCATGAGGAAGCGTTGGATCGTGGGCGTGCTGGTGGCAGCGGCCGTCGCCGCGGCCGCCGTCGCCGGCGTCGCGACGAGGGCGTCGGCCGCTCCGAAGCTGACCAACATCACCCTCCAGCTGAAGTGGGTCCCGCAGGCCCAGTTCGCCGGCTACTACGCCGCCTCCCTGAAGGGCTTCTACAAGGACGAGGGCCTGAACGTGACCCTCAAGAACGGCGGCCCCGACATCATCCCGGAGCAGGTCGTGGCGTCCAACCAGGCGCAGTTCGGCGTCGACTGGCTGCCGAGCCTGCTCGCGGCGCGCGACAAGGGCACCGACCTCGTCAACGTCGCGCAGGTCTTCGCACGGTCGGGGATGACGCAGCTCACGTGGAAGAGCTCCGGCATCACGACGGTCGCGAAGATGCGCGGCAAGAAGGTCGCCAACTGGCTCGGCGGCAACCAGTACGAGCTCTTCGCCGCCCTGACGAAGTTCGGGATGGACCCGGAGAAGAACAAGGGCGTGACGATCGTGCAGCAGCCGTTCGACATGAACCTGTTCCTCCAGCACAAGGTCGACTCGGCGTCGGCGATGACCTACAACGAGCTCGCCCAGGTCCTCGAGTCGAAGAACCCGAAGACCGGCAAGCTCTTCACGCTCGCCGACCTGAACGTGATCAAGATGCAGGACGTCGGCACCGGCATGCTCGAGGACGGCCTGTTCTCGACCGCGTCGTGGCTGAAGGACCCGGCCAACCAGGCGATCGCGGTGAAGTTCATCGCGGCGTCGCTCAAGGGCTGGATCTACTGCCGCGACCACGTGGCCGAGTGCGTGAGCATGACCCTCCAGGAGGGCCCCACCCTGCCGAAGGGCCATCAGACCTGGCAGATGAACGAGATCAACAAGCTCATCTGGCCGAACGCCGCCGGCATCGGCGTCATGAACAAGGCCGACTACGCCCGGACCGCGAAGATCGCCCAGCAGTACGGCGCGATCAAGAAGGCCCCGACGGCCGGTGCGTACCGCACCGACCTGGCGACGAAGGCCGTCGCGCTGCTGAAGAAGCAGGGCGTCGACGTGAACGGCAAGTCCTACAAGCCCATCACCGTGAAGCTCACGGCCGGCGGGAAGTAGACGCACGCGCACGTACCTGGTACGCCTTCGGGCGTGCCAGGTACGTGCCTTCTTTCGAGAGGAGCTGAGCGATGTCCGTGCTGATCAAGGGCGGCCGCGTCGTCACCGCGGCCGACGACTACGTCGCCGACGTGTTCATCGAGGACGAGCGAATCACCCTGATCGGCGAGTCGCTGGACGTCGCGGCGGACAAGGTGATCGACGCGACCGGCAAGTACGTCCTGCCGGGCTGCGTCGATCCGCACACCCACCTCGACATGCCGTTCGGCGGCACGGTCACGATCGACGATGTCGAGAGCGGCCAGATCTCCGCCGCCTTCGGCGGCACGACCTGTCACGTCGACTTCTGCATCCAGCCGCAGGGCAAGAGCTTCGCCGAGGCGCTCGAGGAGTGGCACGGCAAGGCGGCCGGCAAGCAGGTGATCGACATGGGCTACCACATCGCGATCACCGACCTGCGCGAGGGCGGCACGCTCGAGGAGCTCGCCTCGCTGCCCGACCAGGGCATCACCTCGTACAAGCTCTTCATGGCCTACAAGGGCGCGCTGATGGTCGACGACGAGACGCTCTTCCGCGCGATGGAGGTCGCCGCCGCGTCGGGCGCGCTCGTGATGGTGCACGCCGAGAACGGCGACGTGATCGACGTGCTCGTCCGCGACGCGCTGGCTGCCGGCAACACGGCGCCGCTCTACCACGCCCTCACGCGGCCGCCCGAGGCCGAGGGCGAGGCGACGAACCGGGCGATCCAGCTGGCGCACCTGGCCGGCGCACCCCTCTACGTCGTCCACGTCACGTGCAAGGAGGCGGTCGAGCCGATCGCGAGGGCGCGCGAGAACGGCTGGGACGTCTGGGGCGAGACGTGCACCCAGTACTTCTTCAACAGCCTCGACGACATCGCCAAGCCCGACTTCGAGGGCGCGAAGTACGTCTACTCGCCGCCCGTCCGCGACAAGAGCAATCACGACGTCCTCTGGAACGCGGTGCGCACCGACGCCCTCTCGGTGATCTCCACCGACCACTGCTCCTTCCTCTGGAACGGCCAGAAGACCCTCGGCCGCGACGACTTCTCGAAGATCCCCAACGGTGGCCCCGGCCTCGAGAACCGGCTCCAGATGATCCACCACTTCGGCGTCCGCCAGGGCCGGATCTCGCTCAACCGCATGGTCGAGCTGCTGGCGACGAACCCGGCCAAGCTGTTCGGCCTCTACCCGCGCAAGGGCACCCTCGCGGTCGGCTCCGACGCCGACGTCGTCGTCTTCGACCCGGAGAAGCGCGTCACGATCTCCGCCGCGACGCACCATTCGAAGGCGGACTACAACCTCTACGAGGGCACCGAGGTCCAGGGCACCCCCGAGGTCGTCCTCCTGCGCGGCAACGTGCTCGTCGAAAACGACACGCTCGTCGCGAAGCCCGGCATCGGGCGGTTCGTGAAGCGGGCCAAGGTCGGCGAGGAGCTCCTCCCGGCCGCGCCCTCCGCGGTCACGGCCTGAACGGATGGTCGGCCATGGCGGGCCGGGGCCGCGCGGCCTTGGCGCGCCACGGCGCGCGTCATGTCCCGAACAGCCGGTTGGACATGGATATCCATGGAGTGCTCCAGGGATATCCATGGACGTGCTCCAGGGATATCCATGTCCAACCCTGGACTGGATGACAGCCGATTCGGCGTGCATGATCGCGACGAACCGCACAATCCGCGGTCATCTCGCGCAAGGAGGCAGGTCAATGGCTGAAACGCACGAGATCGCCCACGATGTCGACGACATCCGGGACGACCTCGCGTTCGAGCGGGCCGAGCTCGAGGCGTCGATCGAGCACGACTACTCGACCTCGATCGTGCCGCTCGACCGTCGCCGGCCGATGTGGCACTTCCTCGGCCTCTGGACGACGTTCGTCGCCGGCTTCTCCTACATGGCACTCGGCTTCGAGATCTACGACGGCGGCTTCAGCTTCGCGAAGACGATCGGCGTCACGATCCTGGGCTACGCGATCTACGTCGCCTACGCCAACGTCGGCTCGTACCTCGGGTCGCGCACCGGGCAGACCCACTCGCTGCTCACTCGGTCGATCTTCGGCTCGTTCGGCTCCGGGATCGTGTCCCTGTTCGTGCTGATCGCGCCGCTCGGCTGGGTCGGCTACCAGGCTGGGCTGCTCGCACAGCTCTGGCACGGGTTCTACGGCTGGGGTCACGTCGAGGCGATCACGATCGTCCTCGCCGGACTGATGATCTTCAACAACCTCTTCGGGTTCACGGGCATCAGCGTGTTCGCCCGGTACCTCGTCACGCCGATCCTGATCCTGTGGTGCGTCTACATGGTCCTCAAGGGCCTGATCACCGACGGCGGGCACCTCGGCGGCTCGCCTCAGGGATCGCTTCCGTACTGGGTCGCCGTCGCGGCGGTGATCGGCTTCTCGATGTGGGGCAACGAACCGGACTTCTGGCGCTACGGCAAGCCGCGCCTCGCCTGGCCGCTGCCGACGTACGGCTTCGCGCTGCTCTGGTTCCTGCTCTTCACGATGGGCGGCTGGATGATGGCCAAGCTGGCCGGAGGCACGGGCGACGCGTTCAACTTCAGCGTCCACTACTCGCTCTTCGGCGCGTTCTGGCTCGCCTTCCTGATCGCGACGATCAGCCAGTTCGCGATCAACGACGGCAACTACTACGAGTCGGTCAACGCCGGCCAGAACCTCGTGGGCGGCCTTCGCGGCTGGCGGCGCGTCTACACCTGCCTGATCGTGGCGGCGGGCGGCGCGGTCGCCGGCTACCTCGTCAACTACAAGTTCGTGAACGGCTGGTTCGACGTCGCGACGTTCCTCGCGATCACGGTGCCGTGCGCGACCGTGATCATGGCCGTCGACCACTTCATGCTGCCGCGCTGGTTCCGCATCTCACGGCCGCTCGACGCGGTGCCGGCGTGGGAGCAGACGCGGTTCGCGAACTGGCCCGCGATCGTCGCGCTGCTCGCCGCGGTGGCGTACGGCGCGATCGCCAGCGCGATCCTGCCGGGAAGCCTCGGCTACGACTCGCCGCGGAACTGGGGCCCGGTCCCGCTCGAGTGCTGGCTGCTCGCCGGCGTCCTCTACACGGCGCTCGTCGCCGTCACGCGGACGGTCGACGCGCGCGAGCTCCTGGCGTTCCCGCGCCACCTCGACGGGCGGCCGGTCGAGTCCGACGCGGTCGTCGACGTCACGAGCAACGCGGCTCCCGCCCCGACGACCCCCGCGCCCGCGGCGCAGCCGAGCTGGAGCTGATCCTCAGAGGCGGGCTGGTCGACGTCGGCGCGGGCCGCTTCGCCCGCGCCGACGTCACCGTCTCCGGCGGCCGGATCGCGGCGGTCGGCGACGCGCCGCGCGAGGGCGAGAGCCTCGACTGCTCGCGGTTCGCCGTCGTGCCGGGGATGGTGAACGCGCACGCCCACTCGAACGAAAACTGGTTCCGCGGCCTGTGGGACAACCTGCCGCTCGAGCCGTGGATGCTGTTCTCGTACCCGGTGCTCGCGGCGCCGCGGCAGACTGCCGACGAGATCTACGTGCGGACGCTGCTCGGCGGCATCGAGCTCCTGCGCTCGGGCGCGACCTGCGTGGTCGACTTCCTCTACGACAGCGTCGAGGCGCTCGAGCCGGTCGTCCGCGCGTACCGCGACCTCGGCCTGCGCGCGCTCGTCGGCCTCGCGATGGCCGACCGGGCGTACCACGAGACGGTCGTGCTCGACGAGGGCCTCGTCGCACGCGAGCTGATCGACCGCCTCGAGCGCGAGAAGCCGCCGAGCTGGGCCGAGTGGGAGCGCGAGTACCGCGGCGCGGTGGAGCGCTTCCACCGTCCCGACGAGGGCATCTCGCTGTGCCCGGCGCCGTCCGGCCCGCAGCGCTGCACCGACGAGCTGCTCGCCGGTGTCGCCGCGCTGGCGAAGGAGCTCGACCAGGTCGTGCACATCCACGTCCTCGAGACCCGCATGCAGGCGGTCTCGGGACGGCGCATGTACGGCAGCACGCTGCCCGAGCACCTCGACCGGATCGGCTTCCTCTCGCCGCGCGTCTGCTTCGAGCACGGCATCTGGCTGAGCGAGTCGGACCTGGAGCTCGTCCGCGACCGCGGCGTCACGATCGTGCACAACCCGGTCTCGAACATGAAGCTCGGCTCGGGCATCGCGCCGATCCCGGAGCTGCTCGCCCACGGCGTCAACGTGGCGCTCGGCACCGACGGCATGTGCTCGAACGACGGCAACGACATGTTCGCGACCGTCAAGGCGGCGGCGCTGCTGCACAAGCTCCGGGAGGTCGACTACGAGCGCTGGCTCGGCGCCGCCGAGGCGTGGGCGATGGCGACCGCCGGCGGGGCGGCCGCCGCGGGCGACCCAGACGGCCTCGGGCGGATCGCCCCCGGGTGCCGCGCCGACCTCGTCCTGCTCGACCTCGACTCGCTCGTCTTCACCCCGCTGAACGACCCGCTCAGGCAGATCGCGCTCGGCTCGACGACCTCGGCCGTCGACTCCGTCATGGTCGGCGGCGAGTGGCGGCTGCGCGAGGGCCGCGTCCTCGGGGTCGACGAGGCCGGCGTGCTCGCCGAGGGACGCGCCCGCGGTCGCGAGATCGTCCACCGCCACGACGACGCGTTCGCGATCGGCCAGGAGCTGCTCGCGTCGGTGCGCTCCGGCTGGCTCGAGGCGATGGCGACCGACGTCGGCGTCGAGCGAAAGCTGCGCTAGGACGCGCGCCGGCGGCGCAGCCACCACACGACGAGGGCCGCACCGACGGCGGCGCCGACGAGGGTGTTGGCCAGATCAGCCAGCGTGTCGAGGTACGCGGTCGGGTGCACACGCGAGTGGTACGCGAGCGGCCACTCGACCAGCTCGACGACGATCTCCGCCGCGCTCGTCAGACCGATCGCGAGCGCCGCCGCGACCAGCGGATCGAGCCGCAGCCGGCGCGCCGCGGCGAGCGCGACGACGATGCCGAGAACGAGACCGGCGACGAAGTGCTGAGGGCTCCCGAGCCAGTTCGGGCTCGCGGCGACCGACGCGCTCACGCGAGGTGGCGCATCACGTTGACGACGGCGCCGTTCGGATCGCGCACGAAGAAGCGCCGGACGCCCCACGGCTCGTCGGTCAGCGGATGCACGATCTCGCACCCGGCCGCGACCGCCCTCTCGTACAGCGCCTCGACGTCGTCCGCCTCGACGCTCACGTCGGGATGCACGCCGGCCGTGCGGTCGAGCTCCATGACGCTGAGCTGGAGCTCGGGCGCCCCCGGGGCGGAGTAGAAGGAGATCCAGTCGAGCCCGTTCTGCTCGTCGAGGCCGAGCACGTCGCGGTAGAAGGCCCGGCTGCCCGCGACGTCCGTGGAGAGGATGTTCGGCTTGATCCGCCGGATCGCCACGCGCGAAGCCTAGGCGTCCCCGGCGCGACCCGCACGCCGAGCGACGCGCAGCGGCGGCAGCCCGTCGTCCGGCTCGCGCTCCAGGAAGCCCGCGTCGCGGATCGGGACGCGCATCGGCGCGAACCCCTCGCAGGCGCACGGCCGGTGCACGCCGGTCTGGAAGTCCGACCAGACGTGCGTGCAGCTCCGGCCGGCCGACCGGAAGACCCCGGTGTGCGCCCGCCGCGGATGGCCGCAACGGTCGCAGAGCGGCGAGCCGGCGCAGGACGGGCACGCGTGCTCACCCTCGACGAGCACGAGCTCGCGCGCGTCGCCCGAACCGCAGAAGCGACACCGCTCCCACATGCCATCCGTATCGGCGAGCCCGCCGCGAGGCTTGAGACGGCTACCGCGCAAGCACCGGCGCGCCCGCGGGGCGAGCCTGGGCGACGAGCAGCAGCTCCTCGTCCAGCGACTCGGCGCCCGCCGGCGCGAACCCGGCACACGTGCAGCCGGTCGCCAGCGTCGCGCCTTCGACCCAGACGTGCGAGCAGCCGCGCCCGTCGCGGAACGTCCCCACGTGCGCTCGCCGCGG
>DASZWI010000173.1:0-2245 GCA_035546715.1 Gaiellaceae bacterium | reverse complement strand
GCGATCGCCGCCTCCGTCCGCTGCTGCCGCCAGCCGACCCAGATCATCCCGCCACCGCCTCGTCGACCACGTGCCGCGCCCCGCCGGGCGCCGCGCTGCCGTAGCCGAGATACGCGAGGACGATCTCCTCCAGGTCGACCTCGTACATCTCCCAGCGCGAGTCGTACACGTGCCCCTCCGCTCGCACGAGCAGCGTGGTCTGCCGCTCGGTGCGCGTCTCCCGGATCACGTCGTGCATGCGGGTGACGGTGTCCTCCTCGCCGCGCGGGCCGGTGAGCAGCCGGTGGCTCGCGAGGATGTCCTCGATCGAGCCGGCGAGCAGCGTGCGGGACTGCGAGAGGATGACGAGGTGGTCGCAGACGCGCTCGAGGTCGGCGACGATGTGCGACGAGAGCAGCACCGTGACGCCCGTCTCGGTGACGACCTCGAGGACGGTGTTGAGGAACTCGCGGCGCGCGAGCGGGTCGAGCGAGGCGACCGGCTCGTCGAGCAGCAGGAGCTCCGGCCGCTTGGCGAGCGCGAGCGTGAGCGCGACCTGCGCCTGCTGGCCGCCGGAGAGCTTGCCGACCCGGTGGCTCAGCGGCAGCCCGAGACGCTCGATGCGCTCGTGTGCGAGATCGTCGTCCCAGCGCGGATTGAGCTTCCGGCCCAGCTTCAGCGTCTCGGCGACGGTGAAGCCGTGCGGCAGCGGATGCTCCTGCGCGAGGAAGCCGAGCCGGGGCAGCACCTCGGTCGCGTCGGCGCGCGGCGAGCGGCCGAACACCTCGACGATCCCCTCGGTCGGCGCGCGCAGCCCCACGGCGAGCTGCAGGAGCGTCGTCTTGCCGGCGCCGTTCGGGCCGACCAGCGCGGTGACGGATCCCGCCGGGATCTCGAGCGTGCAGCCGCGCAGAGCCCACTTCGAGCCGAAGCGCTTGCCGAGGCCCTCGGTGCGGAGCGCGACGCCGGTCATGCGACCCTCGAGACGGTCGGCGGGTGGACGGTGTCGGCGAACAGCGTCCCGAGCGCGTCGTCGTCGAGGCCCGCGGCACGCGCGCGGTCGACCCAGCGCTGGAGCGCCGTGCGCAGCTCCTTCAGGTCGTCGGGCGGCGGCGGGGCGACGTCGCCGGCGACGAAGGTCCCCACCCCGCGCTTGCCCTCGACGAGGCCCTCCAGGTCGAGCTGGCGGTACGCGTGCAGGACCGTGTTCGGGTTGATCGTCAGGGTGGTGACGACCTCCTTCACGGTCGGGAGCTGGTCGCCGGGCTTGAGGACGCCGAGGCGGATCGCCTGGCGCACCTGCTGGACGAGCTGGAGGTAGGTCGGGACGCCGGAGCGGGTCTCGAGGTGGAAGCGGATCACGTTGTCGCTTTCTCTAGTGAGCTAGATAAAGCGACTTATAGACAACCGGTCGGCGGGCGTCAAGGACGCGTGCCGAAGAAGTTCCGAAGAGACGCCGAAGCCGCCTCGCGGCGGCTTCAGGTGATGGACCCAGCCGGGCTCGAACCGGCGACCTTTTGGCTGCCAGCCAAACGCTCTCCCAACTGAGCTATGGGCCCGTTGAGCCGGGACAGTGTAGCCCCGAACACGTAGTGGCGTGCCCACCTGATCCCAAGGAGCTGGTTGTTTCTCGCGGGGGCGAGCCTCAGGTGAGCTTGACGAAACGCCACGAACTCGTCCGCCGGGAGCAGGTAGCAGTCGTCGGTGTCCGGGCAGTAGGCCGCGAAGGCATCGACCTCACCCGCGCGATAGCGACGGTTGACCATCCCTTCCTTCGCGCGCCGGCTCGTATAGAGCCGCACGTTGACGACGTCGTTGACGCGGATCGCCCACTTACATTGGACGCGTAGGAGAGCCGGGCGAAGGTCGAGGATCAGGTCATAGCGTTCGTCGTCGAGAGGAATCGACACTCCGACACCGTGTTCGATCGCGACGGCCGCGACCTTCGCCTCTGCGAGCGTCCCCTTTTGATTCGTCGTCAACATCGGCAACACTTTAGCTGCACATTCGGACAGATCGTTGCCCACTCAGGCGACATGTCTGCTTCGGCCACGACTCCTCGAGCGCGGTCGCGACCGCCGCTCACGATCCGGCCCGCGCCGGCGGCGACGCGACGAGCCCCTCGCGGCGGGCGAGCAGCGCCGCCTCGACCCGGTTGCGCACCCCCAGCCGCGCGAGGCACCGGGAGACGAGCTTCTTCACCGAGCTCGGCGCGAGGTGGAGCGACGCGGCGATCTCGGCGTTCGTGCGGCCTGCTGCGACGAGC
>DASZWI010000172.1:0-15248 GCA_035546715.1 Gaiellaceae bacterium | reverse complement strand
CAGCTGCTGCAGCTCCTTCGCCGCGAGCTCGACGAGATCGTCGTCGTCCATCGTCCACAGCTCGTCGCCGGCGAAGCAGAAGTACTCGAGCCCGACGCATGCCTTGGTCGGGTCGGGGACCATCCACGGCGACCACGAGCGGTAGTTCTGGATGCGACCGACGCGCACCTTCGGCTCGTGGATGTAGATCCAGTTGTCGGGGAAGAGGTCCTCGCCGTCGACGATCAGCGCCACGCTGAGGAAGTCGCGGTAGCGGAGCCCGAGCGCGGCGTCGATCACGTCCTGCGGCGGCGCCGGGTCGGCCATGAGCACGACCTCCCGCAGCGGGAGCGACGAGATCACCGCGTCCGGGTCGGTGAACGTCTCGCCGCCGGCGACGACGGCCGAGACGCGCCCGCCGGAGAGCTCGAGCCGGTCGACGCGCGTCTCCAGGCGCACCTCCCCGCCCTGCTCGGCGATGGCGGCGGTCATCGAGTCCCACATCTGGCCGGGCCCGAAGCGCGGGTAGTTGAACTCCGAGATGAGGCTCTTGACCTCGTCCTTGTTGCCGAAGAAGGCGGCCTTCGCGGCCGCCAGGAAGGAGAGGCCCTTGATCCGTTGCGCGGCCCACTCCGCCCTGATCTCCGAGCATGGGACGCCCCAGACCTTCTCGGTGTACGACTTGAAGAACAGCTCGAACAGCCGGCGCCCGAAGCGGTTCGTCACCCAGTCCTCGAGCGACTCGTCGGCGCGCTTCGGCAGCAGCGCCGCCTTCAGGTACGAGGCGGTGACGCGCGCCAGCTCGATCGGCCCGAGCTTCTTGATCACGTCGGGCCCGCGCAGCGGGTAGTCGAGGTAGCGCCCGTTCCAGAAGATCCGCGACATGCGCGGGCGGAGCAGGAACTCCTCGCCGAGGATCTCGTGCCAGAGCGTGTCAACCTCGACCGACTTCGTGAAGAACCGGTGGCCGCCGAGATCGAAGCGGTAGCCGTCGCGCTCGATCGTCTTCGCGATGCCGCCGACCTGGTCGTCGGCCTCGAACACGAGCGCGTTGCGGCCCGCACGGCCGAGCAGGTAACCCGCGGTGAGCCCAGCAGGCCCGCCGCCGAGGACGAGGGTCGTGGAAGTCGCTTCGATCGTCATAGGCTCCCGCGCCCCGCCGCCCGGGAAACACGGAGCCTAGACGATCAGCGCAGGCGCTCGTAGACGAAGGCCTGCATGAGCTTGAAGTAGTTCTCGTGCACGGCGACCTCGTTCGTCCAGGCATGGCCGACGAGGCGGACGCGGGGGTCGCGGGCGAGCAGCGTGCGGAGCTCGCCCGAGCGGCGCCAGACGAGCTTCGTCCAGGTGGCCCGCCACGCCTGGTAGCTGCGGAAGACGGGCGAGACGACGACGAACCGCTGTCCCGGCCGCACGGTGCGGAGCAGCGCGTCGAGCGTCGGCTTCGGCTGCGCCGCGCGCAGCCGCGTGACGGCGTCGCGCCAGTCGAAGATCCGCGGGTCGGGCACGGGCCCGATCGGCGTCGCGAAGCGGTAGCCGGCGCCGAGATAGTAGCGGAACACCGGCACCTGCTCGGGCTGCGTCGAGACGACGAGCTCGCCCGGGTGCAGCGCGGGGGCGATCTGCGCGGCGATCTGGCGGGCGTTCTCCTTGTTGTCCTTCTGCGGGCCGATCCAGAAGAAGACGATCACCGCGAGCGCGAGCACGCCGAGCCGGTCGGCCCGCACGAGACCGCGGCCGGCGATCAGGAGGAGCGGCGCGACGAGCGAGGCGAAGTAGCGCGCAGTCCACTCGGGAGTGGCGAACGAGAGCACCCACGCGATGCAGATGGCGACGACGCTCGCGAGGGCGAGCGTCACGATCGTGCGGCGCTCGTCGTCGTGCCGGTGGCGAAGCGTCCGCCAGAGAGCGGCGCACCCGACGAGCACGAACGCGGCCAGCGCGCCGTCGTCCGGCAGCACGGTCCCGGGCGCGACGATCAGGTCGTGGACGCTCGGCGAGGTCGCCCAGGGCGCCCCGGTGTGCTTCGCCTGGAACAGGATGGTCGGGATCCAGGGGAGGTAGAGCAGCAGCGTCCCGGCGCCGGCGTAGAGCAGCTCGCGGAAGCGGTCGCGCGCGGCGATCGCGGTCGCGGCGGCCAGCCCGACGCAGAAGAACAGCGACCAGTTGTGCGAGTAGACCATCGCCGCGAGCGCCAGCGACAGCACGGGCAGCCAGCGCCGCTTCCCTCGCAGGACCCCCTCGACGTAGGCGAGCACCGCGACGAGCGAGAGCAGCGCGACGAGGGCGTACATCCGCGTCTCCTGGCCGTAGTAGGTCAGGAACGGGTTGAACGCGGCGAGGATCGCGCAGCACCAGCCGGTGAGCCGGTCGAACGCGCGCCGGCCGACGACGTAGGCGAGCGGGATGCACGCCAGCGCGCAGAGCAGCGACAGGACGTGGGTCGCCTGGACGCCGTCGCCGAACAGCCGGATCCAGACCCCGAGCAGCAGGTAGTAGAGCGGCGGCGAGCCGTCCTGGCGCAGCAGATGCGGAATCGACGACAGGTGGTGGTGGGCGATCCCGACCGAGATGCCCTCGTCGATCCAGAAGCCCGCGCCGAGCTCGCGGGTGCGGACGGCCAGCGAGATGCCCGTCAGGACGACGAGCAGCGCCGGCGTCGTCCAGCGCGCCTCGAGAGCGTCGTCGAGCCGGAGCGAGCGCGCGCGGGCGGCCACCTGCCCCGCCGTCACGCCCGCCTCCGGGCGTAGCGCGCCAGGAAGACCGCGAAGCCGGCGATCGTGATCGGCACGAAGAGCACGAAGCGGAGGACGAGCAGGTAGCCGAGGGGCGGATGGTGCAGCGACCGCAGGGCGTAGAGGACGGCCCCGTCGAAGGTGCCGATGTAGCCCGGCGCGGCCGGTACGAGCGACGAGAGGTTGGCGAGCGCCATCACGTAGAGCGCGCCGAGCCCGAGGTGGACGCCGACCGCGAGCCCGACGACGAGGTACACGGAGGCCTCGCACGCCCAGAGCAGGAAGGACAGGGCGAGGAGCCCGACGCCGTAGGCGCCGACCAGGTCGCGGCACGCGGCGACCGCGGGCCGCGCCCAGTCGCGCGCGCGCAGGAGACGGTCGCTCCGCGGCGCGAGCCCGACGAACGCGCCCGCCGCCACGAGGACGACGACCAGGGCGCCGACGAGGTACGGCAGCGGGCCGAACGAGAGCCCGCGGTCGACGACCACGACGAGGAAGATCGCCGCCAGGGCGCACAGGTCGAGGAGCCGTTCCGCCACCACCGTCCCCAGCACCCCGCGCCGCGGCCCTCCGAGCAGCATCACGCGCATCAGGTCGCCCGCGCGCGCCGGGAGCGCGTTGTTGCCCATGTAGCCGACGAGCGTCAGGCCGTAGCTCTCGCCGCGGCCGCGGTCGAGGCCTGCCCGGCGGAGGATGAGGTGCCAGCGCTCCCCGCGCAGCGCCGTGGCGACCCCGTAGAGGCCGAGCGCGCCGGCCAGCTCCGAGAGCGAGGCCGCGTCGAGCGGGATGTGCGGCGCATGCTGGCGCGACCCCCACCAGACGATGCCGGCGAGCGCAGCGACCGAGATCCCGATCTGCAGCAGGCCGAGCGACGGCCTGCGGGAGGCCGCTACCTGGACGCTGGCCACAGAGACTCGTGCGTCGGCACGGCGAGGAAGCGTAGCGGCGTGTCAGCCGCCGTCCCGGCCATCCGTCTCCTCCCGCGCACGAGGCTGGAGGGTCGCGACGACTCGTCGCCCGTCGTCGCTGTACACGACGTCGACCGTGTCGTTCCTCCGGTACGTCCCGGACACGCCGAGGAAGAGCGACAGCCACCGCCAGAAGCCGAGCCGACCCTCGCTGGCGAGCTCTCGCGGGAACACGAGCGCCTCGCCGACCCGGCGGAAATCGACGCCGGGCTGCTGCCTGACGCCGTTCACGTACACCTCGAAATCGTCCCCGACCCCGGACGGCAGGTCGACCTGACTCGTTTCGGTCATGCTCTATACGATGCCAGGCGGCGTGCGCAGAATCGCCTTCGTCACCGCTGTCGCGAGCTTCTTCGCGCTCGCCATCACCCAGATCGCCGCGGCCGGCAACGCCGGTTTCCTGCCCGGCGAGCCGCATTCGCCGAACGCCCACCGCATCACCCACTCGTTCGTCTTCGTCTTCGGCTTCACGGCCTTCATCTTCGTGCTCGTCGAGGGCCTGCTGATCGCGTTCGTCGTGAAGTACCGCCGCGGCAAGCGGTCGCGCACGGCCGACGCGCCGCAGATCCACGGCTCGTCCAAGCTGGAGATCGCCTGGACGATCGGCCCGGTGCTGATCCTGGTCGCGATCGCCGCCTTCGTCCTCGTGACCCTCCCGGGCATCAAGAACGCCCCCAAGGCGGCCGCAGCCGACCAGACGACGATCCAGATCGAGGGTCACCAGTTCTACTGGCGCTTCGTCTACCCGAACGGCGCCGTCTCGATCAACCGGCTGGTCGCCCCGGCGGACGAGGTCGTGAACGAGGACATCGTCGGGCTCGACTGGGACGTCAACCACTCCTGGTGGGTGCCCGACCTGGGCGGCAAGGTCGACGCGATCCCCGGGGAGGTCAACAAGACCTGGTTCCAGGCGCCGGTCGGCGACTACGTCGCGCGCTGCGCAGAGCTCTGCGGCATCCAGCACGCGCTGATGGACGGGGTCGTCCACGTCGTGCCGCGCGCGCAGTACCAGCAGTTCGTCGACCGGCGGGCCGCGGACCCGACCGGCAGCGGGCTCGGCAAGGAGGAGTTCACCGGCGTCTGCGAGAGCTGCCACCGGCTCGACAAGAAGTACGTCGGCCCGGCGCTCGGCGGGAACCCGCTGCTCGGCCAGGTGAAGAGCCTGACGCCGCTCCTCCGCAACGGGCAGGGCCAGATGCCGCCCGTCGGGAAGAACTGGACGGAGGCGCAGATCCAGGCGCTCGTCGCGTACACCAAGCAGTTCGCCAAGGGAGGGTCGTCGTAACGTGGCCGTGAACGTCGAGACCGTCCGGCCGTACCGCGCCGACTGGCAGCAGGGCAAGATCGCGTCGTGGCTGACCACGGTCGACCACAAGCGGATCGGGATCCTCTACATCTGGACGGCGCTGGTCTTCTTCGCGGTCGGCGGTGCGCTCGCGCTCGTCATCCGCACCCAGCTGATCGTCCCGAACAACGACGTCGCCGTGCGCGACACCTACAACGAGATCGTGACCATCCACGGGACGACCATGATCTTCCTGGTCCTGGTCCCGATCTTCGCCGGGTTCGGGAACTTCCTCGTCCCGCTGATGATCGGCGCGCGCGACATGGCGTTCCCGCGCCTGAACGCGCTGTCGTACTGGCTCTACGTCCTCGGCGGCGTCGTCCTCTTCCTGAGCTTCTTCTCGAAGGGCGGCGCGGCGCAGGACGGCTGGACGAGCTACGTGCCGCTGTCGACGCTCCACTCGCCCGGCAACGGCCAGGACCTGTGGATCCTGTCATTGCACATCCTCACGATCTCGTCGCTCGTCGGCGCGATCAACTTCGTCGTCACCGTCCACAACATGCGGGCGCCGGGGATGTCGTGGATGCGGCTGCCCCTGTTCGTCTGGAGCATCGTCACGTACGCCTGGATGCTCGTGGTCGTGCTGCCGATGATCGCCGCGGGGCTCACGCTGATGCTCCTCGACCGGCAGGCCGGGACGCACTTCTACGACCCGGCGCACGGGGGCAGCCCGATCCTCTACCAGCACGTCTTCTGGTTCTTCGGGCACCCCGAGGTCTACATCATGGTGCTGCCGGCGATGGGGATGGTCTCGGAGATCCTCCCGGTGTTCAGCCGCAAGCCGATCTTCGGCTACAAGGCCGTCGCCATGTCGACGGCGGGCATCGCGTTCCTCTCGTTGCTCGTCTGGGCGCACCACATGTTCTCGGTGGGGATGCCGATCGGGCTCGACGTGTTCTTCATGATCAGCTCGATGACCGTCGCCGTCCCGACCGGCGTGAAGATCTTCAACTGGCTCGCGACGATCTGGCGCGGGAACATCTCCTTCGACACGCCGATGCTGTGGTGCCTCGGCTTCATCGCCATCTTCACGATCGGCGGCCTCTCGGGGATCTACCTCGCCGCCTTCCCGATCGACTGGCAGGTGACCGACACCTACTTCGTCGTCGCGCACTTCCACTACGTGCTCTTCGGCGGCTCGACCTTCGGCCTGTTCGGCGGGCTCTACTACTGGTGGCCGAAGATGTTCGGCCGGACGCTCGACGAGCGCCTCGGGAAGCTGCACTTCTGGCTCGTGCTGATCGGCTTCAACCTGACGTTCTTCCCGCAGCACATGCTGGGGATGCTGGGGATGCCGCGCCGCGTCTACACGTACCACGAGCACGGGCTGTGGGAGTTCTACAACGTGATCTCGTCGGTCGGGTCGTTCGTGATGGCCGTGGGGATGCTGGTGTTCCTCGCCAACGTCGTGCAGACGTTCCGCGTCGGCCGCCGCGCCGGCAACGACCCGTGGACGGCCGACACGCTCGAGTGGTACACGACCTCGCCGCCGCCGGCCTGGAACTTCGACAAGGTCCCGTACGTCACGAGCGCGCGGCCGCTGCGCGACCTGCGGCGCCGCCTCGCCGAGCAGCGGGGAGTCGCCTGATGGGCGCCTGGGCGCGCTTGACGGCGTTCTGCGCGGTCGCGGGGACGGGCCTGGCCGTCGTCTCCGGCGCGGACGGCTCGGGGACGGCGCACCGCGTCCTCGCCGGCGTCGCGCTCCCGCCGCTGGCCGCGCTCGCGGCGACCGCGTGGATCTCGGCGCGCCGGCTGCTCGCTCCCTCGCTCGTCGCGCTCGCGCTCTTCGGGCTCGCCGCGCTCCTGATCGGCCGCGGCGTCCACCTCGCGGTGGCAGCGGCCGCCTTCGCCGCGACCTGCTACGTCGCCGCGCTGACGTTCCAGGGCGGCGCGCAGGAGCAGGGGCCGCTCCGCGACTACGTCACGCTGACGAAGCCGCGGATCATGTCGCTGCTGCTCCTGACGGGCATGGCGGGCACGTTCGTCGGCGCGAACGGCCTGCCCGGCGCAGGGGCGTTCGCCGCGACGACGATCGGGCTGGCGCTCGCCTGCGGCGGCGCGTCCGCGCTCAACCACTACCTCGACCGCGACATCGACCGGCTGATGGGCTCGCGCACCGATGCGCGGCCCGTCGCGTCAGGCCGCGTCCCGGCGCCGCGCGCGCTCGAGTTCGGCCTCGCCCTGAGCGCGTTCTCGTTCGTCCTCCTCGACGCACTCGTCAACCTGCCGACGGCGCTGCTCGCGCTGGCGGGGAACCTCTTCTACGTGCTCGTCTACACGCGCTGGCTGAAGCGCTCGACCGTGCAGAACATCGTCATCGGCGGCGCTGCGGGAGCCGTCCCGCCGCTCGTCGGCTACGCCGGCGCGAGCGGCCATCTCGGCTGGGCCGCGCTCGTCATGTTCGCCGTCGTGTTCGTGTGGACGCCCCCGCACTTCTGGGCGCTTGCGCTGATGATCAAGGAGCACTACGGCCGCGCGAACGTGCCGATGCTCCCGGTCGTGCGCGGCGACCGCGAGACCGCGCGCCAGATCGTCCTCTACACGTGGGTGCTGATCGCGGTCACGCTCGCGCCGGTCGCGTTCGGCGTGTTCGGCCTCGTCTACGGCGTGGCCGCCGCGCTGCTCGGGGCGCTCTTCGCCTGGTACGCGCTCGAGCTGCGCCGCTCCCTCGCTCGGCCGGCGGCCGTGCGGCTGTTCCACTACTCCCTCCTCTACCTCGCGCTGCTCTTCGTCGCGATGGCGATCGACGTGGCGATCTAGATGGCCGAGCCGCTCCCCGAGCCCACCCCGCCCGAGAACCTCGTCGAGGCCCCCGCCACCACCGACGCGGACGTCGCGCGCCGCAACCTGGTCTGGGCCTGGTCGCTGTTCGGCCTGTTCTGCGTGCTGTTCGGCGGGACCGTCGGCGTCGCGTACATCTGGCTCTGGCTGAGCTGACGCGCCGCCGGCTCGACTGGGTGCGACGCCTCCAGGCGATCGCCCAGAACGGCCTGAACTACAGCGAGAACCCCTTCGAGCGCGAGCGCTTCGAGGAGGTGCGCGCGATCGCAGCCGAGCTCGCCGCGTCCGGCGACGCGCAGCTCGAGCAGCTCGTCTCGTCGTTCGCGGCCGAGTCGGGGCACGCCTGCCCGAAGATCGACGTGCGGTCGATCGCCTTCCGTGGCGACGAGGTCCTGCTCGTCCGGGGCCGCGACGACGGCCTGTGGACGCCGCCGGGCGGCTGGGCCGAGGTCGGCGAGTCGCCGCGCACCGCCGCGGAGAAGGAGCTGCGCGAGGAGTCCGGCTACCGCGGGCGCGCCGTCGACCTGCTCGGGGTGTTCGAGATCGACGTCCGCGACCGGCCGCGCTGGCCGTTCTACGGCTGGAAGCTCGTCTTCCTCTGCGAGCTCGACGGCACCGAGCCGGCCGCGCACCAAGCCATGGAGATCGAGGAGGTGGGCTTCTTCGCCGAGGACGCGCTGCCCGAGCTGTCGGGCCGCATCCGGCGCGAGCACCTCGCCCTCGCCTTCGACCACCGCCGCGATCCCTCGCGCCGGACGGTCTTCGACTAGCCGTGGACGGGGTCTGGATCACGGAGCTGCCCGCCGAAGCGCCGGCCGGCCGCCGGCTCGCCGTCAAGGACCTCTTCGACACGGCCGGGGTGCGGACGACGTACGGATCGGCGGTGTTCGCCGACCACGTGCCCGAGGCGTCCGCCCCGGCCGTGACGCTGCTCGAGGAGGCGGGCTGGGTCGACGTCGGCAAGACGAACCTGCACGAGTTCGCGTACGGCACGACCTCGCAGAACCTCCACTACGGAACCGTGCCGAACCCGGTTGCGCCGGGCCGCAGCGCGGGCGGGTCGAGCGGCGGATCGGCGGCCGCCCTGGCGCTCGGCCTCGCAGACGGCGCGCTGGGAACCGATACCGGCGGCTCGATCCGGATTCCGTCGGCCTGGTGCGGCACCGCGGGATTCAAGCCGACGTTCGGGCTCGTCCCGATCGGCGGCGTCTTCCCGCTCGCGCCGAGCTTCGACCATGCGGGCCCCATGGCCGTCGACGTCGCCGGATGCGTCTCGCTCATGGCCGACCTCGTCCCGTCGCTCGAGGTCCGCGAGCTCGAGTCGCTCGAGGAGGTGACCGTGGCCGTCGCCTGGACGGAGCAGTCGGAGCCGGGCGTGCGGGCGCGGGTCGAGGCGGCGGCCGCCCTCTTTCCACGCCGCCGGCCGATCGAGCTGCCGTTCGCCGAGGCGATCGGACCGGCGTTCATGCGCGAGGTGGGCGACGTGCACCGGGAGCTCTACGACGAGCAGGCCGAGCTGTACGGCGAGAACATCCGCGCCAAGGTCGAGCGCTGCATCGGTCTCGGCGACGGCGAGGCGGCCGAGGCGCAGCGGGAGCGCGAGCGGTACCGCGAGCTCGTCCCCGAGCTGCTCGGCGACGCCGACCTGCTCGTCACGCCGACCATGGCGATGACGGCGCCGCCTGCCGACACCGACGAGCCCGTGCGTCGCGGCGACTACACGCGCTTCACCTTCCCGTTCAACGCCCTCGGCTGGCCGGCGCTGGCGCTTCCGTGCGGGCTCGACGAGAGCGGACGGCCGGTGTCGGTGCAGGTCGTGGGGCGCGCGGGAGACGACGCGCTCGTGCTCGGGGCGGGCCTGGCGCTCGAGCGCGCGCTCGCGGCCTGAGCGCTCGAACGAGGCTCAAGGCGCGGCGGGTCGCTGCCGATCTGGTCGGCATGAAGCTGGCCGTGGGGGTGTGCGTGGTGGTCGTCGTGGCGTGCCTCGGCGCGGCGTCGTCGTGGTCGTCGTCGTCGGCCGTCGCGCCGACGGGGCTGCACGCCTTCGTGCTGCGCGCGGACGAGCCCGTTCCGGCCGGCCACACGTACTCGCAGATGCCGGCCTTCGCGTGGAAGCCCGTCCGCGGTGCGACCCGCTACGAGCTCCAGCTCGCGACCAGCCGGTCGTTCGCCGACTCGACGGCGATCTACGACGACGCGAGGCTCCAGGCCCCGGTCGCGTCGGTGCCCGTCCAGGTGCCGTGGATGACGGGCCGGCCCTACGCGCTCTGGGCGCACGTCCGCACGTGGGTCGGCAACCGCGTGTCCGCGTGGAGCGCGCCGTTCGGGTTCGACACCGCCTGGCGGCAGGTGCCGCAGCAGCTCGCCGCGCCGACGGGGCTCGTCCGCTGGACGCCCGTCGAGGGCGCCACCGCGTACGAGGTCTGGTTCCTCGACGCGCCGGGCACGAGCGGCGTCCGGTTCACGACGCTGACGAACGTCGCCGACGAGCGCGAGTACTGGACGTTCCACGCCGGTGCGGCGGCGACCGTTCACTGGCGGGTGCGCGCGGTGCGCACCGTCCGCACGGCAGCGCTCGACAACGGCGTCCCGATCACGGTCTACGGGCCCTACTCGCCGGTCTTCACCAGCACCAATCCCACCACTGCGCCCACCGGGCCGCTCGCCGGGGCGCACGTCGTCTCGGACGTCGACTCGACGCCGGGCGCCGTGCGGTCGAACGCGCTCACCCCGGGTTTCGCGTGGACGGGCGCCCAGGGTGCCGGAGGCGTGGCGACGACGTCGGGCCTGTGGCGGGTGTACGTCTTCAGCGACCGCGGCTGCGTGAACCGGGTGCTGACGGGGTCGATCGTGGGCGGGCCGGCCTGGGCTCCGCGCGACGTCGACCCGCTCGCGCTGCCGGCCACGGTGGACGATCTCGCGCAGGCCGCCGCCGGCAAGGCGCTCGGCTTCGGCGCGCAGGACGGCGCGCTCATGGCCGACGCGACGCCGGTGACGGCGTCCGAGTCGACGACGGTCGGCGCGGCGGAGACGTCGACGACGGCGGGCGCGGGCGGCGCGTCCGGTGGCACCGGGGAGTCGACCGGCGGCCCGCGCGCGGTGACGCTGCCCGACAACGGCTGGCCGCAGGGCCGCTACTGGTGGACGGTCGTGCCGGTCGAGGCGGTCACCGATCCCGACTCGGGCGCGACGGACCCGTCGTCCGCGGCCCTGCGGTACGTCGACCTCGAGCTTCCGCAGGACGCCTGCGCCGCGGGCCAGGTCTGGCCGTTCGGCGTCCAGAGCGCTCCGGTGACGACGAGCTCGACGACGCCGCTCGCGTCGGGACTGGTCGCCGCGACGCGCGTGGCTTCGGCGGCGACCCGGGTGCCGGGCTTCCAGGAGCTCCCGCTCGTGACGTGGCGACCCGCGCCGGGCGCGGCGTCGTACGAAGTGCAGGTGTCGCGTAAGCTCTATCCCTGGAAGACGGCATGGGCGCGGTCGACGGATGCGACGTCGGCGGTGCTGCCGCTGACGAAGCGCTCGGTCGGGACGTGGTACTACCGCGTCCGCGGCCGGAACCCGGACCTGCCCGCAGCCGCGGCCGCGATGGCCTGGTCGAAGCCGGTGGCGATCCGCATCACCGGCGACCGGTTCGTCGTCGGCCGCTGATCCGGCACGGGTAGCGTCCGGCTCTGTGAGCCTGGACGCCGACCTGCGCTTCGCGCACGAGCTGGCCGACCTCGCGGAGGCGATCACGCTGGCGCGGTTCCGCGCGCACGACCTGCGTGTGGAGACGAAGCCCGATCTGACGCCTGTCTCGGAGGCCGACCGCGCCGCGGAGGAGGCGATCCGGGAGCACGTGGCCCGCTCGGGCCGCGGCGAGTCGGTGCTCGGCGAGGAGTTCGGCGACGACGGCGGCGACTCTCGCTGGATCGTCGACCCGATCGACGGCACGAAGTCGTACGTCCGCGGCATCCCGGTGTGGGCGACGCTGCTGGCGCTCGAGCGTGACGGGCAGGTCGAGGTCGCGCTGGCGGCGGCGCCCGCGCTGCGGCGGCGGTGGTGGGCGGTGCGGGGCGGCGGCGCGTTCGCCGACGGCGAGGCGCTGCGGGTCTCCGGGGTGGCGCGGATCGAGGACGCGACGGTCTCGGCGACGTCGTACCCCGGCATGCCGCCCGGCTGGGCGGAGCTCGCGGAGCGCGCGTGGACGCCGCGGGCCTGGGGCGACTTCTGGCACCACTGCCTGGTCGCGGAGGGCGCCGTCGACGTCGCCTGCGAGCCCGTCACGCACCTGTGGGACTACGCCGCGATCCAGCTCGTCGTCGAGGAAGCCGGCGGCCGGGTCAGCACCTTCGCGGGCGAGCCCCCGATGCCGGGCGGCACCTACGTCTCGACGAACGGCGTCCTCCACGACGCCACGCTCGCGCTCCTCGGGCGTTAGCCGTCCCCCGCGTGGCCCGGGTCGCGCCGGGGACGGGACCGTACCGGGCCCCGGGGGTCACCCCGCGGCGCGGACCGCGTCCTCGAAGACGGGGTCGCGGCCGAAGCGGTCGAGCTCCGCGCTCAGGAGGTCGCTCGGGCTCGGGGTCGGCGTGCGCGGGGAGGGGAGCTCCTCGCCGCCGAGACGGACGGCGAGGGCCGGCGCCTCGTCGATCGCGTGGATCGCGCGGTCGAGGCGGGTGTTGAGCCACGCGCGGAGGAGCGTCGCCTCCGCGCGCGGGCCACGGATGCGGATCTCCTGCTCGCGGATGCCGGGCCAGTAGCGCGCCAGCTCCAGCCGCCACTCCCGGGTGCGCGCCCAGGCGATGTCGGAGACCGCCGTGCGGCCGAAGATCGCGGCCAGCTCGTCGTACTGGCTCTCCCGCCACTCGCCCGAGTCGACGATCAGCCGATCCGCCACGTCGACCATCTGCTCGAACTCGACCCGGCCGAACGGCGGCGCCCCGCGCCAGCGGCAGAACACCGGGAGGTCCGAGATCAGCAGCGGCAGCACGATCGACGCGGGCGCGTACATGCGGTTGCCGCGGAGCCGCAGCTCGATCACCTCGCCGCAGATCGCGCGGTCGCCGATCGGGAAGCACCGGATCGACACCTGCGCGTCGAGCCCGGCCTCGGCGTCCGGGTCGGGGACGAGGAGCAGCGTCCGCGACGGATGCCGCTCCGCCATGCCGGCCAGCGTCTCCTCGGCCTGCGACTGCCACTCCTGCGGCACCCACGCGATGTGCGTCATCACCGACGTCCGCAGGTTCGGCTGGGCGCCCTCCTCGGAGGTGACGTCCCGCAGCCGGGCCAGCTCGCGCTCGATCTGCGAGACCGAGACGTCCTCGCCCGTCCAGTCCTCCTGGATCAGTGACGCCGCCACGACCTGCCGTCCCGGTGCAGGAGCTCGTCCGAGGCGGTCGGCCCCCACGAGCCGGCCGGGTAGTTCGGGAACGACGGCCGGTCGCGCGCCCACGGCGCGACGATCGCGTCGACCAGCGCCCACTGCTCCTCGATCTCGTCCGACCGGGTGAACAGCGTCGCGTCGCCGAGCATCGCGTCGAGGATCAGCCGCTCGTACGCGTCCGGCAGCCCCTCGCGGAACGCCCCGCCGTAGAGGAAATCCATGTGCACCGTGCGGATCGTCATGCCCTGGCCGGGCACCTTCGCCCCGATCGCGAGCGACACGCCCTCGTTCGGCTGCACGTGGATCAGCAGCACGTTCGGCCGCAGGCCCTCTCCGCCGTCGTCGAACGGCGGGTGCGGGGCGCGCTTGAACTGGATCGCGATCGTCGTCTCCCGGCGCGCCAGGCGCTTGCCCATCCGGACGTAGAACGGCGTGTCGGCCCAGCGCCAGTTGTCGACGTAGAGCTTCGCCGCAACGAACGTGTCCGTCGTCGACCCCGGAGCGACGCCGTCCTCCTCGCGGTAGCCCCGTACCTCCTCGCCCTCGACGAACCCCGGCCCGTACTGCCCGCGCACCACCGACTTCGGGCCCGGGGTGTGCAGCGCCTTGAGCACCTTCACCTTCTCGTTGCGCACCGAGTCGGCCGTGAAGTCGATCGGCGGCTCCATCGCCGTGATCGCGACGAGCTGCAGGAGGTGGTTCTGGAAGATGTCCCGGATCGCGCCCGCCGACTCGTAGTACCCAGCCCGCCCCTCGATCCCGATCGACTCGGCGACCGTGATCTGCACGTGGTCGATGAACTGCCGGTTCCAGATCGGCTCGAAGATGCCGTTCGCGAACCGCAGCGCCAGCATGTTCTGGACGGTCTCCTTGCCGAGGTAGTGGTCGATGCGGAAGACCTCGCCCTCGCGGAAGTGCTCCTGGATCTCCTTCGTCAGCGCGCGCGCCGACGCCAGGTCGTGCCCGAACGGCTTCTCGATGATCAGCCGCACCCAGCCCTCGGCGCCGCGCCGCTTCGCGATCTCCTCGATGAGCGTCCCGATCGCGCTCGGCGGCACCGCGAAGTAGTAGACGCGGTTGCCCATCGTCCCCCGCTCGCGGTCGAGCTCGTTCAGCTTGTCCCGGAGGTCGTCTTCGCCCCGCGCGTCGGCGAAGTCGAGCGTGGCGTAGCGCATCCCCTGGGCGAGCTCGTCCCAGACCTCCTGCGAGAACGGGTCGCGCGCGTGCTCCTGCACCGCCTGCTTCATCCGCTCGCGGAACTCGTCGTCGCTCTCCTCGCTGCGCGCGGCGCCGACGATGCCGAACTTCTCCGGCAGCAGGCGCCGGTACGCGAGCGAGTAGAGCGCCGGCATCAGCTTCTTCGCGGTCAGGTCGCCCGACGCGCCGAAGATGACGAGGATGCAGGGGTCGGGCCGCCGCCGGATGCGCAGCCCGTCGAGGAGGGGGTTCTGCTCCTCCTGCACCGCAGTCATGCGCGCGGGTCCTGCTTCTGGGCCTTCGCGGTCTGGACGGCCTTGACCGCGTGACCGCCGAACTGGTTGCGGAGCGCCGCGTTCACCTTCGCGGCAAACGACTCCTCCTGGCGCGACGCGAACCGCGCGAACAGCGCCGCCGAGATGACCGGTACCGGGACGTCCTCGCCGATCGCCTCGGCGATCGTCCAGCGTCCCTCGCCGGAGTCCTCGACGTACCCGCGGATCGTCTCGAGGTGCGCTCCCTCCTTCTCGAACGCCGCGTGCAGCAGCTCGAGGAGCCACGAGCGGACGACCGAGCCGTAGCGCCAGATCCCGGCGATCTCGTGCAGGTCGAGACCGAACTCGGAGCGCTCCATCACCTCGAAGCCCTCGGCGTACGCCTGCATCAGCCCGTACTCGATCCCGTTGTGGACCATCTTCACGAAGTGGCCCGCCCCCGACGCGCCGACGTGCGCGTAGCCGTCCTCGGGCGCGAGCGAGGTGAAGATCGGCTCGAGCCGGCGCACCGCCGCGCGGTCGCCGCCGGCCATGAGGCAGAAGCCCACCTCGAGGCCCCAGATGCCGCCCGAGACGCCGACGTCGACGAACGAGATCTTG
>DASZWI010000171.1:0-45140 GCA_035546715.1 Gaiellaceae bacterium | reverse complement strand
TCAGCGCTCGACGACGTCAGGCGTCAGCTCGGCGATCGAGCCGAGCACGACGTCCGCCTGGGCGAGCGCCTCGTCGTCGGGCGGGAAGTGCAGGTTCGGCACCGCGACGACGCGCATGCCAGCGGCGCGCGCCGAGCGGATGCCGTTGTGCGAGTCCTCGACGGCCGCGCACCGCGCCGCCTCCACTCCGAGGCGACGCGCCGCCTCGAGGTAGACGTCCGGGGCCGGCTTGCCGCGGCCGACCTCCTCGGACGACACCGACACCCGGATCAGGTCGCCGAGACCGGCGGCCGCCACGACGACGTCGATCAGCTCGCGGTTGGCCGAGGAGGCGATCGCGAGCGGCCAGCGCGCGCCGATGCGCCGGACGGCGTCGACCGCACCCGGGATGAGCGGCGGCGCCTCCCCGTAGCGCTCCAGCATGCGCCGGACGACCTCGGCGTTCGCCTCTTCCGGCGTCATCGGCACGCCCAGGTCGTCGACGAGGTACGCCGACCACTCGGGCGAGCTCATGCCCATCATCGCCCGGGTCGCCGCCTCGGTGTACGTGCCGCCGGACTCGCGCACGAACCGCTCGCGCACCTCGTCCCAGACCTGCTCGGAGTCGACGATGACGCCGTCGAGGTCGAAGACGACCGCGTCGATCCCGCTCACAGCGCCTCGTACCCCCGGTGGACGTAGCCGAGCGAGGTGCCGGCCGGCCCTTCCTCGAGCCACTCGATCTCGCCGACGAAGAAGGTGTGGTCGCCCGTGCGCAGCTCGTCGACGGTGCGCGCGCGCAGCCAGCCGGCGGCGCCGGCGAGCAGCCGCGGGTCGTCGGGGCGCACCTCGATCCCGTTCCAGAGCGCGATCGGCGGCACCCCGCGCGCGAAGTGGCGCGCGAGCTGCTCCTGGTCTCCGCCGAGCAGCGACGCCGACCACTCCCCCGCGTCGCGCAGCAGCTCGTGCAGCGATGCCTGCAGCGAGATCGAGATGCCGACGAGCCGGGGCTCGAGCGAGAGCGAGACGAGCGACGACACCGTCAGCCCGGCGCGGCGGCCGCCGACCTCCGCGACCACCACCGACACGCCCACCGGCCAGCGGCGGAAGAGCGCGCGCTGCTCTGCTCCGACTTCTTCGCTCACGGGCCGCGAGCCTAGCGATGCTCAGTCGCGCGCCAGCGGGCGAGTGTCGGCGCCGGTCAGCCGCACGAGGTCGTTCGGGTCGAGCTCGATCTGCAGCCCGCGCCGGCCGGCGCTGACCAGGATCGTGTCGTGCTCGAAGGCGGACGCGTCGATCGACGTCGGCAGGCGTCGCCGCTGGCCGAGCGGGCTGATGCCGCCGACCACGTAGCCGGTGGCGCGCTCCGCCTCGGCCGGCGTCGCCATGACGGCGCGCTTGCCGACGGCGCGCAGGTCGAGCTGCCGGTCGGCCGGGACGACGAACACCCTGAGCGCGCCGTCGACGGACGCGACGAGCGTCTTGAAGAGCCTCGCCGGCTCGATCCCGAGCTCCGCAGCGACCGCGAGCGCGTAGTCGCCGTCTCCGACCTCGACGCCCTCGTAGGCGTGGAGGACGTGGGGGATCCCGGCCCGCTTCGCCGCCTCGACGGCGGGCGTCATCCGCCCAGCTCCTCGGCGAGCAGGCCGAGCGCGTAGAGGCGCCAGGCGAGATCCCCGTCGGCGGCGAGGAACAGCGTCGCCTCCCGCAGCCGCGGCAGGTCGCGCACGCGCAGGGCGAGCCCGTCGACGCCGCGTCCCAGCGCCGCGCGGCGCTCGTCGGTGTAGAGGTCGGTCGCGAGCGCCTTCACCGCGCGGTCGTCGACGCCCAGCTCGCGGTGCGGGTCTCCGCCCGCCGCGACGAGCAGGAGCGCGCGGCGGCGCGCGCCGTTCAGCTCCTCGGCGTCCAGCTCGACCGCGTCGCCGGCGAGGTAGGCGAGCACGGGCAGTGGGTCGCCGAGCTCCCCGGCCTCGAGGCGCGACAACAGGTCGGCGAGCGGATCGTCGGTCACTACGATGAGCGTAGATGGACGAAGTCCTGGCGAAGGCGGAGGAATGGCGGGCGGCGGGCGAGGAGGTCGCGCTGGCGACGGTCGTCGCGACCCGGCGGTCGGCGCCGCGGCCGCTCGGCTCGAAGCTCGCGATCACGGCCGGCGGGCGGCTGTTCGGCTCCGTCTCGGGCGGCTGCGTGGAGGCCGACGTCGCCGAGCGCGCCAAGTCGATCCTCGCGGGCGACGCCCCACGGATCGTGACGTACGGCATCGCGGACGACGAGGCCTGGAGCGTCGGCCTGCCCTGCGGCGGCGAGATCGACGTCTACGTCGAGCCCTTCGCGGGCGCGCCGCCGATCGAGCGGGGCACGAGCTACGTCGTCGTGGCAGGCGAAGGCGTCGGGGAGCGCTGGCACGAGGAGGAGCTGGCCCGTACGGAGCTGGTCGAGGAGGCCTCGCGCACCGTCTTCGCCGAGGCGGTGCAGCCGCCGCCCCGGCTCGTGCTCGTCGGCGCGGGCGACATCGCCGAGGCGATCTCGGCCCTCGCGCGCCCGCTCGGGTGGCACACCGTCGTCGTCGATCCGCGCGCCGGCCTCGCGACGCGCGAGCGGGTGCCGAGCGCGGACGAGCTCGTCGTGGACTGGCCCGACGCGATCGAGGTCGACGAGGGCACCGCCGTGGTCTCGCTCGTGCACGAGGATCGGCTCGACCTGCCCGCGCTGCGCGCCGGCGTGGCCGGCGGAGCGTTCTACGTCGGCGCGCTCGGCTCGAAGCGCGCGCAGGAGAAGCGCCGCGAGGCGCTGGGCGACGAGGTCGCCGACGCGGTCCGCGGCCCGGTCGGGCTCGACCTGGGCGGCGTGCTGCCCGCCGAGATCGCGCTCGAGATCGTCGGCGAGATCCTCTCGGTCTACCGCGGCCGCTGAACGCGCGCGAGGCGCGCGGCGGCGAGCAGGCCGACGCCGACCCCGAGGACCACCCAGGTCATGGCGTAGGACAGCGAGAACGCGCCGGCGACGGCGAGCAGCCACACGAGCAGCGCGGCCGCCCCGAGACCCGGCGCGAACGTCGAGACGCGCGTCATGGCCTCGGTTCTATCAGCGGGAGCGCCGGGCCGAACAACCCCTTGTGTTGAGTCAACACAACGTCGGGACCCGCGCACCGCACGTACGCGACGACCATCATGCTCGCCATCGACAACGGCCCGTAGGATCCGTCCCTTGCGTCGCCTGCTTTTCACCGCCCTCGCAGCGGCTGCGATCGTCGCCCCCGCCGCCGGCGCGGCCAGGCCGCCGGCGGCCTTCGGCCTCCGGGCGGTCGGGAGCGACGCCCAGGCCGGCTACTTCGTGTTCACGACCGCCGCGGGCACGAGCCGCACGGGGACGGTCGTCGTCTCGAACTCCGGTGCCGCGCGGGGAACGGTGCGGCTCTACACGGCCGACGCGACCACCGGCGCGACGACGGGCACGACCTACCTCACCGACGAGCAGCCCGAGGACGCGGGCGCGTGGATCGTCCTCGGCAAGACCAGCCTCACGCTCGCGCCGGGGAAGAGCGCGAGCGTCCCGTTCACCGTGAAGGTGCCGGCCGGCACGCCGACCGGGCAGCATCTCGGCGGGATCGTTGCGGAGGCGACGAACCGGCCCGCCGGGACGGGCGGCGAGGGCAAGACCGGCGTCCGGATCGAGATCCGGAACCAGGCGATCATGGCCGTGCAGGTGAACGTCCCCGGCACGCCGGTCCACAGGCTCACGATCGGCAGGGTCACGACCGGCGGCGCGAACGGCTTCCAGCAGGTGATCGTCCGCGTCTCGAACGAGGGGAACGTGCTCGAGCGGCCGGCCGGCTCGGTCGCGATCTACGGCAAGGGCGGGCAGCTCGCCCCGACGCTGAAGTTCACGATGGACACGTTCCTGCCGGAGACCTCGATCGACTACCCGATCGAGCTGAAGAAGGCGTTGCCGGCGGGGCGCTACTCCGCCGCGGTGACGCTCCGCTACGCGCTCGGATCGCCGACCGGGACCCGCACGGCGACGGAGCGGCCGGCCTTCACGGTCACGCCGCAGGACGTCCGGAACGTGTTCACCGCGGCGGCCCCGACACTGGCTGTGGCGACGGCGCCGACCCCCACCACGACGACGCCGACCAGCACCTCGACCGGGGGCTCCTCGAGCGGCACGAGCACGCTCGTCTACGTCGTGGCCGCAGCCGTCGCGGCCCTGCTGCTGATCCTGCTCGTCTACCTGCTCGCCCGCCGTCGCCGCCGCCCGGCGGCGATCGTCACGATCCCCGCCCCGCCGCCCCACCCGCCTGCCGGCTCGGCCGTGGGGATACCGGTCCCGGCGCCCGCACCGCCGCCCGCGCCTGCGGACGAGAGACCGCCGGCCGCGGAGCCGCCGGCGCCCGAGCTCACACCCGAGCCCGAGTCCGAGCCCGAGCCCGCGTCGGAGACCGAGGCGCCCGCGACCCCCGCCTGCGATCCGTACCACTACTGGGAGGTCGACTACGACGGCAGCGTCCGGGGCGTCGACGGCGTCTGGCGCTTCCCGCACCGCTGCAAGAGCTGCGGACTCGAGGTGCTCGCGCGCGACGTGATGGACGCGTCCGAGCAGGCGGCCAGGAACCCCTAGAGGGTGGTCGGCCCCCGTCAAGGCCGCGAAACGCACCGGGCCGGTGAAGACGCGCCTCGTGCTGACGTCCGGCGCGCCGAGCGTGGCCGCGCCGCACACGGGCGTCTCGGCCAAGGCGCCCGTGAAGGTCACGCTCCTCGTCACCGGCGCGCGCGGCACCTCGTCGCGCTGCTGCTCGTGTCCGGTCTCTGCGCGGTGGGGGCCGCCGCAAGCGTCGACGCGAAGGCGCAGCGGGTCGGGAACGTCCCGCGCCTGGCGCACGTCGTCGTCGTCGTGTTCGAGAACCGCGAGGACTCCGACGTCCTCGGTCCAGCGACGGACACGCCGACCTTCCACGCCCTGGCCGCCCGGTACGCCCGGGTCACGCAGTACGACGCCGTCGCCCATCCCAGCCTGCCGAACTACCTGGCGCTCGTCTCCGGATCGACGCAGGGCATCACGAGCGACTGCACGTCCTGCACCGCACGAGGCCCGTCGATCGGGACGCTCCTCACCCGGGCGCACCTCCCCTGGGGCGCCTTCGCGGAGGGGTACCCGTCGTCACCCCGGTTCGCGAAGAAGCACGAGCCGTTCCTCTACTTCGCCGGCCAGGCGTCGCACGTCCGGCCGCTCACCGCGCTCGACCCGCGGGCGCTGCCGGCCTTCGCACTCGTCACGCCCGACCTGTGCGACGACATGCACGACTGCTCGGCGGCGACCGGCGATGCCTGGCTCGCCCGTTTCGTCCGGCCGCTCCTGAAGGTTCCGCGGACGGCCGTCTTCATCACGTTCGACGAGGGCACCACGGACGAGGGCGGCGGCGGGCACGTCGCGACGATCGTCGCGGGCACGGCCGTACGGCCGCACAGCGCCACGGCGCGTCCGGCGAGCCACTACTCCCTGCTCCGCACCGTCGAGGACGCCCTGGGCCTGCCGCATCTCGGCATGTCTGCGCGCGCCGCGCCGATCACGGGCATCTGGCGCTGAGCAGCCGGGTCGCGACCCGGAGTCCGACGCGACGCACCCGCCGGCGCGATCGATGCGCGCGAGGATGCGCTCGTCCATCGGCCGAGGATCTACACCTGACGGCGGAGAGCAGCGGCGGGGGTGGGATTCGAACCCACGGAACGCTGACGCGTCCAACGGTTTTCAAGACCGTCCCATTCGGCCGCTCTGGCACCCCGCCGCGCGGGGTCGATCCTACGAGCAGTCGGAGGCCGGCGTCGTGACGGCCGCGTCCGCGGACGGGGCGCTCGTCCAGTTCGCCCTCGTCGCCTCGACCGTGTACGTCGAGGCGGTGTCGAACGGGAGGTTCGTGTCGTCGAAGGTCGTCGTGCCGCGGCCGGAGACCACGCCCACGCGGCTGCTCGGGCCGCCCTCGTCGGAGCGGTAGATCGCGTAGCCGTCCGTCGCACCGCTCGCCGACGCCGTCCACGTCACCTCGACGTCGACGGAGTCGCCCGCCCGGCACTGCGCCACCGAGGCCGACGGGCTCGACGGCGCGAGCAGCACGGCCGTCGAGACCGAGAGGGTGTCGCCCGCCGCGGTCGAGAAGTCCGCCAGGGCGGTGCTCGCCGCGAACAGTCCGACGGCGACGCAGGCGGCGCCGACCCAGCGGCTAGGCCGCAAGGCCGGCCCCGGCGCGCACAGCCGCGATGCGCTCGTCGAGGACGTCGAGGAGCGACGGCGCCTCGGCCTCGCCGCTCTCGGTGGGCGCGACGATCGCGACGACCGTCTCGGTGCGCGCGGCGGAGGCGCCGTCGCCGACGGGCGTGCTGCGCAGATCGGCGAGCAGGTCGTCGACGTCGCGCATCCGCCGCCGGTGGCTGTCCGCCTCCTGGAACAGCTCGAGGCGCCGCGTGAGCGAGTCGATCTCGCCGCGCAGCTCGGTCCGCTCGTGCGCCAGCTCCTCCTCGAGGGCGCCCACGACCGCCTCGGCGACGCGCACGTCGACCACGTCGCCCGGGGCGTCGCCGGTCCGGCGCCGCGGGGAGAGCAGGAAGCCGAACGCGGCGAACAGCGTCGCGGCGAGGCGGAAGAGCGGCTTCTGGAGCTCGACGATCGGCCAGCCGAGCTTCGGGAAGTCCATCCCGACCCGCCAGAACGTCGGCCCCGTCAGCTTCGCCGACCACGGGTCGGGGCCGTTGTTCGCGTCGCCCTTCGTATGGATGACGACGCCGCCCGGGACCCGCTTCAGCGAGATGACGCGGTGCATCTCGACGTGGTGGTCGTCGACCGGGATGGCGTACGCGACGACCGAGCCGACGTGGAGGTCGCGCATCGGCGTCTTCCACGTGATGACCGCCGAGCCGGTCGGCAGCAGCGGCTGCATGCTGCCCGAGAGGACGGGGACGATGCGCCACGTGCCGCGCACCGCCCCCACCCCCTCGAAGATCGAGAGCCCGAGCAGCGCCGTCAACACGACGAGCGAGCAGACGGACGCTGCACGGGCTGCGATCTTCATCGTTCCCGCCTACCGGTTGGTAGCCGTCCTCTGCGTCGCGGTGAACGAGTAGTCGATGGTCGACGACTCGCTCTGGAACGTGTTGTCCGCCGACGAGGGGAGCGTCAGGGTCAGCAGCAGGTGATCGGTGTTCCCCGACGTCAGCGCGGTGAGGTTGTTCAGCGTGGCGTTCGTCTCGATCACGGGCTGGGATGCCAGCACGGAGCTCGACGAGCCGCCGCAGCTGTAGGTGTACGCCGGGCTGGAGCCGGACTCCGTCCACGCCTGGTCGCAGTTGTCGATCTGCATCTGGAGACCGTTCGTGGTGTCGGTGTCGAGCAGCGAGCTCACCGTCGCACTCGTGGTCAGCTTGATGTCGGCGAGGTCGAGCGAGCCGGTGTTGCTCAGGTCGACCACGCGCTCGATGGTGTCGCCCGGCGCCACGTCGGTGGCGTTGACGTTCAGGCGGTTGGCGGCGCCGTGCGTGCCCAGCGCGATGACGACGGTCCCGGCCGTGACGCTGTGGGTGTCGTCGACCGTGCTGGTGAAGGTGCCGAAGGCACCTGCGCTCGCGGCAGCCGCGGCGACGATCGCCAACACGACGAAGGCCCCGATGCTTCCGTGAGCGGTGCCCAGCTTGCGCGCGGACGAGCGAAGCGCCTCGCGCGAAGCGGACTTCTGGGTGGTGGCGAACGTATTCATGATCCCCCGTTGTCGACCGGGTAGACACGGTCTTGAGGGTTTGCAGCGGTTTTTCAGCCGAGCTTCGCCGGCGCTCCGAAGGCGACGAGCGCCTCGGGCACGGCGATCGTCCCGCCTTCGTCCTGGAAGTTCTCCAGGATCGCGATCATCGCGCGCGCGGTGATCGCGGTGCCGTTCAGCGTGTGCACGTGACGGAGCTTCCCGTCGTGCCGGTGCCGCACGTCGAGCCGCCGCGCCTGGAAGTCCGTGGTGTTCGACGTCGACGTCAGCTCGCGGTAGCGCGACTGCCCCGGGAACCAGCCCTCGATGTCGTACTTCTTGCTCGCCGACGCGCCCAGGTCGCCGGCCGCGATGTCGAGGACGCGGTAGGGCAGGCCGAGCTCCTGGATCAGCTCCTCCTCGATCCCGAGCAGGCGCTCGTGCTCGTCCCGCGACGCCTCGGGCTCGCAGAAGACGAACATCTCGACCTTCTCGAACTGGTGCACCCGGAACATGCCGCGCGTGTCGCGGCCCGCGGCGCCCGCCTCGCGGCGGAAGCAGCTCGAGTACGCGACGTAGCGCAGCGGCAGCTCCTCGAGGATCTCGCCGGCGTGGAAGGCCGCGGCGGGCACCTCGGATGTGCCGGCGAGGAACAGGTCGTCCTCGGGCACCGCGTAGTAGTCCCCCTTGTCGGAGGGGAAGAAGCCGGTGCCGTACATCGCCTCCTCGCGGACGAGCACGGGCGGGAGCATGGGCACGTGGCCGTGGCCGACGATCCGGTCGAGCGCCCAGCGGTAGAGGGCGAGCTCGAGCAGCGCGACCTCGCCCAGGCGGTAGACGAACCGCGCCCCGGACACCTTCGCGCCGCGCTCGGTGTCGATCCAGCCGTGGCCCTGCGCGAGCTCGAGGTGGTCGCGCGGCTCGAACCCGAACGCCGGCGGCTCCCCCACCTCCCGCACCACGCGTGCGTCCTCCTCGGCGAAGCCGTCCGGCGAGTCGTCCGCCGGCGGGTTCGGGACGCGCTCGAGCAGCGCGTCGCGCTCCCGGGCCGCCTCGTCGAGCTCGTCCTCGGCGACCTTGAGCTGCACCTTCACCGCCTGGAGCTCCTCGAGCTGCTCCGGCGTCGGCTTGCCCTTGAGCTTGGTGCGGCCGCGCAGCTCGTCGACGCGCGGCACCAGCTCCAGCCAGTGCCGGTCGGCCTCGAGCAGAGCGTCGAACGCCTCGGCGGCGCCCTTGCGGGCGAGCGCGGCGCGGATCCGGTCGGGGTCGCTGCGAGCGGTGCGGAGGTCGATCATGCGAGGGAGTCTAGGTACGCCTCGAGAACCTGGGCCACACCCTGCTCCTCGGCCGATGGACACACCCAGTCGGCGACCGCCTTCACCCGGTCGTGCGCGTTCGCGACCGCGACGCCGAAGCCGCCCCAGTCGACGAGCTCGACGTCGTTCTCCCCGTCCCCGAAGCAGACGGTCTGCTCGGGCGTGAAGCCGAGGTGCTCGGCGAGGAAGTCGAGGCCGGCCGCCTTCGTCACGCCCGCCTGCGCGAACTCGAGGAAGTACGGCAGCGACTTGGAGATGTAGAGGCGGGCGCCGAAGCGCTCCTTCATCCGCGGCTCGAGCTCGTCGAGCGCGTCCGGATCGCCGACGGCCACGAGCTTGGTCGGCGCGGTCGACAGCCACTCGACGAGGTCGCCGACGACCGTGAAGCCGACGTGGTTCAGCTCGGCGTAGCGGCGCGCCTCCCCCGTCTCCTCGGCCACGAACAGCTCGTCGTCGACGTAGACGTTCGGGAAGTAGCCCTCGTCCGCCAGGACGGCGATCGTCTCGCGCGCCAGCTCGAGCGGGATCGGCTCGTGGCGCAGCCAGTTCCCGTCGGCGTCGGCGACCACGGCCCCCTGGTACGAGATGACGGGCTCACCGAGTGCCGCCGGCTCGAGCGCGCGGCGCACCGAGCGCACCATGCGGCCCGTGACGACGATCACGCGGATCCCGGCCGCCTCGACGCGCCCGAGCACGTCGATCGTGCGCGACTGCAGCTCGCCGTGATCCCACGCGAGCGTGCGATCGAAGTCGGTCGCGACGACCTTCAGGTCGCGCGGGAAGGCGTCGGGGAGCTGGAGGCTCAGCCGTTCAGGTTGCCGCCGGTCTTCGTCACCACGTACGCGATGACGTCGGCGATCTGCTTCTGCGACAGCTGGCCCTTGAAGGACGGCATCGCGCCCGCGCCCTGCGTGACCCGCAGGAAGGCGAGCGACAGGGCCGGCTTCGCCTGGTCGAGGTTCGGGCCGACGGTGCCGGTCGAGCCTGCGTCCTTCAGGGTATGGCAGCCCGTGCAGCCGGCCGAGAGGAAGACCTTGCGCCCGGCGACGACGTCGCCGTGCTTGTAGGCCGCGGGGACGTTCGTCTGCTTCACCTTGGGCAGGGTGCCGACGATCTTGGTCGGCAGCGGCTTCACCGTCTTCTCGCCGGGCTTCGACGTGTCGCAGCCCGCGAGCAGGAGCCCCGCGACGACGAGGAGCGCGGAAACGGCGAGGACGCGAGTCGACAGGGCGCGGCGCACGGCGCGAGTGTATACGGCGCCGCCGCGGGCGCTTCGGGGGAACAGACGCGCGTTGAGACGTGATTAAGTCGTCGTCGCCACCGCCGACAGGCGACCTACAATCCGAGCCATGAAGCGCAAGTCCTACGGCCGGGACGCCGGCCTGACGCTGCGGATGCTGCTGACGAGCGGCCTGCTGGGCCTGCTGTACGTCGTCTTCGCCCTCGTCCTCTTCTACTTCGTGAACGTGGGCCTCGCGCCGATGCTGGTCATCGTCGTCGCGATCGCGTTCTTCCAGTACTACACCTCCGACAAGCTCGCGCTCGCCGCCGCCGGGGCCAAGGTCGTCTCGCGCGAGGAGGCGCCCGACCTGCACGACATGGTCGAGCGGCTGTGCGCGATGGCCGACCTCCCGAAGCCGAAGATCGCGATCATGGACACCCCCGTCCCGAACGCGTTCGCCACCGGCCGCTCGCCGAAGCACGCGGCCGTCTGCGTCACGACCGGCCTCTGGCAGCGGCTCGAGCCGAAGGAGATCGAGGGCGTCCTCGCCCACGAGCTCTCGCACGTCGCGAACCGGGACGTCCTGATCATGACCGTGGCCAGCTTCTTCGCGATGCTCGCCGCGCTGCTGACCCGCTTCGGCCTCTACGCCGGCATGTTCGGCGGCGGGGGCGGCAACAACCGCGACAACAACAACGGCCTGCCGGTCTGGCTGATCGTCACGCTCGTCGCCATGGTCGTCTATGCGATCAGCTTCATCCTGATCCGGACGATCTCGCGCTACCGCGAGTTCGCCGCCGATCGCGGCTCCGCCCTGATCACCGGCGCGCCCGAGTACCTGATGAGCGCGCTCCAGAAGATCACCTCCCAGATGACGCTGATCCCGAACCAGGACCTGCGCCAGGTCGAGGGCATGAACGCCTTCTTCATCATCCCGGCGAAGGCGCGCACCGCCGCCGCCGAGCTCTTCATGGATCACCCGCCGCTCGAGAAGCGGCTCGCGGCCCTCGCGGAGATCGCCCGCGAGATGGGCCGGCCGGTCGCCTGACTCTCGGGAGGGGCACCTTCGGTTCCCCTCCCAACCGTCCCTTCCGACACCGGCGGCTCGGACGGTCGTATGGACTCGGGCGCCACACGAGACCGTCTGCTGTGGCTCACGCCCGAGCAAGCTCGGGCGCTCGCGACGGCGGCCCCTTCGCCGAGCGTGGGTGCCGGGCCGAACCGACTTTGTGTTGAGTCAACACAAGGTCTCGATCGGCAACGGCCGTGGTGGGGGCACCGTCGGACACCCGAGAACGAGGTCGCGTCGGAAGTGACAATCGAAATCTGGTGGCCGGCGTAGCATCATCCGTCCGGTGGAGCGCGACGCGGCACGTGATCGAGGGCTCGCCGTCCGGATGACCTTGGCGGTCGCGGGGATGGCGCTCGTGTGGGCGGCCATTCTCGGTGTGCTCGCGATCTTCGTCGTCGCGGGGATCGCGGAGCGCAGCGGTTGGTCGCTGGGCGCCGGCCTCCTCGGGCTCGGGGCGATCCCGCTGCTCCTCTACGTCCAGTACCACGGCGCCGGCCAGGCCGCGGTGCGGATCCTCCGCGCCAAGGCGATCCGCTCGGCGAGCCGCTCGTACCGGTGCTCGCCCGACTCGCCGCTCAGGCGGACGTCGAGGCTCCGGAGCTGCTGGTCGCACACGCCCGCGCCGCGAATGCGCTCGCAGCGTTCCGTCCCGGCAAGCGCTCGGCCGTCATCGTGACAACCGGGCTCCTGCAGCGACTGAACCCGGCGGAGCTCGAAGCGGTCCTGGCCCACGAGCTCAGCCACCTCACCGATCGCGATGCCGCCGTGATGACCGTCGTCGGCGGGCCGGCACTGGCCTGCTCGGCTCTGTGGCACGCCCGGAACGGGCGCGCGTCGTCCATCGCGATCCTGCTCTCGCCCCTGTGGCTCGTCGCGCTCCTGCTCATGCTGGTCGTCGCCCGCGGCCGTGAGTACGCCGCCGATCGCGGCTCCGCCCTGCTCACCGGCCGACCCGAGCAGCTGATCAGCGCCCTCACCAAGCTCCACGGCCTCGAGCCGCAGGGCGACCTCCGCGGCGGCACGGCCGTACGGGCGCTCTGCATCGTCGGCCGGCACGCGTCGCGCATCCCGTTGCTCCGCGACCACCCTCCGATCGAGAAGCGGATCGCCGCCCTGGAGGAGATCGCCCGCGAGCTCGGGCAGCCGTCTCGTCCCGGCTGGACGGGTCACTGAGCCGATTCCTCGGCCCGCCCCGGTAGCCTGAGCCTCCGATGGGGCTTCGCGACGTGCTCTTCGGGCGGAAGAAGCTGCCCGGCCCGAAGGAGGATCGGCTGTTCGCGCTCTCGACTGCGGCGGTGACGCTCGACACCGAGTGCGGGCTGAAGCCGGCGGGTGCCGCCGCGATCACCTTCAAGCCGCAGTCGTCGGGGGAGTTCAAGAGCGCGTTCGACGACGTCGACCAGCTCGTCGAAGCGGCCGCCACCTCGTCCGGGTCGACGATCGAGCGGCGGAGCGACGACTACGGCTACGAGTGGCTCATCGTCCACGACCCCGACCTCGAGGACGTCGTCTCGACGGTGCACGTCGTCGCGGCGGAGCTGATCGCGAAGGGGTTCGGCGAGCAGCTCCTCGCCGCGCTGTTCAAGTTCGAGGGGGACGAGCGTCCGGTCTACTGGATCTACGGGTTCAAGCGCGGCTGCTTCTGGCCGTTCGTGCCCAACGCGGACGGCAAGACCCGCGACAACGCCCGCGAGCTCGACTTGAAGGCGAAGCTCGAGAACGAGCTTCCGATCGAGCAGGACCTGACGCGATGGTTGGCACTGTTCGGCGCCCCCGTCTGAGGACGGCCGCGCCGGCACTGGCCCTCCCGGCCGTCGTCGGCGTGTCGACCGTGCTCCACTGGCTGGCCGGACGCCGGCTGAACGGCCTGTGGATCCTGCCCGACGAGGCGATCTACGGCCATCGCGCGCTCGAGCTCTGGCATTCCGGGCGGCTCCCGATCCTGGGGGGACAGGGCGCCGGCTACAGCGTCCTCTACCCCATGCTGGCCGGTTTCCCCCTGTCGATCGGGAGCCTCGCGACCGGCTACGCGTCGCTGAAGCTCCTGCAGGCCCTCGTCGTCTCGCTCGCGGCCGTGCCGGTGTTCGCGTACTGCCGCCGGCTCGTGTCGCCCGGCTACGCGCTTGCGGCGGCAGCGCTCACCGCGTGCTCGCCGCTCCTCCTCTACTCGGGCTTGCTGATGACCGAGGTGCTCTTCTACCCGCTCGTCGCGTGGACGCTCCTGGCGGTCGCGCAGGCGGTCGCGACGGCGTCACGCCGCGACCAGGCGCTTGTCTTCGCCCTGCTGCTCGCCGATGTCCTGACGCGCACGCAGGCGGTCATCCTGCTGCCCGTCTTCGGCGCCGCGGTCCTGCTGGACGCCGTGTTCGGCCGCACGCGGCAGCGCCTGCGCGCCTTCTGGCCGCTCTGGGTCCTGATCGTGCTCGCCGCTCTCGTCGTCGTGGTCGCCCCGGGGACGTTCGGCTCGTACGCGGGCACGCTCCGCGGGAGCTATCCGGTCGGACTCGCGCTCGGCCTCGTGTTCGAGCACCTCGCGCTCGCGGTCGTCGGCACCGCTGTCCTGCCGGCGGCGGCCCTCGCCCTGCTGAGCGCCGAAGCCGCCCGCGCTCGCGTCGACGAGCCCGAGGTGCGGAGCCTCGTCGCCACCGCCGTCTCGGCCGTCGTCCTCGTCTGCGTCCAGGTCGGGTTCTTCGCGGCGCGCTTCGCACCGCACCTGCTCGAGCGCGACCTCGCGGCGCTGCCGCCCATCCTCTTCGCCGTCTTCGTCGTCTGGCTCGGCCGCGGCGCGCACCGGCCGATCGTCGTCGTCGCGGTAACCTCGTTCGCCGTCGCCGCGCTCGCGCTGCTCGTCCCCTGGAACCGGCTCGTGGCGCCCGTCGCGCTGCCCGACTCGTTCGGGATCGCGCTGCTCCTGCGCCTCCAGGCGCACAACCCTGCGGACATCGTGGCGGTCGCGGTGCCCCTGCTGCTGCTCGTGTTCGCCCTCGTGCCGCGACGCTGGACGCCGCTCCTGATCGGAGTCGCAGCGGCACTGCTCGTCGCGACGTCCGCCGTGGCCTCCAACTCGATCGCCCGGCTCGATCGCGCCGAGCAGGAGCAGATCGTCGGGACGCCGCGCGACTGGGTCGACCGCGCCGTGGACGGCCCGGTCGGCTACTTCTACGACGGCGAGACGTACTGGAACACCGTCTACCAGCAGCGGTTCTGGAACCGGCGGATCGATCGGGTCGCCGCGACGACACCCGTGCCCGGCCCGATGCCGCAGACCCCGTTCAGGATCGGGCCGGACGGCGCCATCCCGCTCCACGAGAAGTGGGTCGTCGCGAGCGACCAGCACGTCCTCACCGGCACACCGGTGGCGCACGTGACCGAGCGGAACTCGGACGTCACGGGCCTCACCCTGTGGGAGGTCGACGGGCACCCCCAGCTCTCGCTCGAGAAGTACGGGTTCCTGCCGAACGGCGACATGGTCGCGCCTGCGGTGGTCAAGGTCTGGGGCTGTCAGGGCGGCAAGCTGCAGCTCACCCTGCTCCCGAAGGCGACGAAGGAGCTGATCATCGAGCTCGACGGCCGCGTCGTCGTCGACCGGTCGATTGCGAACGAGGCGGCCGCGCACATCTTCGTGCCGGTGCCGCCCTCACCGCGACCGCACATGTGCAACTTCAGGATCGTGCCGCAGAGCCTCCTCGGCTCGACCGTGGTGCAGTTCCTGCGACCCTAGTCCGCCGAGTCCGGCCCGACCCGGACGAGCATCTTGCCGATGTTCTCGCCGTGGAAGAGGCCGGCGAAGGCACGCGGGATCGCGTCGATCCCCTCGAGCACCGTCTCGCGGTACTGCACCTTCCCGTC
The DNA here is from genome assembly GCA_035546715.1 of Gaiellaceae bacterium. GTDB lineage: Bacteria > Actinomycetota > Thermoleophilia > Gaiellales > Gaiellaceae > PALSA-600. The sequence continues at coordinate 29,982 of DASZWI010000171.1, read as the reverse complement.
GCGCACCCACGGGCCGACCTCGGCCATGAAGGCCGGGAAGCGATCGAGGTGGTCGAGGATGATGAAGCCCTCGACGCGCAACCGCTTGCTGACGACGTACGCCAGGTTGCGCGGGCCGGGCTGCGGCTCGGTGTCGTTGTAGCCCGAGATCGCGCCGCAGGCCACGACGCGGCCGAAGTCGCGCAGGGCGGACAGGGCGGCTTCGAGCTGACGGCCTCCGACGTTGTCGAAGAAGACGTCGATGCCCTCGGCGAGCGCCTCGCGCGGCGACGTCGTCCGGTAGTCGAACGCCTCGATCCCGAGGCTCTCCAGCCAGGCGACCTTCTCGGCCGACCCGGCGCTGCCGATCACACGGCAGCCCTTGAGCTTCGCGATCTGCGCCGCGGCCGAGCCGACCGCGCCGGCGGCGCCCGAGACGTAGACGGTCTCCCCGGGCTCGATCCGGCCGATGTCCACGAGGCCGACCCAGGCGGTCAGGCCCGGCGCGCCGAGCACGCCGAGCGCGGTCGACGGCGGCGCCAGCGACGGGTCGAGCTTGCGCAGCCCGTTCGCGGACGCGACGCCCTCCTCGCGCCAGCCAAGCGTCGACTGCACCCAGTCGCCCTCCGCGAACCGCCCGTCCCGCGAGGTCGTGACGCGTCCGACGGCGGCGCCGTCCACGACCTGGCCCACCTCGAAGGGAGGCACGTACGTGCGCACGCCGGTCATGCGGCCGCGCATGTACGGGTCGACCGACACGAAGACGTTCCGGATCGCCACCTCGCCCTCGCCGGGCGCCGCGGCGGGCGCGTCGCGAAGCTCGAAGTCGCTCTCCGCCGGCTCGCCCACCGGGCGCGCCGCGAGCACGACCTCGCGGCTCATCCGGGCAGATCGGGAATGAGTCCCGCGCCGGTGAGGAGCTCGCGTGCCTCCTCGAGGGAGAGATCCTCCGGCGGGACGATCGCGTCGGAGGGCGAGAGGTCGGCCTCGGGGAGCGGGACGCCCGACTCGCGCACGATGTCGGCCATCAGGCGCAGCCCGCGGCGCAACGCGTCCTCGTCGCCGCTCTCGACGGCCCGCCCGAGCTCCTCGTCGAGCTCGTTCAGCTTGCGGCCTGCCTCCTCGTCGACGTGCCACTGGCCCTCGCCCATCACGCGGACGATCACGACGCCTGCTCCGGCTCCGCCTGGGCCTCCGTCCCCGCGTCGGCGGGCGGCGCGGCGCCGCCCGGGAGCTCCTTGGGGGCGTCGCCCTTGCCGAGCTCGGCCTTCAGCTTCGCGAGCTCGTCGTCGACCTGGTTGCCCTGGGTGAGCTGTGCGAGCTGCCGGTCGATGTCGTCGCCCTGCGCGGTGTAGTCCTCGAGCGCGCCCGACGCGGTCAGCTCCTCGATCGCGCTGGCCCGGGCCTGCATCTGCTCGGTCTTGTCCTTCGCGCGCTGGATCGCGAGCCCGACGTCCGCCATGTGCTCGCCGATCCCGCTCGCCGCCTCGCCGATCCGCACCTGCGCCTCCGCGGCGGAGTACTGCGCCTTGATGACTTCCTTCTGCGTGCGGAACGACTCGACCTTGGCCTGGAGGGTCTTCTCGCCCTCGATCAGCTTCTGCTGCTGGGCCTCGAGCTGCTGCCCCTGCTGCATGATCGACTCGAGCTGGCCCTGGAGGGCCGCCTTCCGCGTCAGCGCCTCGCGCGCGAGGTCCTCGCGATTGGCCTGGAGCGCCTGGCGGGCCTGGCCGTCGAGCTTGTCGGCCTGCTGCTGCATCGACGTGTACTGCAGCTCGAGCCGCTTCTTCGCGGTCGTCACGTCGGCGATGCCGCGCTTGACGTTCTGCAGCTGGCGGAGCTGCTCCTCGTACGAGTAGTCGAGCGTCTCGGCGGGGTTCTCGGCCCGGTCGAGCATCTTGGAGAACTTCGCCTTGACGATCGTGGTCGCGCGTCCCATCAGACCTGGCATGTGGTGGATCTCCTCGCGTCGCGGATGCTGGCCGTAAGCGTACCCCGGGTCGCGCCGGCCGCATCGAGGCACGCCGCCGCGGACTTGACGGCTTGGAATCGTTTCCGGTACGGTCGCTCCACGCCTTCCACCCTCGGCTCGGAGGAGAGAGCAGTGTCTGCACAGGAGGTCACGTACCCGCGTCGCGCCGTCGTGACGGGCGCGGCCAGCGGCATCGGCAAGGGAGTCGCGCTCCTGCTCCGCGAGCGGGGCTCGGAGGTCGTCGCCGTGGACGTCAACGAGGACGGCCTCGCCGAGGCGGCGGCGGCCGGGTGCGAGGTCGTCGCCTGCGACCTGACGAAGGCGGACGACCGCGCACGCCTGCTCGACGCGGCGGGCGACGTCGACGGGCTCGTGAACGCGGCCGGGATCATCCGCCTCGTGCCGATCGAGGACGTCACCGAGGCCGACTGGGACGCGATCCTGGCCGTCAACGTCAAGGCGCTGTTCTTCCTCGCGCGCGACTTCGGGCTGCGGATGAAGGCCGGCGACGGCATCGTCAACCTCTCGTCCGTCGCCGGCAAGAACAACGCGACGACCGAGGCGCTCGCCTACGGCGCGTCGAAGGCGGCGGTGCTCGCGGTCACGCGCGGGCTCGCGCACTGGTTCGGCCCGTCCGGCGTGCGGGTCAACGCCGTGCTGCCCGGCATCACGGACACGCCGATGCAGGACAAGGTACTGGTGGAGGTCGCCGCCATCCGCGGCACGACCGCCGAGGCCCTCCACCAGTCCCGTCTGCAAACGGTTCCGCTCCAGAACCGCGGCTGCACGCCGCGGGAGATGGCCGAGGGCATCGTCTTCCTGCTCTCGAGCGCCGCCTCGTACGTCACCGGCCAGGCCCTGGCCGTCGACGGCGGGCTGGTCATGTACTAGCGACCCAGAGTCCCCAGGCCCCCACCCTTCGAGGAGCGACGCCGTGAGCGCAAGCCCGCGCAGCAACAGGAACATCTCCGGCAGCACCAAGCCGCTGCCGACGACGTTGACCTGGTCGGACGACCTGCGCAAGCGCGTCCGCACCGGTGACTGGCAGGACCAGAAGATCTCCACCACCCGGAAGATCCAGGAGTCGATCGAGGCGAACGAGTGGGAGCTCGCCGCCCAGCTGATCGACTACTGGATGGAGGAGGCGAAGGTCGTCTACGTCATCTACCAGGTGTGGGACGAGGGCTTCGTCGGCTACCTGCGCGGCAAGGGCCTCACGGACGGCGAGATCCACGGGGAGATCGACCGCCTGCGCGAGCTGCTGAGGTTCCCCGACGGCGAGCCGTACACGACCACCTCCCGCTGGGAGACGATCGCGGTCGCCGCCGGGCTGCTGGCGAACCGCCTGCGTTGCTACGAGACGACCGCCGAGGAGGCGCTCGCCGGGCTCGCCGACATCCAGGAGCGCTGGCGCCAGCTCCACGACCGCGGCGCCGACTTCCAGTCCGGGATGCTGACGTTCATCGGCCGCCGGTTCGGAGAGGCGACGATCGGCGAGGCGTACGCGACCGTCCTCGAGCCGTACCTCCAGGAGCGCTACAAGCCGTTCGACGTCACGTTGCGGCCCTACGAGGACACGCTCTTCCGCAACCTCTACCTCTCGGTCGAGGCGATGCGCGGGCATCTCGTCGGACCGGAGCGGAACGGCGACATGGAGATCGACGAGCACGACGACCGCTACGTGATCAGCTTCGACCCGTGCGGCTCCGGCGGCCGGGGCGCGCGCGGCGACACGATCGAGGGCACCGGCCCGCGCTCCGAGCCGCCGTACGACTTCGGCGTCACGACCGAGGAGCACGACTGGGCCTGGAACGAGAAGGGCGTCTGTTACTACTGCGCCCACTGCTGCTTCGCGCTCGAGTACTGGCCCGCGAAGCACTGGGGCCATCCGCTGCGCGTCGTCGACTCGCCGCTCTACCCGGACGAGACGAAGGGCCCGAACCCCAAGAAGTGCACCTGGACGATCTACAAGTCGCTCGACGCGATCCCCCCCGAGGCGTACGAGCGGCTCGGGATGGCCAAGCCCGAGACCACGCCCGAGCCGGAGGCCCGGCCGTGAGGATCGCCTGCGCCGACTTCAGCTGCCCCGGCCTCTCGCACGACCTCGTGCTGGACATCGTCCACGAGCTCGGCTGCGAGGGCGTGCTGCTCGGCCTCCTCGGCGACTACTCGCCGGTGCACCTCGAGCCCGTCCTCGAGGACGTCCCGTACTGGGCCGGCCGGCTCGCAGAGCGCGTCGAGCGCCACGGCCTCGTCCTCGCCGACGTCTTCCCGATCGCATCGATGGATCTGGTCGGGCTCGCCGTCAACCACCCGGACGGCGCCGAGCGCGCCGCCTCGGCGGCCTTCTTCCGCGCGATGCTCGACTTCGCGCGCCGCGTCGGCGTCGACGGGCTGACGATCCTGCCGGGCGTGCCGTTCGCCGGCGAGCCGTGGGAGGCGTCGTTCGAGCGCGCCTGCAGCGAGCTCGCCTGGCGGGTCGAGGAGGCGCGCGGCACGGGCCTGCGGCTGTCCGTCGAGCCGCACCACGGGTCGATCGTCGAGAAGCCGGATACGGCAGCGCGTCTCGTCGACGCGGTGCCCGGCCTCGAGCTGACGCTCGACTACGGCCACTTCACGGAGCAGGGCATCCCCGACGCGGAGGTCGAGCCGCTGCTCGAACGGACGCGGATCATGCACCTGCGCCCCGGACGCGAGGGCCTCGTCCAGACGCGGCTGCAGGACAGCACGATCGACTTCGACCGGATCGTCGACCGCCTGGCCGAGCTCGGGTTCGACGGCTGGCTCGCGGTCGAGTTCGTCCACGACGAGCGGCCGGGCTGCCAGGACTGCGACGTCATCCAGGAGGCCCGCGCGCTCATCGCGCAGGTCGGCGCGCGACTGACCGCGGTGCGCGCCGCGGCGTAGCGCCGCCTACGCGACCGCGCGGCCGGCGTGCGTCTCGAGGCCGGCGACGGCCTTGGCGAGCGCTTCCATGTCCCCGAAGGACGAGACGTCGAGGACGTCCGAGAGCCTGCCGTCGGCGACGACGTGCAGGCGGTCGGCCACCTCGTACACCTCCGGGATCTCGGTGCAGAAGAGCAGGACGGCTCCGCCCTCGGCGGCGAACCGGCGCAGGATCGAGTAGATCTCCGCCTTGCTCGAGATGTCGACGCCGCGCGTCGGCTCCTCGAGGACGAGCACGTCGGGGCCGGCGCCGACCGCCGCCGCGATCGCCACCTTCTGCTGGTTGCCGCCGCTCAGGGAGCGGACGCCGACGTCGAGGCCGGCCGACTTGACGTGGAAGCTCTCGCGCAGCTCCTGCGCCAGCGCGCGCATGCGCCGCGGGCGCAGGCCGAGGATGCCGCGCGAGATCTCGCTGTCGAGCCTGATCACGAGGTTCTCCTCGACGCTCAGGTTCGAGAAGAGGCTGGCGGCACGATCCGCGGCGACGAACGAGACGCGGTCGGCCAGGGCGCCCGGCTTGACGGGCTTGCCCGCCACCGACACCTCGCCGCTGAGCCGGCGGAGGCCGGCGCAGGCACGGACGATCTCCCGCGCCCCCGAGCCCTCCACCCCGCTCAGCGCGGTGACGACGCCCGCCGGCACGGACAGGTCGAGCCCGGTGAAGACGCCCTTGTGGTCGGCGGCGCCGCGCAGCTCCAGGCCGGCGCCGGCCGTCGCCGGGGCGCCGCTCTCCGCGGCGGTCGTCGAGCCGAGCCCGCGCACGAGCATCTCCGCGATCGACTCCGGCGTCTTGTCGGCGCCCTCGAGCACGCGGACGCAGCGCCCGTCGACGATCACGGCGACGCGGTCGGCGTGCGCGGCGAGCTCGGTCAGGCGATGCGAGATCAGCATCACCACGTGCCCCGCGTCGGCGAGCTGGTGCATCAGCGCGAAGAACTCCTCCGACTCGCCGGGGGTCAGCGCCGAGTTCGGCTCGTCGAAGAGCACCACCCTGGCGTCGCGCGCGACCGCGCGGCTGATCTCCGTGCGCTGCTGGAGCGCGAGACCGAGACCGCCCAGCTCGAGGTTCCGCAGGCCGGGCCGAACCGCGAGGCGGTCGAGCACCGCGGCCTGCGCGTCGTCGAGCCTGGGCCAGCGCCAGCCGCGCGTCTCGTAGCCGGCGAGGATGTTCTCGGCGACGGTGAGGTTCGGGAAGAGCTGCGGCTCCTGGTGGACGACCGCGACGCGGTGCGAGCCGACGCCCGAGGTCCACGGCGTCCCGTCGACGAGGATCTCGCCGTCGTCGCGGTCGACCTCGCCCGCGAGGATCTTGACCATCGTGCTCTTGCCCGCCCCGTTCGGCCCGGCGACGCCGAGGATCTCCCCCGCCCGCGCCTCGAGGTCGAGGCCGTCGAGCGCGACGGTGTCCCCGTACCGCTTCCGCAGCCCGCGGATCGAGACGCCGAGCCCGCCCTCCACGCGGTCCTCGCTCACGTCGCGGCGCGCCTCGAGGTGAGCTTGTCGATGACGACCGCGCCGATGGTGACCGTGCCCAGCAGGATCTGCTGCGCGAACGGGCCGGCCGCGATCAGGGCGAAGCCGTTGGCCAGCACCGCCAGCAGCAGCGCGCCGGTCACCGTCCCGATCGCACCGCCCTTGCCGCCGGACAGGCTCGCGCCGCCGATGATCACCGCGGCGAAGACCGGGAACAGGTCGGCCTGGCCGTCGTTGGGGCTCGCCGTCCCGACGAACGAGAAGTCGAGCAGGCCGGCGAGGCACGCCATCACGGCGCAGATCACGAACGCCAGGAACACGTAGCGCGTCACCGGCAGGCGCACCACCGCGGCGGCCGCGCGGCTGCCGCCGATCGCCTTCAGCCGGAAGCCGAACAGCGTGCGGCTGAGCAGGAACGCGAAGACGAGGAGCAGGGCGATCGTCCAGAGGCCCTGCTCCGGGAACTTGCCCGGCAGGGAGGCGTTCCCCAGGTGGCCGAAGAAGCTCTCCTCGCCCTTCGGCACCTCGTGGCCCGGCGGCGGGTACTGGTAGCTGATGTTCTGGGTCTGACCGACGTAGAGCGTCAGGCCGAAGACGAGGGTGCTCGAGCCGAGCGTGGCGATGAACGACGGGATCTTCACGACCGCGGTGAAGAAGGCGTTGAACAGGCCCACGCCGATCGCCGCCAGGAACGCGACGAGCACGGCGACGTAGACGGGCCAGCCGTGCGTCACCCAGAGCACGGCCACGATGTTCGTGCTGAGGCCGTACACGGCCGCGAACGAGAGGTCGATCTCCGCGGCGATGATCACCGGCGTCAGGCCGAACCCCATGATCGCGATCGTGCTGAGACCGCGCAGGATCCCGAGCAGGTTGTCGCCCACGAGCAGCTGCCCGTGGGTCCGGATGCTGAAGTAGGCGCCGACGACGAGGACGGCGAGGGTGACGCCGCCCAGGCGCGCCACCGCGGCGCCGGCCCAGCGGAGGCGCCGCCGCGTGTCGACTGCGGCTCCGTCGGTCGTGGTCGCGATCGGTGAGGTGATGTTCGCCATGGTGAAAGGGGCCCGGCGGGGGTGTGTGGGGTCGCTCCCCCGCCGGGCGTTCGCTCCTGTCGGTGGGTTACGGCAAGCCGGCCAGCGCGTACTGCTTGAAGTTCGCCAGCTTCTTCTGGGCCGAGGCGAGGTTCGCCTTGGTCACGACGGTCAGCTGCTGCGTGTTGGGCAGCACCTTGCCGGTCTTCATGAACGTCGCGCACGCGATCGCCCCGAACGCGGCCTGCTGCGGCCAGTTCTGGTCGAACAGCGCGATCTCGGTGCCGGCCTTCAGGGCCGCCACCTGGTCGGGCGTGACGTTCCAGCCGAGGCTGAACGCCTTGCCTGCGCGGCCGGCGTCCTTGATCGCCCGTGCGGCGATCCCCGCGCCGATGTCGACGTTCTCGATCACGTCGACCTGCTTGCCGGCGCCCGACAGGAAGGCCTTGTACGTGTCGTACGTCTTGCCGGGGTCGTACGTCGTGTTGAGCATCGTCTTCTCGGTGTTCACGAAGACGGCGCCCGGGATCGCCTTCTGGATCGCGAGGCGGAAGCCCTTGGCGCGGTTGATCGCCCAGTACTGCGTCGGGTCGCCGCCCGAGACCGCGAAGGTCTTGAAGTGCAGCTTGTGGGCCTTCATGTACGAGAGGACCGTCGCCGCCGCGGTCGCGCCTTCCTTCTGCGGGACCTGGGTGAAGTTGGTCAGCTCGTCGCCGAACGTCGACAGGCCGACGGTGAAGACGGGGATGCCCTTCTTCAGCACCTGCTCGACGAGCGGCTGCATGGTGGTGCTCGCCTGCGGCTCGATCGAGAGGCAGTCGACCTGGTTCGTGTTCAGCAGGGCCTGGATCTGGTTGATCTGGGTCGTGACGTCCTGCTGCGTCTGGGGCGGGCAGAGCCGCTTCCCGTTGATCGGGTAGATCTTGTTCGCCGCCGGCACGGATGCGTCGTAGCCGGCCTGGTACTGCTGCGAGAAGCCCTGGATGGAGCACGAGCCGTACGAGAAGACGTAGTTGATCGACTTGTGCGCCTTGACCTTCGCCTGGATCGACGACGCCAGGGTGAACGTCCCGCCGTGCCGCAGCTTGACCGTCCACGACGGGCCGAGGCCCGCCGCGCTGCCGATGCCGGCCGCGACGAGCGCGACCAACACGGCGAGGGTCACGGCCCCGACCGCCGTGCGCCGGCGTGCCGGGACACGCCTGGTCCTGTCCTTCATTCCTTCCCTCCTCCCGAGTCGACCGGCGCCGGGGGTACGGCGACGGTGTGTGGACGTCGCCTGGACAAGCGCGACGGGTCGCTTCCGCGGGCGCAGCCGCCCGCGACCGGAAACGATTCTTGGAACGGCCTGCGAGGTACGGGGCTGCTGCCGCGCACGGTCTAGGCCAGCGCCTCGCTGCGGTAGCGGTCGACGACCTCGTCGATCACCTCGATGCCGAGCCCGGGGCCCTGCGGCGGGTAGACCCAGCCGTCGACGTGCTCGAACGGCTCGGTGACGAGGTCGTGCTGCATGGGGTTGCGCAGCGGCTTGAACTCGAAGAGCTTGCAGGCCGGGGAGCTGAACGAGATCGCGAGGCTCGCGGCGGTCACGATCGCGGACGACCACGCGTGCGCGTTCGCCTGGCGCCGGTAGGCCTCGACGCGGTCGCACACCTTCTTGAACCCGGTGATGCCCTCCGCGCGGCCGGGGTCGACGCCCACGACGTCCACCGTCCCGGTGGCGAGCACGCGCTCGAAGCCGGCGAGCGTCCACTCGCGCTCGCCGTAGGCGATGCGCGTCGACGTCTTCGCGCGGAGGTTGGCGTACCCCTCCGGGTCCCAGGCGCCGAGCGGCTCCTCGACCCACGTCAGGTCGTACTCCTCCATCGCGCGCATGCGGCGGACGGCGTCGGTCACGTCCCACTTGATCGCGATGCCGTTGTCGATCATCAGCATCTTGTCGGCGCCGATCCCCTCGCGCATGGCGGCGACGTAGGCGACGTCGCGGTCGTGCTCGTAGCCGAGGCGCGCGTCGCCGCGCTTGCCGAAACCGGTCTTGACGCCCTGGAGGCCGTCGCTCAGCCACTCCTGCGCCTCCTCGACCATGGCGGGGATCGAGTCGAAGTGCGCGTGGCAGGACGCGATCGCCGGCAGGCGCTCGTGCACCGGCCCGCCGAGGAGGTCGAGGACGCTGGCCCCGAGCGCCTTGCCCTTGAGATCCCAGAGCGCGATGTCGATCGCCGAGACGGCGTAGGCCGCGATCCCGCCGCCGTAGCCGTACCACCACGCCTGGTCCCTGTTCTGGCGCCAGAGCGCCTCGGTGTGGACCGGGTCCTTGCCGACGAGGTTCTCGGCCATCCCCTCGATCACGTGCTTCGTCGCGAGGTTCGCCTCGGGGAACTGCGTGATCGACTCGCCCCAGCCGACCTGGCCGTCGTCGGCGGTGATCTTGCAGAGGCAGAGGTGGCGGAGCGCGTCGAAGTCGTTCGGCTCCGGGTAGCTGACCGGAATCGCCTCGATGGAGTGGATGCGCACCGTTGCCTCCTACGCGATCGCGCCGCGGAACTGGGTCATGCCGGCGACTCCCACGTCGACCCTGAGCAGGCGGCCGATCATCGGCGTGGCGTTGCCGGTCTCGGTCGTGCCGAAGTCGCAGACGTAGAGGGACCCGCCGGGGCCGAAGGTGCAGTTGAGCGGGACGCCGCCGGTCTCGAGGAAGCCGAGGTGCTCGCCGTCGCGGGAGAGCACGTCGAGGCCTCCGCCGCCGACGGTCGTGATCCAGAAGTTGCCGTCGGCGTCGATCTTGAAGCCGTCCGGGACGTGGCCCTCGGGCAGCTCGTGCAGGATCTCCTTCGCCCCGTCCGGCCGCCGCCTGATGACCAGGCGCGTATAGGACTCGACCCAGACGATCGAGCCGTCGGGCTCCGCGACGATGCCGTTCGGATAGACGGCCTCGAGCTCCTCGAGCAGGTGGCACGTGCCGTCGGTCTCGACGACGCAGATCATCCCGCGGTGCGGCTTGGTCACCGGGTCCCAGTCGCCGGAGTCGGTGAAGTACAGCCGGCCGTCGGGCCCGAAGGTGAGGTCGTTCGGCGCGACGAGCGGCGTGCCGTCGGCCTCCGTGACGACCACCTCGACCGCGCCGTCCGGCGCCGCCCGCTGGATGGAGGGCGGCCGCCGCTCGGGCGCCGTCCAGGCCCCGACCGTCGGGCATTGCGTGAGGTAGACGTGGCCGTCCGTCCCGAGCATGCACGCGTTCGGCCCGCCCCCGGTGAACGCGTACCTCCCGGTCGCGCCGGTCGCAGGGTCCCACACGCCGATCTCGCTCGCGTAGGTGTTCGCGAACACGACGCGGCCGTCCGGCAGCACGTCCGGCCCCTCGGGATGACCGAGGCCCTCGGCAAGGACCTCGACGGGCTTCTGCAGGACGCTGGTCATGGGGCCTCCGTTCGCGCCATCTCGGATCCCGGGTGTTCCACCCGTTCGGTCACCTCCCGGCTCGTGCGTTCGGCAATCGTTTCCAGGCGATCATCCACCATCCGGGCGGCGCATGCAAGCCCGATCGTCACTGCACGAAGTCGAGCCGCTCGTCAAGGGTCAGCGTCGTCACGCCGCCGAGCTCGAGGTCGACGCGGACGCCGCGCGGGCCCGGCGCGGCGGCGACGCCTTCCAGGGTGACGCTCGCCGTCTGCCCGCGCCGCACGTAGAACCCATGCTCCGGCGACAGGTCGCTCGCCCGCACCGCGACGCCGGTCTCCCCGGGGCTCCGGTTGACGAGGACGACGCCGTCGGGGTCGACCGCCCGGCCGTCGACGGCGACCCGGAGCCTGGACACGTAGCGCGAGGCGCGTCCAGGGTTCGTGAGCAGGAGCTCGGCCGGGTCGCCCGACCGGGCCGCCAGCTCCGGCCGTTCGGGCCAGCCGTGCCGGACGAAGGCGCGCAGGTCCGCGAGGAGGTCGATCCGCCGGCCTTCGACGAGGTCGCGCGCGCGGCGGCCGAGCAGCTCGGCGCACGCGTCGATCTGCGCGCGGCCGAGCCCGACGGACGCGGTGTAGCGCGGATTCGGGCCGTAGACGCCTTCGTGGCGCGCCGTGGGGTCGTCGTCGAGCCGGTCGAGGTGGACGAGGTCCGGCTCGAGCGCGAGCATCCACGACGTCTCCACCAGCGCCGCGTGGTCGACGACCGTGGGCTCGCCCGGCTCCGGCGCGGTCAGGCGCGCCGCGTTCAGCTCGAGCCAGCACAGGCCGTACGCGGCGAAGCCGGGATTGGCCTCCTCCGCCTCGCGGCACGCGCGCTTGAGCAGGTGGTTGAGGTCGAGCGGCCCGTGCCCGGTCAGCACGACGGCCGCGCGGAAGCCGCGCAGTGCGAGCTGGTCGAGCGTCGCGCGCACCCAGGCGTGGACGAGGTCGAGCTCGTAGGTGAGCGTGAACGGCATGTCCAGGCAACCGGCCGCGAGGTAGACCGGTGGAAGCACGACGCCGCCGCTGCGGTCTGCGGCGCGCAGGCAGAGGTGGTGCGCCGAGAAGCCGTCGACGCCGAACGGCAGGTGCACGCCGTGGAACTCCAGCGTCCCGACCGGCACGTACGCGATCGCCGCGTCCTCGACCAGCGCGGCGAGCTCGCGCGGGAGCAGCCGCTCGTAGCGCCGCTCGACGGCGGGACGCCGTTCGCCCGCCTGCGCGCTCGAGGAATCGTTCCCGGCCCCGTCCATCCCAGGAGCAGACCATCGCAGATGGAGTAGAGTCGCTCAAGCTCGAATCGGATCCGAAAGGAGCAGGCATCTCCAACCCGCTGGACTTCACCGGCACCCGGTCCGCGGTCACGGGCGCGGCGGGCGGCATCGGCCGCGCGGTCGCGGAGCTGCTGCACGAGCGCGGGTCGGCGGTCGTCGCGTGCGATCTGTCCGGCGAGGCGCTCGAGCCGCTCGCCGCCGCCGGGCTGGAGACCGTCGCCGCCGATCTCGGGACGGCCGAGGGCCGGGCGGCGTTCGCCGGTGCGGCCGGCCCGTGCGACCACCTCGTCGTCGCGCACGGCATCGTGCGGCCGAAGCCGATCGCCGAGACGACCGAGGACGACTGGGACGCGATCATGGGCGTCAACGGCAAGGCCGTCTACTTCCTCTGCCAGGCCTTCGGGCCGCTGCTGCGCGACGGCGGCGCCGTCGTCACCGTCTCCTCGATCTCGGCCCGCAACGCCGCGTCGCAGGAGCAGTCGGTCTACTGCGCGTCGAAGGCGGCCGTCAGCTCGATCACCCGCAGCTTCGCCCACGCCTACGCGCCGCGCGGCATCCGGGTCAACACCGTGCTGCCGGGGATCGTCGACACGCCGATGCAGGAGCGCTTCCTCGCAGCCGCGGCGGCCGCTCGGGGCACGACCGCTGAGGCGTTGCACGCGGCGCGCTTGGGGCAGGTGCCGCTCGGGCGCACGTCCCCGCCCGAGGAGTGCGCGGAGACGATCGTCTGGCTGCTCAGCCCCGCCGCGGGCTACCTGACCGGCCAGCAGATCGCCGCCGACGGCGGCCTCACCATGGTGTGAGCTGACCGTGGGTCCGCGTGTCGTCGTCGGCGGCTTCTCGATGGAGGCCAACACGTTCGCCGCGGGCGAGACGTCGCTCGACGACCTGCGCGCGCAGATGTTCGGGGTCGGCGACGCGCTGACCCCGACCTTCCTCGGCGAGGGCAGCGAGCTGGCGGGCGGCTGGACGGCACTCGCGGACGCCGGGGCCACGGTCGTCCCGTCCTTCGCCGCGTGGTCGGGCCCCGGCCGGCCGCTCGCGCCGGGCGTGCTCGACGAGCTGACCCGCCTGCTGCTCGAGCCGGTCGACGACACCGTCGACGGCGTCTATCTGATGCTGCACGGGGCCTGCGTGGCGCGCGACGAGGACGACCCGGAGGGAGCGATCCTCGAGCGGCTGCGCGAGCGGCTCGGCTCCTCGAAGCGGATCGTCGTCAGCCTGGACTGCCACGCGAACCTGACGCCGCGCATGGTCGGCGCGGTCGACGGGATCACCGCGTACCGCACGTGCCCCCACGTCGACACGTACCGCACCGGCGAGCAGGCCGGGCGGCTGCTCGCGCGCACGCTCGCGGGCGAGGTCGACCCGGTGATCGGCGTCGCGGAGCGGCCGATGGTGACGCCGCCGGAGCTCCACGACTCGAGCCGCGACCCGTTCCGGCGGCTGATGGCGCTGAACGACGCCGTCGAGGCCCAGGGCGCGCTCGCCTCGGCGCTGCTCCCGGTGCAGCCGTGGGTCGACGTGCCGGGGCTCGGCTGGAAGGCCGTCGTGACCGGCGACGGCGACCCGGAGGCGGCGCGACGCTGGGCGGAGCGGATCATGGACGAGGCCTGGGCGGAGCGGCGCACGTTTCTGTCCGGGCGGCGGCTCCCCGTCGACGACGCGCTCGCCGAGGCGCTGGCGCAACGCTCACCGGTCGTGGTCGCCGACGCCGGCGACGCCACGAACGGCGGGACCGTCGGCGACAGCACCGAGCTCCTCCGCGCGGCGCTCGAGGCGGGCGCCGGCCGCGTCCTGCTCTCGATCCGGGACGCCGGCGCCGCCGAACGCGCGACGGCCGCGGGCGAGGGCGCGGAGATCGGCGTGCTGCTCGGCGCCGGGGCGCCGGGGACGTACTGCGAGGCGACGCCCGTCCGCGCCCGCGTCCTGCGACTGTTCGACGGCGAGGTGGTCTACACCCATCCGGTGAACCGCGGCTATCGCGCCGCGACCGGGCCCGCTGCGCTCCTCCGGGTCGACGGCGTCGACGTGGTCGTGCACAGCCGCAGCGTCGGCGTGATCGACCCGGCGCTGTACGAGGCGCTCGGGGCGGATCCGTCCGCATACGACGTCCTCCAGGCCAAGTCGCACATCAGCTTCAAGGCCGGGTTCGAGCACGTGACCGAGCGCAGCGTCGTCGCCGACACGCCGGGGCCGAGCTCGTGCAACCTCCCGTCCCTCCCGTACGTGAAGCGGCCGGCGCCGCTCTTCCCGTTCGAGGACTTCGAGCTCTAGACACGGCCCGGTCGGCCCTGTGTGCCGGTGTCCCCAGGACCATGGATCCCCATGTGCCTAGGGCCACCGGCCCATGGTTCCCCCTGTGCCTGGGGACACCGGCCCAATCCGCATTTCGACGTGCCCGGTCAGGCCGACGACGGGAACGCCGGGGGCAGGTCGGCGACCGTCGTCCACCCGGGGGCGGCGGCGACGACGCGGCGCACCGAGTTGGCGACGATGGCCGCCGATCCGCTTTGCGGGTTCATCCCCGGCGCCGTCACGACGCGAACGGGCGGGTCGGCGTCGACCGCGATCTCGTCCCGCGGCTCGAGGCCGGCGGTCGCGGGAGCGACGTGGCCCGTGAAGAGGGCCTCGAACCAGGTCGCTCCGCCGACGACGGCGGTGTAACGCTGGCGGAACCCGGCCGTCTGCCCCGGCTCGACGGCGAGCGACGTCGCCACGAGCGGCTCCTCGGCGAAGATCGGCTCGATCTCCCTGTCGATGCGATCGATGGCCACGCCGAGGGCGCCGGCGACGACGTGCATCGACTGCGGAAAGCCGATGTGGCCCGTGATCGAGCCGGAGCGGGTCCCCTTCGCGAACTCGTCGGGCGTGTAGCCCACGCCGATGCGACGCAGGACGGTCGCGCCGAAGCCGGACAGGTCGACCATCCGCTCGACCCGAAGCGCGCGCACCTCCGGGCAGATGCCGCAGACGGTGAGCACGAGGGCGTCGAACGCGAACCCGGGGTTGAGGCCCGTCCCGAGGACGGTGACGCCCGCGGCGCGCGCCGCGGCGTCGAGACGCTCGGCGATCCCGGCGTCGTTCGCCCAGGGGTACGCCGCCTCCTCGGCGGTCGTGATCACGTTGGAGCCGGCCGCGATCGCCGCCTCGACGTCGGCGGCGACGTCGCGCAGGAACGACGTGGTCGCGATCACGACGACGTCCGCGCCGGAGCCCAGCGCCGCGTCGCGCTCGTGCCTGCCGTACGGGCCGAGCACGTCGTAGCCGCTCCGCGTGCGCAGGACCGCGGCGGCGTTGCCGGAGACCTGCCCGGCGCCGTAGAACGAGACGCGAAGCACGCCGCTCACGCCGGGTCGGGCTGCCGCTCGGGACGGTCCGCCGGGGGCGGCGCGGGAGGCGTCCCCGTGGCGAGCCAGCCGTCGAGCTGCGGCGGCTCGCGCTCGGGGAAGAGCGCCGCAGCGAGGCGGGCGCCGGTCTCGACGAGGATCCGCTCCGCCTCGGGCGTCACCTGGGCGGGCAGGCCGAAGCTGCGGTTGCCGTAGCCCGGCTCGTAGCCGCCGAACGGGTACTCGGCCGCCGTCGGGAAGTACGAGAGGATCCCGTTCGTGTACCCGGCGTAGAGGGTCACCTCGGCCGGCGACCGCTCCTTCACCGCGAGTCCGATCTCGCTGAAGATCTCGCCCGGCGCGGCGACGATGGCGCCCTCGCCGATGCGGATCGCGGACAGCGACGCCTCGACCTCGGTCGGCGCCGTTCCCGCCGCGATCTGCGCCTCCGTGCGGCGTGCCCAGCGGCTGTTGTAGGCCAGCGTGCGCAGACGGCCCGGGCCCTCGCCCGCCGCCTCGGCCTCGCGCTCGAGCCGCTCGAACTCGGCGCGCTGCTCGGCGATCTCCCCGGCCGAGGGGAGCGGGAGCAGCGGGAACACGACGCGCTCCTCGGCGACCGCGAGCGTCTGGTCGCCGACCTCGACGTTCTCGCGCCGGTACAGGGAGAAGGGCGTTACCGAGCCGCCCGGCGAACGGACGAACCGATGCGGCCACGCGCTTCGCCTCGACACCGCGTGGAGCGCCTCGAGCGCCAGCGCCCGGCCGATGCGCTCCGGCTCCTCCTCGGACTCCGTGAAGCACACCCGCGGCAGGACGTTGCCGGCCGCGCCCTGGAAGAAGACGCACTCGCCCCCGGTCCAGTCGCGAACGGCCGCGCGCAGCGGGCCGGCGTAGTCGGACGAGTAGACCGTCACGTCCGGCCCGGCGCTGACCGTGTGGCAGCCGTAGCCGACGAGAGTGCAGATCGCCGACTCGTCCGGCCGCCGGAGCTGCAGCACCGGGACGCTCTGGTCGACGAGGCCGTCCGGATGCCAGCCGAGGATGACCCGCCCGTCGGCCGTGCGCTCGCGCCGGTTGACCGCCTCGTCGAGCGCGCCGAGGCCCCACACGGCACGCGCCGGCTCGCGCGCCTCCGCGGCGAGGCGCGCGACGGACACCACCTTCTCGTGCATGACCTCGGCGTACGCCTCCGCGCGCGCCCTCAGCCCGTCGTCGGCGATCTGCGCCAGCTCGTCGACGAAGAACCGGCTCCCAGGCGGGGCGAGGTGCGTGTGGCTCCAGTTCAGGAAGACGTTCGCCGCCGGGGCGCCGATCGCCGAGCCGACACGTGTGCGCAGCTCGTCCGCCTCCGGCGACTGGATGCCGACGGTGTCGACGCCGACGAGCGCGACGCGGGTCTCCCCCGCCTCGAGGACGAGCGCGGTCGCCTCGAGCGGCCAGCCGTAGCCGTCTGCGGTCTGCCACTGCCGGACGAACCCGACCATCGGCAGCCCGAGCGGCGGCTCGAGCGAGACGCGGGCCGCGCCCGCGCGCATGGTCACGGCGCCAGCACCGACCGGAGCACGCGGCCCTCGCGCAGGTCGTCGAGCGCCTCGTTCGCCTCCTCCAGCGGCCGCACGTGCGCGGTGAGGTGGTCGGTGGCCACGGTGCCCCGCAGGTGGAGCTCGATGACGTCGCGGATGTCGTCGGCGGTGAACCCGCGCGAGCCGAGCAGCGTCAGCTCGCGCCAGACGAGCGCGCTGGCGCGAACGGAGAACGGATCCGGCGTCGTGGCGACGAAGACGACGCGGGCCGCGAACCCGGCGAGCTGGATCGCGGCCTCGTCCATGCGCGGCGAGGCCGCGCACTGCACGACGACGTCGGCGCCGTGGCCGCCGATCGCCTCCGCGGCGTCGGCGAGCGCGACCGCTTCGTCGGCGCCGAGCCGGCGCGCGAGCTCGCGCTTCTCCTCCGAGCGGCTGATCGCCACCACCCGCGCGCCGAGCGCCTTCGCGACCTGGACGGCGTTCGAGCCGATCCCACCGATCCCGACGACCGCGACGGTCTCGCCCGGCTGGACACCGCCGATCCGCGCGAGCGCGTGGTACGGCGTCGCGACGGCGTCGGTCAGCACCGCGAGGGTCGCCGGGTCGACGTGGGCCGAGGGCCGGATCAGCGTCGACACGGGCCGCACGACGTACTCGGCGAAGGCGCCGTCGACGTCGACGCCCATCCGCTCGACCGCCGGCCCGAGGTTCGGCCGCGGGGCATCCGGCTCGTTGTCGATGTAGTAGATGGCGACCTGGTCGCCCGGTGCGACCTCGGTCACGCCGGGCCCGACCGCGTCGACGATCCCGGCGGCCTCGTGCCCGGGCACGACCGGCAGCTTGTCGGCGCCGAATCCGCCCTTCTGCAGGAAGAGGTCGGAGCCGCAGACCCCGCACGCCTCGATGCGGACGCGCGCCTGGCCCGGCCCGGGCTCCGGCGTCGGCCGCTCGACGAGCTCGAGCGGCGCGCCGACGGCCGGGAGCACCGCGGCCCTCACCTAGACCACCGCATGCTCGACTCCCAGGAACCGCGCACAGGCGCTGCCCGCGGCCGCGAGGGCGCCGGGCGTCGCCGACGAGTGGTGGTTGGCGCCGGCCGCGCACCAGGCCCGCCAGCCGTCGAGTCCGCGGGCGAAGCGGAAGCCGCCGTTCGCGGTGCCGGTCGCGGGGAACGCGCGGCCGGTGAGCTCGCCCTCGCCCAGGATCAGCCGGTAGCGGCCCCCGACGTCGGCGAACGCGAGCAGCGTGCCCGGCCCCGCGTGCGGCGCGAAGCACGCGCAGGCGCCGACGCACGGATCGGTCGCGAACCACTCGTTGCGGATCAGCGCCGGACGGACGTCCGGTGCGAAGTCGAGGTCGTGCTCGCCCGAGCTGGCGATGACGAACTCGCCCGTCTCGTAGTCGTAGCTCTCGAGCTCGTGGTACTGGGCGGCGCCGCCGAGCGCCTTGCCGACCAGCTGGGCGACCGCCGTCAGGACGTCGCCGGTGCACGTCCACGGCACGCCGCGCGACGCGGACTGCCCGAGGCCGAAGCACGGGGTCACGCCGACGCCGCCGAACCGGATCTCCGGGACATGGCAGTTGAGCGCGCCCGCGGCCAGCCCGTGCTCGGCGACGAGATCCTCGATCGCGCAGGCCGCGCGGAGCGACCGGTCGAGCCCGTCGCCGTCGATCGACACGTCGTACGCGGCCGCCGTCTCCGCGCGGAGCGCCTCGACCCGCGCCGGCGCGACCGCGTCGTAGAGCCGCGCGACCTCGGACGCCGGAAGCCGGACGACCTCCACGCCGAGCTGCTCCTCGAGCAGCTCGTCCGGCGTGTCGACGCACGCGTAGCCGTCCTGGACGGGGCCGACGCGGCCGATGCGCGCGCCGCGTACCCGCGTCGCCGCCGCGGCGCCGCGCAGCGCGCTCGTCACCGCGGCCCGCGTCGCGTCGTCGTCCACCCGGCCGACCACCAGCTCGAAGGGCCGGCCCTCGCGGACGAGCACGCTCGTGAGCATCGGCGTGCCGACCGTCGCTCCTTCCGCCGTGATCCCGCCGTGGTCGAACTCCTCCGGGATGCGCGCCCACCGGTGCGCGGCCCAGACGACGAGCGGGAGGTCGGGCAGCGCCGCGATGGTCCATGCGGGCGGCGTCGCCATCGTCTGCAGCACGAGCACGCACTCCGCCTCCGCCGGCTCCGCCCACTCGACCGCGAGCGCCGCACGCACCTCGTCGGCGAGACGGTCGCGATCGGCCCGCAGGTCGTACGCGACCGACTTCTCCCAGAAGTCCCAGTACGGGTGGACCAGCGCGACGCGGGGCGCGGCGCCCGCCATCAGTCGATCAGGAAGCCGCCGTTCACGTCGACCACCTCGGCCGTGATGTAGCCGGCGTGGTCGGACGCGAGGAACGTGACGAGGTCGGCGACGTCCTGCGGCGTGCCGAGCCGCCCGACCGGGATCCGCGAGGCGAGGTCGGCGATGCCCGAGAGCATGGGCGTGTCAATCAGCGACGGCGCGAGCGCGTTCGACGTCACCCCGTGGGCCGCGTACTCGCTCGCGATCGACTTGGCCAGGGCCATGATCCCGGCCTTCGACGCGGCGTACGCCGCCATCGCCTTCGAGCCGCCGGTCTTGCCGGCCGACGACCCGATCGCCACGACCCGCCCCCAGCCAGCGTCGCGCATCCCGGGAAGGGCGCGGCGCGCGCAGAGGAACGCGCCCGTCAGGTTGACGTCGAGCGTGCGCTGCCACGAGGCGGGCTCGGTCCGCTCGAACTCCTCGATCACGAAGATGCCCGCGTTGAGCACGAGGACCTGCACGGTCCCGAGCGCCTCCTCGATCTCCGAGAAGCCGCGGTCGACGGCCCCGGGCTCGCGCACGTCCATCGCCACGGCGAGCTCGCACTCGATCGCGGGCGGCTGCAGGTCGACCGCGGCGACCTTCGCGCCCTGCGCGCGCAGCGTCGCGACGACGGCACCGCCGATCCCGCCGGCGGCGCCCGTGACCACCGCCACCTTCCCGTCCAGCCCGTCGACGCGCAGCATCAGTACATCAGCTGGCCGCCGCTGACGTTGATCGTCGCGCCGGAGATGTAGCGGCCGAGGTCGGAGGCGAGGAACAGGACGCTCGAGGCCACCTCGGCGGGTTCCGCCATGCGGCCGAGCGGGATCATCTTGACGAAGTCGGCGAGCCCTTCCTCGGTCATGCCGCTCCGCATCATGCTCGTGTCGGCCGCGCCCGGGGAGACGGTGTTCACCGTGATCCCGTCGGGAGCGAGCGTGCGGGCGAGCCCGCGGCTCATCGAGACGACGCCCCCCTTGCTCGCGGCGTAGACCACGGAGCCGCCGAAGCCGCCCGTCCACCAGCCCTGCGAGGTGAAGTTGACGATCCGGCCGCCCCGCCCCTGCTCGCGGAAGATGCGCGCCGCGGCGCGGTTGAGGAAGAACAGCGCCTTCAGGTTGATGTTCAGCTGGACGTCCCAGTCCTCCTCGGTGACGTCGTCGATCGTGGCGCGCCGCCGCAGCACCGCGGCGAGGCACGCGAGCACGTCGAGCCGGCCGAACGTCTCCTGCGCCTCGCGCAGCAGGCGCTCGTGCGACGCGAGGTCGGTGAGATCGGCGCCGATAGCGAGGTGCTCGCCGGGCCGCTCGAGCTGCGCGACGACCGCCTCGCACGCCGCCTGGTCGACGTCGACGACCGCCACCCGCGCGCCCGCCGCCGCGAGCGCGACGGCGACCTCGCGGCCGATCCCGCCGGCCGCGCCGGTGACGAACGCACCCTTGCCGGTGAGCCCGAAGTCGATGGACGGGTGGACGGCCATGCTCAACCCGCCCCAGGCATCCCGGTGACGACGGGCAGGTCGGGCGCACCGTGCGCCTTGGAGCCGAACACGTCCGGCCGCTTGCGGCCGACGCGCTCGTAGTACTCCTCCGGCACCTTCGTCGGGTCCTTGAACATCTGCCACTGGCACTTCTGCCAGTTGCCGTTCTCGTCCTTGGCGCCGTACTGCGGCGGATCGATGACGCGCACCGGGTAGCCGAAGCGGTCCATCGGCAGCTCCTCCATCAGCACGATGCAGTGCGTGCAGTAGTGGCAGATGCCCTTCTGGCCGTGGTTCCACGTGTGCGGCTCCTGGCTGACCGTCCAGTCGTACGGAGGCTCCATGCGCGCCGGGGTGCCCTCGATCGTGTCGCCTCGAATCGTCCGTCCGCCCGACCCGCACGGGTCGAAGCGGAGGATGTAGCGGTCCTCGGTCTCGATCAGCTCCATGTCGCCGGTCCGCTCCGGGCCGACGAGATGGCCGCGCATCGCCTCGCACGCGACGAGCATCAGCGTGTAGAGCGCGTTGTCCCACGTGTTCTTGTCGATGTCGAACTTGTCGTAGCGCCACGAGAAGAGCGGCACGATCACCTTGTCCCACATGCGCCCGATCGAGGACTCGCCGAAGCGCGCGACGATCTCGCTCATGAGGCCGTAGGTGTGGTCGACGTCGCGGTCGTGGCAGCGGCGCCAGGTCTCCTTCGCCTCGTCGACGAGCTCGAGCGCGCGGCCGGCCTCCTGCCGGTGGATGGCTCCGACGGCGGCCTCGACCGCGGTGAGGAAGCGGTCCCACTGCGCGTACGGGTTCCACTCGGTGCCGTCGGGCAGCGTGAGCTTCGCGACGATCCCCGCGTTGACCGCGTCGAGCTCCTCCTTCGAGACGCCGTTCTCCGCCAGGAACCCGTTCAGGTCGGGGATCCACTGCCGGTAGATCCCGAAGCAGACGCGGCCCTCGTCGACGAAGTAGTTCGTGAGCTTGGCGGCGTCGTCCCAGCGGCCGTCCTCGATCGCCTCGCGGATCTTGCGGTACGTCGAGATCTTCTGCTCCTCCCAGCTGTCGGTGCGCGCGCGGCGCCCGATCGACGGGACGAAGGCGATGGTCGTCCGATCGACCGATGCGAGATCACTCATGCGGATCGCTCATCCTTTCTCGGAGAAGGGCACCCGTCTCGAATCGTTTCCAGTGCACCAGTGCGGTTCTACAGGTCGACCGTGTGTCTGTCCACGAACTCCTGGTCGAGCTCCCAGCCGAACCCGGGGCCTTCCGGGAGGGCGAAGCAGCCGTCGACGACCTCCGGCCGGTTCGCGATCACCTTCCACCAGATCGGGTCGCGGTTGGGGTGGAACACCTCGGCGTACGTGCCGTGCGGCTGGCTCGCGAGGAGGTGCAGCGCGACCTGCGGCTCCTCGTGGTGGCCCAGCTCGACGCTGTAGATGTGCGCGGCCGCGGCCATGCGCCGCCAGTTCGTGTAGCCGCCGCACCACGACGCGTCGAAGTTGCAGACGTCGACCGCGCCGGCCTCGAACAGGTCGCGGCAGCCGCCGGGCGAGTACTCGCTCTGGCCGGCGCAGACGGGGATCCCGCCGCGCGCGCGCACCTCGCGCATGTCGCGGCGGTCGTTCGCCCAGATGCACGGCTCCTCGAACCAGCGGATGCCGAGGTCGGAGATCCGGTCGCAGAGGTCGAGCGCCTGGTTGAGGGAGTAGCCCTGGTTGGCGTCGATCGTGATGACGAAGTCGTCGCCGGCCGCCTCGCGCGCGGCGCGGATGCGCGCCGCGTCCTGCTCCGGCTCGAGCGCGCCGACCTTGAACTTGCCGCCGCGGAAGCCCATGTCGCGCCACTCGGCCACCTCGGCGCGGATGCCGTCGAGGTCGCGGCCGTAGTAGCCGCCGATGATGTTCACCGGGATGCGGTCCGTGTACCCGCCCCACAGCCGCCACAGCGGCACGCCCAGCGCCTTGCCGACGGCGTCCCAGATCGCGAAGTCGACCGACGCGAGCGCGACGAGGCCGATGCGGCGGTCGCGCAGCTGGTCGTAGGTGACGGGATTGCCGAGCTGCCAGCAGCGCTCGACCGCGAACGCGTCCTGGCCGATCAGCTTCGGCGCGATCTCGTCGCGGATCACGTGGAGGATGTCGCCGAGGGTCTTGTCCTCGTCCGCGCAGTACGCCTCGCCGACGATCCCCTCCTCGGTCACGATCCGCGTGATGATGCTCGCGCGGTTCTCCATCCGGTAGTAGCTCCCGCGGTAGACGCCGTCGAGCGGCACGACGATCGGCGTGAGGCTGATCTCGCGGATGGTGAGGCCCCGGCGTCCCAGCACGTGACCGTTGACCTCGCCGCCTGCCGCGGCACTCCCTGTCGACGTGCCTGTGTCCGCCACCCCGCGTCCTTTCGCCGGCCGTGCTGACCGTTGGATTCGTTTCCAGGACGGCGAGTATACACCGGTCGTCACGGACTCCAAATCCCCTTGACATAGCCGTTCCAGACTGTTCAGCTTGCTAGATTCGGTTCCAGTCGACCCGCGACAACGAAAGGGCGTCCATGGCCTCTCTCCCCCTCGTCGACACGCACATCCACTACTGGGACCTGCAGGACCCGGTCCTCCACTACGCGTGGCTGCAGCCCGAGTGGATCCATCCGATCCTCGGCAACATCGACGGCCTGAAGGTCCTCCGCTACACGGCGGACCAGTACATCGCCGAGACGCGGTTCCAGAACGTCGCCAAGGCGGTGCACGTCCAGGCCGCGATCGGCATCGCCGACCCGGTCGAGGAGACGCGGTGGCTGCAGGAGCAGGCCGACCGCACCGGCTTCCCCCACGGCATCGTCGGCCACTGCGACCTGGCCGCCGGCGACGCGGGCGAGGTGCTCGCGCGCCACCTCGAGTACGCGAACTTCCGCGGCGTCCGCGACTTCGGCCAGGGCGACTGGCTGGGGAATCCCGACTGGCGCCGGGGGTACGGCCTGCTCGCGCAGCACGACCTCGTCTTCTGCATCGACGTCCCGCTCGAGGACATGGGCCGCGCCCGCGGCCTTGCGGACGAGCACGACCAGGTCGTCATGTCGGTCGACCACGCGGGCTTCCCGCGCGAGCGCACCGAGGCGTACTTCGAGGAGTGGAAGAAGGGGATGGCCGAGCTCGCGGGCGCGCCGAACACCGTCGTCAAGATCTCGGGCCTCGGGATGTGCGACAACCGCTGGACGGTCGACTCCCTGCGCAAGTGGGTGCTCACCTGCATCGAGCTGTTCGGGGTCGAGCGCTCCTTCTTCGGCACGAACTGGCCCGTCGACCGCCTCTACAGCTCCTACGGCGACGTCGTCGACGCCTACGACGAGATCACGGCGGACTTCACCGCGGACGAGCGCACGGCGCTCTTCTCAGGGAACGCCGAGCGGATCTTCCGGATCTAGCAGCCGCGTCACGCCACCGCGAGCGCGACGCCCGCGACCACCCCGACGGCGGCGCACGTCAGCCGGAGGGGCGGTCGCGCGCGGTCCTGGGCCGCGTCGATGCCGAGCACGAGCAGCGGCGACGTGGCGACGAGCGTCTGCACGGTCGCCGGGCTTCCCCGCTCGACGGCCAGGATCAGCAGCACGAAGTAGGCGGTCTGCAGGGCCGAGCGGAACGTCAGCCTCGGCAGCGCCCCGAGCGGGATGTCGCGCGGCCGCGCGACGAGGCAGGCGACCACTCCGGCGGCGAGCGTCCGCGTGACGTAGATCTCGGCGACGCCGAGCCCGCGGTCGGTCGCCATCTTCGTCAGCACGACGAGCAGGCCGTTGAGCGACGCGCCCAGGACGACGATCGCGATTGCGTGGCGGCGCGAGAGCCGGCCGAACACCGGCCCCAGCGCGAGCAGGACGCCGCCCGTGACGACGAGGACGCCGGCGGCCTGCCAGCCGGAGATCGGCGCCGAGAGCAGCGCGAACGAGAAGACGAGCGCCGGCACCGGCGCCATCGCCTGGCCGACCGACACGGCGGCGGCGCTGCCGCGGTGGAAGAGCTCGAACATGCAGAAGCTGCCGGCGACGAGCGTGACGACGGACGCGAGCTGGATCAGGACGATGGCGGTGCTCGCCGACCAGTCCGAGAAGAACCCGAGCGGGGTCACGAGCAGGCCGTTGAGCAGGAGCAGCGGCCCGATCAGCTGGCGGTGCGGGAACGAGACGGCGAGCAGCTTCGTCGTCCGCGACGAGGCCGCGAGGACGACCGCTGCGGCGAGCGCCAGGACCGCCGGGCTCATCGCGGCGCGGCGGGGCGAAGACCGGGGTCAGACCCGGGTCTGACCCCGGTTCGCGCGACGGCCCGCCGGCGGAGCCACGCGACGGAGTCCGCGACCAGCTCGCGCTCGTCGTCGCCCGGCCCCAGCTGGGCGACCTCGACGCAGGCGAGCCCGTCGAAGCCGGCGTCCTCGAGGACGCCGAGCACGGCGTCCAGGGGGACGACGCCCGCGCCGTAGCGCACCGAGCGCGGGCCGGCCACCGGGTCCGTCGCCGTTCCGACCGGCTCGACGTCCTTCAGGTGCACCATCCGCACGCGCGGTGCGAGCAGCCGCACCGCCTCGAGCGTGTCGTCGCCGACGCGCAGGGCGTTCGCGGTGTCGAAGCAGACCCCGAGCGCGTCCTCGCCGGCCGCGTCGATCAGCTCGGCGAGCTGGGCCGCCGCGAGGTCGCCGTGGTTCTCGATCGCGAGCGCGATCCCGGCCGAGGCCGCGGCCCGCGCCGCCGTGCGGAGCGGCTCCACCGTCCGGCGGATCTGCTCGTGCACCGGCTCGAGCCCGCGCAGCGCCGGGCCGGCGACGACGATGCGCATCGTGCGCGTCCCGGCCGCCGCGGCCGCGGCGATCCACGCGAGCAGCTCGGCGAGCGCCTCGGGGCGCGCTCCGAACCAGAGGCCGTTCGGCGCGCCCCACGAGAAGACGAGCTCCATCCGGCCCGCCTCGGCCGCGAGGCTCGTCGCCAGGTCGCGGCTCGGCGGGCCCAGGTAGCAGGTCTCGAGGGCGACGCCGTCGACCCCGAGCGCGCGCGCCTCCGCGACCACGGCCGCGCCCCCGTCCGCGAGCCGGCCGGGCGGCGGCGGCTCTCCCGGACGGATCTCACCGAGCAGCCGGTGGTACGAGTAGCTGTCGATTCCGACCCTCACGGGAGAGCCGCCTCGCCCTGGTCTCTACTTGCCTACGGCGGCGCGCGCCTCGGCGGCGATCCGCTCCGCGCTCGGGATCAGGGCGTCCTCGAGCGAGGGGCTGTACGGGATCAGCAGGTGGTCGGGCAGCGACACGACGTGCGGCGCGTTGTCCCAGCGCCAGCCGCGGAGCGTCAGCTCCGAGATCAGCGACGCGCCCCAGCCGGCCACGTGCACCTGCTCCTCCGCGATCAGGAGCCGCTTGGTCTTCGCCAGCGACGCCTGGACCGAGTCGACGTCGAACGGGCGCAGCCAGCGCAGCTCCACGACCTCCGCGTCGATGCCGTCGCCCGCGAGCTGCTCCGCGGCCGCGAGCGCGCGGTCGAGCATGAGCAGCGTGGCGACGATCGTCACGTCGGAGCCCTCCCGCAGCACCGCGGCGTCGCCGAGCGGCGAGATGCCGCCGTCGCCGCGGACGACCGGGCCCTTGCGGCCGTACAGGCCCTTGTGCTCGAAGAAGATCACCGGGTCGTTGCTGCGGATGGCCGCCCGGAGCACCGAGTACGCGGAGCCCGGCGTCCCGGCGGTCGCGACCTTGAGGCCCGGGAGGCCCATGTACCACGACTCGCCCGTCGCCGAGTGCTGCGTGCCGAACCGCCCGGTGCCGCCGCCGATCGCGCGGACCGTGACCGGCACCTCGCACTGGCCGCCCGACATGAACCGGAACTTCGGGAGCTCGTTGACGATCGCGTCGGCCGCGGTCGGCAGGAAGTCGCTGAACATGATCTCGACGATCGGCCGGAGGCCGGTGACGGCCATGCCGAGCGCGACGCCCATGAAGCCGTTCTCGCAGATCGGCGTGTTGCGGATGCGGTCGGTGCCGAACGTGTCGGAGAGTCCCTCGTTCGTCTTGAAGACGCCGCCCGCGGTGGCGACGTCCTCGCCCATCAGCAGCGTCGTCGGGTCGCTCGCGAGCTCGTCCGCGAGCGCGGCGTTGATCGCCTCGCGGTAGGACAGCTCGACCGTGCCGGCCTCCGGCTCCGCGACGGCGCCCTCAGTGCGCGTAGACATAGTCCTCGACCTCCTCCAGGGTGATCACCGGGGCCTGCGCGGCCTCGTCCGCCGCGTCGTCGACCTGCTGCTGCACCTCGTCGTGCAGCGCCTTCTGCGCGGCCTCGTCGAGGAGGCCTGCCGCCGCGAGCTCGGCCCCGAGGAGCGTGATCGGGTCGCGCTCGCGCCACTGCTCGAGCTCGCCCGGCTTGCGGTACTTCGCCGGGTCGGTGCGCGAGTGGCCGCGGTAGCGGTACGTCTTCGCCTCGATCAGCGTGGGGCCGTCGCCGGCCCGACCGCGGGCCAGCGCCTCCGAGACCGCCTGGTGCACGGCGCCGATGTCCTGGCCGTCGACGACGACGCCCGGCATGCCGTGCGCCTTCGCCCGGTCGGCGAGGTCGTCGACGGGCGTCGTGTCGCGCACGGGGCTGTACTCGCCGTACAGGTTGTTCTCGATCACGAACACGACCGGCGCCTTCCAGACCGAGGCCATGTTCAGCGCCTCGTGGAACGTGCCGATGTTCGTCGCCCCGTCGCCGAAGAAGGTCAGCGCGGCCGCGTCGCTGCCGCGGAGCTTCGACGACATGGCGGCGCCGACGGCGACCGGCAAGCCCGCTCCGACGATCGCAAAGGCGCCGATGAGCCCGCGCGAGAAGTCGGTGAGGTGCATCGACCCGCCCACCCCGCGGCAGCAGCCGCTGGTCAGCCCCATCAGCTCCCCGAAGGCGGCCGTCATGCTCATCCCGCGCGCCAGCGCGTGGCCGTGGCCGCGGTAGGTGATCGTCAGGTAGTCGTCGTCGCGGAGCGCGGAGACGGCCCCGACCGACACGGCCTCCTGCCCCTGGCAGAGATGCGTCGTGCCCTCGATCCGGCCCTGCATGAAGAGCTCCTGGACCTTGTCCTCGAAGAGCCTGATCTCGACCATCTGGCGGTACCACGTCAGTCTCCGGTCGCCGCTCACGCCTTCGCCTCCTCTCGTAGGTCATCCGTTCGCACCAGTGACTCGGGGGCCTCGACGGCCTCCCGGAACGTGTCGAGGAACGCCGCCGCGTCCGCGCCGTCGAGCGCGCGGTGGTCGACGCTCAGCGTCGCCGTCATGACGGCCGCCGTCCGCGGCCCGTCCGGCGAGGGCAGCAGCCGGGGCAGGCTGCGCCCGGTCGCCAGGATCGCCACCTGGGGTGGCGTGACGATCGCCGAGAACTGCGAGACGCCGAACATCCCCAGGTTGCTGAGGGTGAACGTCGCGTCCGTCATCTCGGAGCCGCGCAGCTTCTTCGCGCGCGCCCGCTCGACGAGGTCCGCCAGCGCCCGGCCGGTCGCGGCGAGATCGAGCTCCCCGGCACCGAGCACGGCGGGCGCGATCAGCCCATCCGGCAGCGCGATCGCGACGCCGACGTTGACGTCCCGGACCTGCAGCAGGCCGTCGTCCGTCCAGACGCTGTTCACGCGCGGATGGGCGCGGAGCGCGATCGCGGCGGCGCGGACGAGCCCGGCGGTGGCGCCGATCCGCACACCCGCGCGCCCGCCTTCCTCCGCGAGCGTCGCCGCGAGCGCATCGGTCTCGATCTCCGCCGAGACGTAGAAGTGGGGCGCCTGCTGCTTGCTCTCGGTCATCCGCCGCGCGATCGCCGCGCGCATCGGCGTGACCGGGACGAGCTCGCCCTCGAGCGTCAAGCGTCCGTCTCCAGGATCGCGATCACGTCGCCGACGGCGACGGTCGCGCCTTCCTCGTGGACGATCTCGGCGAGCGTCCCGGCGGACATCGCCTCCATCTCGACCGTCGCCTTGTCGGTCTCGATCTCGGCGATCGGCTCGCCCCGCTCGACGGTGTCGCCCACCGCCTTGAGCCAGCCGGCGATCTTGCCCTCCTCCATGTCGTAGCCGAGGTTCGGCATCGTCACGTCGACTCTCATCAGCCCTCCTAGGAGACCGTCCATTCGTCGTCGACGGCCGGGAACGTGTCCTCGACCTCCGGCGCCGACCGCTTGAACACCATGAAGCTGCGAGTGAACTCGATCACGACCTCGCCGCGCTGGTTGACCCCGCGCGTGCGGATGCCGACGATCCCGCAGCTCGGGCGCGACTTCGACTCGCGCACGGTCAGGACCTCGGACTCCGCCCACAGCGTGTCGCCGGCGTAGACGGGCTTCGGCAGCTTGATGTCGCCCCAGCCGAGGTTGGCGACCGCGTTCTCGCTCGTGTCGGCGACGGAGAGTCCCAGGACGATCGCGAGCGTGAGCGACGACACGACGAGCGGCTGCCCGAACTCCGTCCGGCCGGCGAACTCCGCGTTGAAGTGCATCTGGTTCGTGTTCATCGTCAGCAGCGTGAACCAGGTGTTGTCCGTCTCGGAGACGGTCCGGCCGAGCCGGCTCCGGTAGACGTCGCCGACGGCGAAGTCCTCGAGGAAGCGGCCCCGCCACTGCCCGCCACCCGGCTCTGCCCGGCGCTGCTCGGTCATGCCGCCGCACCCACCCCGACGTCGCCGAAGACGCCTCGTCCCGCGAGCTCCGCGATCCGCTCGTCGCCGTAGCCGCACAGCGAGCGCAGGAGGCCGGCGGTGTCGGCGCCCCGGCCGGGGCCGGGCCGCGCGCCGGGCCGCTCGCCGTCGACGACGAACGGGCTGCCCGGGCCGCGGACGGGCCCGAGGGTCGGATGGTCGAGCTCGACGACCGCTCCGCGCGCCTGCGCCTGCTCGTCGGCCAGCGCGCTCGCGACGTCGTTGACGGGCGCGCACGGGACGCCGGCGGGGGTCAGCAGCTCGAGCCACTCGGCCGTCGTGCGCGCGGCGAAGATCGCGTCGAGCTCGGCGAGCAGCGCCGCCCGGTTGCGGTCGCGGTCGGCGAAGCTCGCGTACGGCCCGTCGGGATCGGCCAGGTCGGGCCGCTCGAGCGCGGCGCAAAGGCGCTCCCAGAGCGCCTGCTTCGGACACGCCACCACGAGCCAGCCGTCGGCGCTCGCGAAGTTCTGGAAGGGGATGACCACCTGGTGCGCCGAGCGCGCCCGCCGCACCGGCTCGAAGCCGCGCGAGGCGACCCA
>DASZWI010000170.1:0-17531 GCA_035546715.1 Gaiellaceae bacterium | reverse complement strand
GAGAACACGGTGGTCGAGCTCGACCGCGACCTGGAGCCGGTCGGCGAGCAGCCGGCCGTCACCGGCAACACGCTGCACGTCGCCCTCGCGATCCCCGAGGACGAAGCGGAGCAGCGGGCGCGCGACCTCGCCCCGTAGGGCACCGGCCGCGGTGCCGGGCAGGGTCATGTCGCCGCGTCGAGTTGCGTCTTCAGCGCTTCGGCGAAGCGCCGGAAATGCGCGGCGGCCAGATCGGTCCGATAGCCGAGGTTGCGAACGTCTTCGTCGAGCTGCTCGAGCGCCTCTGCTCGCCGATTCAGCAGCATCAGAGCAGCCGGTCGAAGATACGGCCTGTGCAGGGAGAGTCCAGCGTCGATGCCGGCGAGGATCTCGTCCAGAGATCGGAAGCGATCCATCCACGGAATGCCGTACGACTCGATGTGCTGCGCCATGTTCGCTGCTTGTGCAACCCAATCGGTGTCGTCGTCGCGGCGGAACTCCCATACGATCAGAGAGGAGTTCTGCGGCATCACGTAGCCGAGCAACCGGACCAGCGTCGGAGTCGGCTCTGATCGTCTCCCGCACGCGCGATCGACGACGAGATGGAGATCCTCGTGACGCACGCCGAGGTTCGGAGACACGTCGAACGTGTCAGCTTCGACCCTCATCTGGAGGCCGAGCCAGCCCGACGTACCGGAGTCGTGGGGTGCGAGATACGTCTGCCCCGTGCTATGGCGAAATCCGACCGCGGCAACCGCGGTCGACAGCACGGTCTCGAGCTCGCGCTGGTGAGCTCGCCGTGCTCGTTCGCGCTCTCGGGCCTCGGGCGTTCTCGTTCTCGGCATGTCCGGAGGCTAGAAGAACTCGACGTGTGGCGAGCCTGTTCGCGTCGCCGGTCACGTTCGGCGGTGGCTTACGCGCCATGAGCGGCAGGGGGCGGGCCGGCGCGCGCCGGCCCCACCCCCGGCGCGCCGCTACTGGGGCAGCGGGGCGAACCCGACCGTCTCGTCGAGCGGCGGCACGCCCTCGTGATGCGAGGCGTGCGACGCAGCGGTGCGGATCCGCTCCGGCTTCCAGATCTGCATCGCGCCGAACCACAGCGCCGACAGGACGACGACGGCGATCGCCCAGTAGAAGGCGAGCCAGTTGAAGTTCGCGGTCGTGTGCGGGCCCGGCCCGAGCGCGCCCTTGAAGCCGAGGATCGGCGTCGCGATCGCGACGAGCACGACGACGTACTGCCACGGCTTGCCGCCCGTCCGCAGCAGCAGCGGGATCGCCGCCACGGCCAGGATCAGGTACACGAGCTCGATGGCGAACGACCCCGCCGTGGCCGAGACGATGAACGCGGCGAACGACTTCGAGCCGAAGATCGGCACGAAGCGCTGCATCCAGCCGATCGACGCGACGACGATCAGCCCGACGCAGCCGACCACGACCATCAGGTTGCCGACCCACGGCGTGTCGTACCGGGACGTCTTGGCGAACACCCGCGGCAGCAGCCCGTCGCGGCCGAGCGCGAAGTAGCCGCGGCCGATCGTCACGCAGATCGCGAGCGCGAGCCCGAGCGCGTCGAGGATGACGATGATGTCGATGATCGTCGCGTACCACGAGCCGATGTAGCGCGTCGCCATCGTGTCGAGGTACGCCGGGTCGCCGGCCCACTTGCCGGCGGCGACCGCGCCCTTGCCGTAGCCGATCGACAGCGCGTACGCCATGACGACGAAGAACACGGCCGACACGCCGACCGTCCAGAGGAGCCCGCGCGGGATCGAGCGGTACGGGTCGTGGCTCTCCTCGCCGATCGACGCCGCCGCCTCGAAGCCGACGAAGAGGAGGATGCCGAGCAGCATGCCGCTGAACACCGTCCCGACGCTCGTCGTGCCCGGGCTGAACGTCGAGAGCGTGTTCCCGCCGTCGCCGCCCTTGGCGATGATCACGAGCGCGAGGATCAGCATCGGGACGAACGAGACCGCTGCGAACGTGAGCATGGCCCGGATCGCGATCCGCACCCCGAGGTAGTTCAGGACGAGCGCGATCGCCGTCGCGATCAGCGCGAACACCCACCACTTCGGCGCCGAGTGCGAGATGTGGGCGAGCCAGAAGTTGCGCGAGAGGATGCCGAGCCCGAGGTAGATGCCGCCGCCGCCGAGGAACAGCGTGCCGACGAAGAAGAGCCCGGCGGTGAAGACGCCCAGCGCGGGGTGCGCGCCGTGCGTCAGGTACTCGTACACCGCGCCCGCGCCGGCGTACCGCCGGGCGAAGAGCGACAGGGCGTACGCGATCGCCAGCACGCCGAGGCCGGCGAGCAGGACCGACAGCGCCGCGTTGAAGCCCGCGCCCGTGGCGGGGTTCGACGTGCCGCCGAGGACGAGGGCCGTCGAGAACATCGGGCCGATCGCGAGTGCCTGCGCGACCGCGTGGATGGTGCCGAGGCGCCGTTCACCGAGGGCGCCGCGAGCCTGCTCCTGCACGTGCTCTGCCATCGAGACTCCTCCTCGCCGAGGTGCGGATTGGATACATTCGCATCCTTTCGGCGAGTCCGTCAAGATGGGGGAACGCGATGGCCGCGAACGCACCCCTCCGCATCGAGAGCGTGGTCGACCAGGTCTACGCCGCCGTCCGCGCGCGGATCCTGTCGGGCGAGCTTCCCGGCGGCAGCCGCCTGCTCCAGACGTCGCTGGCCGACGAGCTCGGCGTCTCCCGGACGCCGCTGCGCGAGGCGCTCCGGCGGCTCTCGACCGAGGGTCTCGTCGTGCTCGAGGCGAACCGCGGCGCGACGGTTGCCGGGCGAGACCTCGACGACATGTGGCAGGCGTGGCGCGCCCGGCTCACGTTCGAGCCGGCAGCGGCGCGGCTCGCGGCGGAGGTGCGCGAGCCCGAGGCGCTCGAGCGCATGGAGACCGCCATCGCCCGGCAGCGCCAGGTCGCCGCCGACGTGGCCGCCAGCTTCGCCGTCAACCGCGACTTCCACGTCGCGCTGGTCGCCGCCGCGGCGAACCCGCACCTGTCGCAGTTCGCCGAGATGCTCTGGCTGACGCGGATCGGGGCGCCGATCTTCTTCGGCCAGGCGGCGGAGCATCCGGAGGACGCCCAGCGCTGGGCCGACGACCACGAGGGGATCCTCGCGGCGGTCCGGGCTGGCAAGCGCGCGGCTGCCGAGCGGCTGACGCGCGAGCACATCGCGGCATCGCCGCCCGAGGACGCGGACTAGGGGCGCGCGGCTCGAGCACCCCTCGTACCTGGTACAGCGCGCAGAACCGGTTCGCCCTTCCCGTCGGCGCCGAGCGCCGTACCAGGTACGTGAGTGTCGGAGCTCGCTACGCCTCGGCGACGACGGGGTTCCGCAGCGTCCCGACCCCGTCGACGGTCACCTCGACCACGTCGCCGTCCTGGAGGTACCAGGGCGGCTTGCGCTCGTCGCCGACGCCGCCGGGCGTGCCCGTCGCGATCACGTCGCCGGGGAGCAGCGTGACGCCGCGCGAGAAGTACTCGATCAGCTCCTCGAACCCGAAGAGGAGGTTGCTCGTGTCCGACTCCTGGACGACCTCGCCGTTCACCGTCGTGCGCACCCCGATCCGGTCGAGGTCGACCGCATCCGGATGGGTCACGCACGGGCCCATCGGCGCGAAGGTGTCGAAGCTCTTCCCGAGGGTGAACTGGCGCATCGGCGTCTCGAGCTGCGCGCGGCGGCCCGAGACGTCGTTGAACGCCGAGATCCCCCCGATCGCGGCCCGCGCCTCGCCGTCCGAGGCGCGGTAGGTCCTGCGTCCGAGCACGAGCGCGACCTCGCCCTCCCAGTCGGTGCGCGTCTCCTCGTGCGGGATGACGATCGGCGACTCGTGTCCGGTCAGCGCGCTCGGCCAGATGGCGAAGCAGAACGGGACGTCGGGGCGCTGGAGGCTCGTCTCGGCCACGTGGGAGCCGTAGTTGAGCCCGACCGCGACGATCTTCTGGGGCTCGCAGGGGTGCAGGAGCCGGACGGCGTCGAGCGCGTGCTGCGCGCCGCGCGCCGACGCGATCGCCTCCCACGCCTCGTCGCTCGCGTCGAAGCCGACGGCGGGCGCCGGGCCGGCGTCGACGACGTGGTCGTCCTCGAGCCGGCCCAGGCGAGGGTCGCCCTCGAGCGTGAAGCGAACCGCCCTCATGCGGACTCCTGCAGCTCCCGGAGCACCTTCATCGCGTTCACGGCCCGCGGGACGCCGGCGTAGGGGCAGGTCTGGAGGATCGTCTCCTCGAGCTCGACGTCGCTCGCGCCGGCGGCGCGGGCCGCAAGCAGGTGCGCCTTCACCTGCGGCTCGCACCCGCCGAGCGTCGTGAGCATCGCGACGATGAGCAGCTCGCGCGTGCGCGAGTCGAGGCCGGGGCGGGCATGGACGTCGCCGAACGCGAAGTCGACGATCCAGTCGCCGAGGTCGCCCATACGGGCGAGGAACGCATCGCCGCCGGGCTCGTCGTCGAGCTCGGCGAGGCGGGCGAGGCCGCGTGAGCGGCGGGAGTCCTGGTCGGTCACGACACGGCTCTCCTTGCGGGAGGTGACCGGCTGAGCATAATGTATCCAATCGTGGTCGGGGAGCCGCACGGGGAGGCGTCTTGATCCAGCTCCGCCGGATCGACCACGCGTGCCTGCGCGTCGCCGACCTCGACGACGCGGTCGCGCGGTGGACGGTGCAGTTCGGGCTGACCGAGCGCGGCCGCGACGGCGGCCGGGCGCTCCTCGCCTGCGGCTACGAGCCGTACTCGCTCGAGCTTGTGGAGGGCCAGCCGGGGTACGACCACCAGGCGTTCGAGCTCGCCCGCGGCTGCACGCTCGGCGACGCCGCGGCGGATCTCGATCGCGCCGGCGTCGACTACGAGGAGCGCGACGGGGCGCTCCACCTCGCCGACGCGGACGGCTTCGGCGTCGAGCTCGTCCCCTTCCGGCCGGCCGACGACCCGCGGCCCGACGTGGCCCGCTCGACCACCGAGCTGCACGGCTACCGCCCGCGCAAGCTGGGACACACGAACTTCCTCACCGGCGATCTCGACGCCCAGGTGGGCTTCTACACCGACGTGCTCGGGATGCGCCTCACCGACCGCCTCGGCGACGAGGGGGCCTGGCTGCACTGCAACGCCGACCACCACGTGCTGGCGCTGGTCGACAAGGGCACGGCGCACATCCACCACATCGCGCTCGAGCTCGTCGACTGGGGCGAGCTCCGCGTCGCGCTCGACCACCTCGCGCAGCACGGCCGCTGGCTCGCCTGGGGGCCGCTCCGCCACGGGCTCGGCCGCAACCTGAGCGCCTACGTGCGCATCCCGGAGGAGGAGCTGTTCGTGGAGCTCTTCTGCGACATGGAGCAGCTCGAACCCGACCACGAGCCGCGCGACTGGCCCGACGACGCGCACTCGTCGAACGTCTGGGGGATCCTGCCGCCCCGCTCGTACTTCCGCTTCGACCCCGCTGCCGTGGAGGCCGAGCGCCGGGGCCTCGAGGCGCTCGGGCACGGCCTGCCCCCGCTCGAGCCCACACCGGAAGGAGCCCGCTGATGGCGACCACCGAGCAGCAGACGGCCGCGCGCACCGGGGAGCAGTTCCTCGAGGGGCTGAACGCGGGCGAGCGGGAGATCTGGCTCGACGGCGAGCGCATCGCCCATCCGCTCGAGCATCCCGATCTGCGCGCGGCGGCGCTGTCGATGGCGCGAGTCTTCGACCTGCAGCACGAGCACGCGGACGAGATGCTCGCGCCGTCGCCCGACGACGGCCGGCTCGTCAACGTCACGCATCTGATTCCGCGGTCGCGCGAGGACCTCGAGCGCCGCCGCCACGCGATCGAGCTGACCGCCGCGCTCTCGGGCGGGATGATGGGCCGCACCCCCGACTACCTGAACGTCACGTTCGCGTGCTTCGCCGGGCGCTCCGATGTCTGGGCGCGCCGGGGGAACGAGCAGGGGGCCGCGAACCTCGTCGCCTACCAGCGTCGGATGCGCGACGGCGACCTGTCGACGACGCACGCGCTGATGAACCCGCAGGTCGACCGCTCCAAGCCGGAGGCCGAGCAGGCGATGGGCGAGGTCTCGCTGCACAAGGTCGGCGAGACGGACAGCTCGATCGTCGTCCGCGGCGCGCGGATGCTCGCGACGCTGGCGCCGTTCGCCGACGAGCTCCTCTGCTACCCGGGCTCGGACATCCGCCCGCAGGACGGCCGGTACGCGCTCTCGTTCGCGATCCCGATCGCGACGCCCGGCCTGCGGCTCATCTGCCGCGACAGCTACTCGAAGCAGCGCAACAGCTTCGACTACCCGCTCAGCTCGCGCTTCGACGAGATGGACTGCGTCGTCATCTTCGACGACGTCGAGATCCCCAAGGAGCGCGTGTTCCTCGACGGCGACACGATCGGCTACTCCGAGGTGATCACCGATACCGGCTGGCGCGGGCACATCATGCACCAGGCCTTCACGCGCGCCTACGTCAAGCTCTCGTTCGCGTTCGGGCTCGGCCACCTGATCGCGAACACGACGGGTGTCGTCCGCTTCGACCACGTCCAGGAGAAGCTCGGCCAGATCTGGAACATGGCCGAGCTGACCCGCGCGGCGATCGTCGCCGCCGAGGCGGGCTCCGGGCGGGACGCGGGCGGCGTCTGGTACCCCGACGACCGGCCGTTCCTCGCGCTGCGCGGCGAGATGCCGAAGTGGATCCCGCGCGCGAACGAGCTGCTCCAGCTGATCGGCGGCGGCGGCTTCATGGCGACGCCGTCGAAGGCGGACGTCGAGGGCCCGCTGCGCGCCGAGATCGAGAAGTACTACCAATCGGCCGGCGCCGACGCGATCCGGCGGATCCGCCTCTTCCGGCTCGCCTGGGACTACCTCGGCTCCGACCTCGGCGGCCGCGGCGAGCTGTACGAGCGCTTCTACCTCTCCGACTCGTACCGGATGACCGCGCTCGCGTACACGATCGCCGACAAGACCTTCCCGGAGTCGCTCGTCGAGCAGTTCCTGGCCGACTGACGTGGCCGAGCTGCGCGGCTACTCGCTCCCGCGCTCGCCCGAGGGGCGCGCCAACCTCGTCCCGCCGCCGCCGTGGCACTACGCGGGCGACTTCCTCGTCGTCGAGTACTGGGCCGATCCGGACGCGGTCGCGGCGGTGCTCCCGCCCGGGCTGGAGCCGTACGGCGACGACCCCGGACGCTGCGCCGCCCTGTTCGTCGACTGGCAGTGGTGCAGCGACTCCGGCGAGGAGCTCGACGACCCCTACCGCGCGCAGTACCGCGAGTTCTTCCTCGTCGTCAACGCGCTGCTGGACGGCCAGCTCGTCACGACGTGCCCGTACATCTGGGTCGACAAGGACGTCGCGCTCGTCCGCGGCTGGATCCAGGGCTTCCCGAAGAAGCTCGGGACGATCCACCTGACCCGGTCGTTCGCGCTGACGGGCCGCTCGGCGCCGGCCGACGGCCCCGGCGGTCGCTACGCGGCCACCGTCACGTCGAACGAGCGCCGGCTCGCCTGGGGCGCGGTGACGCTCGAGCGCGAGAGCGCCGGCGGCCCGACGCACAACGACCCGCCGATCGTCAACGTCCGCCACTTCCCGCGTCTCGCGGCCGGCGAGCACGACCGGCCGGCGGTGCACGAGCTCGTCCGCGCGCGGAGCCGCGACCGCTCCGTGTCGACGATCTGGGAGGGCACGGCCGAGCTCGAGCTGTACCCGGCGCCGAACGAGGAGCACACGGCGCTCGCGCCGGTGCGGCTCGGGAAGGGCTTCCGCTTCTCGTTCGCCTACACCGTCGACGACCTGGAGACCGTGCGCGCGTTGTGAGCCGCGGCGCGCTGGTCACGGGCGGCGGGACGGGGATCGGCGCGGCGGTCGCGCGGCGCCTTGCGCAGGACGGCTTCCGCGTCGCCGTGACGGGCCGCCGGCCGGAGCCGCTCGAGGAGGTCGCGGGCGCGACCGGCGGCGTCGCGCTGCCCGGCGACATGGCCGACGAGGCCGAGGTGGCGCGCGTCGTCCGTGCCGCGGCCGAGGCGCTCGACGGCCTCGACGCGCTCGTCTGCGCGGCCGGGACCGGCGCGGGCGGCACGGTCCCGGAGCAGACGCTCGAGCGCTGGAACCACGTGCTCGCCACCAACCTGACCGGCCCGTTCCTCGCCGCCCGGGCGGCCCTGCCGTACCTCGGCGAGCGCGGGGGATCGATCGTCATGGTGGCCTCGCTCGGCGGCCTGCGCGCCGCGCCGGCCTCCGCGGCCTACGCTTCGTCGAAGGCGGGGCTGATCATGCTGACCCGGTGCATCGCACTCGACCACGGGCCGCAGGGCGTGCGGGCGAACTGCGTGTGCCCGGGCTGGATCCGCACCGACATGGCCGACCGTGCGATGGCCGAGCTGGACGAGGACGTCGAGGCGGCCTACGCGCGCGTCAACCGGACGAATCCGCTCGGCCGCCCTGGCGCCGCCGAGGAGGTCGCCGGGGCCGTCGCG
This sequence comes from Gaiellaceae bacterium, assembly GCA_035546715.1. Lineage (GTDB taxonomy): Bacteria > Actinomycetota > Thermoleophilia > Gaiellales > Gaiellaceae > PALSA-600. The sequence goes on along the minus strand of DASZWI010000170.1, from coordinate 9,105 downwards.
TGGCTCGTGTCGCCCGAGGCGTCGTACGTGAACGGCGCCGTCCTGCGGATCGACGGCGGCATCGGCGGCGTCGACCCCGCGTCCCTGGAGCTCGCCCGATGACGACCGTCGCCGGTGTCGACGTCTCGCCCGACCACTTCATCGGCGGCGAGCGGGTGACGAGCCCGGACCGCTTCGAGGTGCTCTCGCCGATCGACGAGTCGACGCTGGCCGAGGTCGCGCGCGGCGGCGCCCGCGAGGCCGAGGCCGCCGTGGGCGCGGCGGCGCGCGCGTTCCCGGCGTGGGCCGCGCTCGGCCCGTCCGGGCGCGCCGAGCACCTGCGCCGCCTCGCCGACCTGATCGACGCCAACGTGGAGCGGATCGCGGAGGTCGAGTGCCTCGACATGGCGATGCTGCTGCGCTCGCTGCGCGCGCGGGTGATCGGGCGCGGCGCGCGCAACTTCCGGGCCTACGCCGAGCTCGCCGAGGCCTACGAGGGCCGCGCCTGGGAGTCGAACGGCACCGCCAACCGCGTGCTCCGGATGCCGTCCGGCCCGGTCGCGGTGATCACGCCGTGGAACGCCCCGTTCATGCTCTCGACCTGGAAGACCGCGCCGGCGCTGGCCGCCGGGTGCACGGTCGTTCTGAAGCCGCCGGAGTGGGCGCCGCTGTCGTGCTCGCTGCTCTGCGACCTCGTCGCCGAGGCGGGGCTGCCGGCCGGGGTCTTCAACGTCGTGCAGGGGATCGGCGAGGAGGCCGGCGCCGCGCTCGTCGCCGACCCGCGCCTCGCCCGCGTCAGCTTCACGGGCTCCACCGACACCGGCCGGCTGATCGCGTCGACCGCCGGCGGCAACCTCGTCCCGTTCACCGCCGAGCTCGGCGGCAAGGGCCCGCTCGTCGTCCTCGACGACGCCGACCTGGACGCGGCCGCGGCGAAGGCGGCGAACATGTACGACGACTCGGGCCAGAACTGCATGGCCGGGACACGCCTGCTCGTCGACGAGTCGGTGGCGGACGGCTTCCTCGAGCGCTTCCACGCCCTGGTCGACGAGCACGTGCTCGGCGATCCGCGCGACGACGACACGACGATCTCGCCCGTCATCCACCGCGAGCACCTCGAGCGCATCGACGGCTTCGTGCAGCGTGCGCGGGCGAACGGCGACAAGATCGTCCGCGGCGGCCGCGTCGCGGAGCGGGGCGGGCTCTGGTACGAGCCGACGCTCGTCGAGCCGCGGTCGAACGAGTCCGAGATCGTGCAGCGCGAGGTCTTCGGGCCGGTGCTGTGCTTCCAGACGTTCCGCGGCGAGGACGAGGCGGTCGCGCTCGCCAACTCGACGGGCTACGGCCTCGCGGCGACCGTGTGGACCGGGTCGCGCAAGCGCGCCGAGCGCGTCGGGACCGCGGTGCGGGCCGGCACGGTCTGGGTGAACACCTTCCTCGTCCGCGACCTCACCGCGCCCTTCGGCGGGGTCGGCTGGTCAGGCGTCGGCCGGGAGGGCGGCGACTACGCGCTCGACTTCTACAGCGACCTGAAGACCCTGCAGGTGCTCGACGGGAGCGTCGGATGACGCTGACGCTCGGCGAGATCGACCTGACGAACGACGCGTTCGTCGACCGGATCCCGCACGACACGTTCGCGCTGCTTCGCCGGGAGGCCCCGGTGTGGTGGTACGACTGGCCGCTCGGCAAGGGCTTCTGGTGCGTCACGAAGCACGCGGACGTCGTCGCGGTCTCGAAGGACACGAAGACGTTCTCGTCCGAGGTGGGCGCGACGGCGCTCGAGGATCTCGACGAGGACCAGATCGTCGCGCGCAAGTCGATGCTCGACATGGACCCGCCCCGCCACTCGCGGCTGCGCGGACTCGTCGCGCACGAGTTCACGCCGCGCGTGATCAGGGGCTACGAGGGCATGCTGCGCGAGCTCACGACCCACGTCCTCGACCGCGCGCTGCCCCTCGGCGAGTTCGACTTCGTCGAGGAGATCGCGAAGGAGCTGCCGATCCGCGTGCTCGCGCAGCTCCTCGGCGTCCCGGACGAGGACACCGACAAGCTGATCGACTGGGGCGACCGGTGCATCGGCAACACGGATCCGGACCTGACGGACGTCCTGCACGACAGCGCCGAGTCGGACGAGTATCGCCTCGTGCCGTTCCGGTCGCCCGCCGCGCTCGAGCTGTTCGACTACGGCCACTGGCTCGCCGGCCAGCGCCGCGCGAGCCCGCGCGACGACCTCGTCTCGAAGCTCGTCCATGCGGAGATCGACGGCGAGCGGCTGACGAAGCAGGAGTTCGACACGATGTTCCTGCTGCTCGTCATCGCCGGCAACGAGACGACGCGGCAGGCGATCGCGCACGGGATGCAGGCCCTGATGGACCACCGCGACGAGTGGGAGCGCCTGAACGCCGACCCGCAGCTCATCTGGACGACCGGCGCCGACGAGCTGCTCCGGTGGGCGACGCCCGTCCTGCACTTCCGGCGCACGGCGACCGTCGACACCGAGATCCGCGGCCAGCCGATCGCCGCGGGCGACAAGGTGGTCATCTGGTACGTCTCGGCCGACTTCGACGAGGAGGTCTTCGACGACCCGTTCCGGCTCGACGTCGGCCGCTCGCCCAACCGCCACGTCGTGTTCGGCGCCGGCGGCCCGCACTACTGCCTCGGCGCGTATCTGGCGAAGCTCGAGGTGCAGGTGATGTTCGACCAGCTGCTGCCGCGCATCGCCGACCTGGAGCCGACCGGCCCGGTCGAGCGGGTGCGGACCAACTTCACGAACGCGCTCAAGGCGATGCCCGTGCGCGTCACCCCTCGCTAAGGAGGCTCGTTGGCTACCGATCTCGATGGCGTCAAGGTCGTCCGGCTCCAGTACGCCGACCTGTTCGGCGTCGCGCGCGGGAAGGACGTGCCGCTCGGCGAGCTGGACGCGGTCTGCGAGCACGGCACCCCGTTCGTCGCCGCGGTGATGACGACCGACCTGGCGCACAACGTCGTCGCCGGGTTCGAGACGGGGTTCGAGGACATCTGCGCGAAGCCCGACCGCTCGACCCTCGTCCGGCTGCCGTGGGAGCCCTCGGTCGCCGCCTGCATCGCCGATCTCGAGCGGATGGACACCCACGAGCCCTACGGCGTCGACGGACGCGGGGCGCTCAAGCGCATCGTCGGCGAGTACGAGGCGCTCGGCCTGACGCCGATCGCCGCGCCGGAGCTCGAGTTCTACCTCTGCGAGCCCGACGCGACCGCCCCCGGCGGCTGGCGGCGCTACGCCGGCCACGACTCGAACGTCTACACCGTCGGCCACCGTCCCGATCCCGAGGGGCTGCTGGTGCAGCTGCTCGAGGCGGCCGGCGGCCTGGGGCTCGAGCCGATCGCGGCCAACCACGAGTTCGGCCGCGGGCAGTTCGAGCTGAACATCCGCCACGCCCCCGCGCTCGAGGCGGCCGACCGGGCGTTCCGGCTCAAGTGGCTCGTCAAGGAGCTCGCGTCACGGGCGGGGCTGCTCGCGACGTTCATCGGCAAGCCGTGGAACGACGACGAGGGCTCCGGCTTCCACCTGCACCTCTCGCTCTGCGACGAGGACGGGACGAACTGCTGCGACGACGTCGAGGCCGAGGACGGCCTGGCGCAGGTCACGCGGCACGTCGTCGCCGGGATGCTCGAGCACGCGCCCGCCCTGATGGCCTTCTTCAACCCGACGGTGAACGCCTACCGGCGGCTGCGGCCCGACGCGCTCGTGCCGACGCAGGTCTGCTGGGGGCACGACAACCGGTTCACGTTCGTGCGGATCCCGCGGGAGCGGGGGAGGGCGACGCGCGTCGAGGTGCGGATCGGCGACGGCGCGGCGAACCCGTACCTGGCGGTGGCGGCGGCGCTCGCGGCCGGGCTCGACGGGATCCGCCGCGAGCTGGAGCCGCCGGCGCCGCTGGCGGGGCTGATCTACGAGCTGCCGGAGGCCGAGCAGGGCGAGCCGCTGCCGACGTCGCTGCCGGACGCGCTGGCCGCGCTGCACGAGGACGCGACCCTGCGCGCGGCGATGGGTCAGCCGCTGGTCGACACGTTCACCCAGCTCAAGGAGTACGAGCTGGGACGCTTCCAGCGATGGACGACCGACTGGGAGTTCCGGGAGTACGCGTACCACCTGTGAGCCGAGCCTCGGCGTGCTCGCGCGCGGCGTCGACGAGGCCGCGGAAGATCGGCGCCCCGCCGGTCCGGGCGTCCTCCTCCGGGTGCCAGAGCACGCCCAGGGTGAAGGGGCGGCTCGGGTCCTCGAGGGCCTCGACGAGCCCGTCCGGCGCGTGGGCGGTCGCGACGAGCCCGTCCCCGATCCGGCCCATGGACTGGTGATGGTGCGAGGCGACGTCTTCGATCCTGTCGCCGGTCAGCTCGCGCAGGCGGCCGCCCTCGACGGTCACCGCATGCCGGCCGAAGGTGCCGGGCACGGGCAGGTGCGGCTCGGCGTCGGTGATCTCGGCGAGCTCCTGGACGAGGTCGCCGCCGTACGCGACGTTCAAGAGCTGGGCGCCGCGGCAGATGCCGAGCACGGGCAGGTCGCGTGCGAGCGCGCCGCGGAGGAGCGCGAGCTCGGTCTCGTCCCGCCGCTCGTTCTTCGGACCGGTCGCAGGGTGCGGCTCGGCGCCGTAGGTGTCCGCGCCGAGATCCTCGCCGCCGACGAGCAGCAGCCCGTCGACCCGGTCGAGCACGGCTCCCGGATCCTCGGCGATCTCGACGGTGGGCGGCACGAGCAGCGGGATCCCGCCCGCGGCGCTGACGCCGTCGACGTAGCCCTGCGGCGCGAGCGCGACCGGGAAGCCGCGCCAGTGGCCGAAGTCGGCGTCGCGCCAGTACGCGGAGATGCCGATCGCGGGGCGCACCGCTCGAATCTAGCTGCCGCGCCGGAGGCGGCGTGACCTCGGTCCCGGCCCGCGCGTTCCGCGACTGCGTCGGCGAGTTCGCGACGGGGGTGACGGTGGTCACCGCCGAGACGGAGCGCGGGCCGGCAGGGCTGACCCTGAACGCGTTCACCTCGATCTCGCTCGAGCCGCTGCTCGTGCTCGTCTCGATCGCGCACGAGTCGCGCACGCTCGCGGCGGCGGAGGAGAGCGGCCGCTTCGGGCTGAGCATCCTGCATCGCGGCCAGCAGCAGGTCGCGCTCGACTTCGCCGAGCGCGGCGCGCCCTTTCCGGCGCAGCACGTCGTCCGCGACCGCGACGGCTACCTCACGGTGCCGAAGGCGGCCGCGACGCTCCGCTGCGTCCTGGCCGAGGCGTTCGACGCGGGCGACCACAGGCTGCTGCTCGGCGAGGTCATGTCGATCGACCACGGCGGCGGCGAGCCGCTGATCTTCCATCGAGGCCGCTTCGGCGGCCTGGTCGCCGACGCCGTCGTCCCCGCGGGCCACCCCATCTCCCTCGACGAGGGCGTCGGCTGGTAAGGGGCTCTCGAGAGAACGTCGCTCCGTTCCGTGGCGATGCGGGGTCGCCGAGGTGCGTCTGTCTCCGAAATACGACCCGGTGCGCTTCACGTAGAAGCCCCGCATCCGACGCCCAATCGCCGAGCGGAGCTGCCGGGCGGTACCGGCAGGGTCAGACCCGGGTCTGACCCTGGTCTGCCGGTTCGACCTGCGAAATGGCCGCTTCGGCGGGGGCTCCGGCGAGGCCGGGCGCCGGCGCGGGCGGTACCGGCAGGGTCAGACCCGGGTCTGACCCTGGTTTGCCAGTTCGACCTGCGAACTGGCTGCATCGGAGGGCTCCGGCGAGACCGGGCGCCGGCGCGGGCGGTATGCCGGACGCGGTCAGCCGGTGTTGCGGAGGGCCGCCGCGATGCCCGCGATCGAGCGCAGGAGCGGTACCTGCGCGTCGGGGTCGCCGGCTCGGTGGCGGCGCAGGAGCTCGACCTGCACCGCGTTCATCGGGTCGACGTACGGGTTCCGCAGGTCGACCGAGCGGCGCAGCATCCGGTGGCGCTCGAGCAGGTACGAGACGCCCGTCGCGGCCAGGACGCCCTCGACGGCCCGCGCGTGCTCCTCCTCGATCGACTCGAACATCCTCGTCCGCAGCTCCTCGTCGGCGACGAGCGGCAGGTAGCCGCGCGCGATGCCGAGGCTCGACTTGGCCAGCGTCATCTCGAGGTTGTCGACGACCGTGCGGAAGAACGGCAGCTCCTCGTACAGCCGCCGCAGCTCGTCGGCGTCGACCGACGCGAACGCGGCGCCGACGCCGTACCACGCCGGCAGGAGCGTCCGGTTCTGCGTCCACGAGAACACCCACGGGATCGCGCGCAGCGACGCGAGGTAGTCGCTGTCGTCCGGGCGCCGGGCCGGCCGCGACGCCAGCTCGAGCAGCGCCAGCTCGTCGACCGGGGTGAACGCGCGGAAGAACTCGACGAAGCGCGGCTCGTCCCAGACGAACGCCCGGTACGCGTTCCGCGAGACGGCGGCCAGACGGTCGAGCAGCTCGCGCTCGCGCTCGTCGGGCGCGCGGACGACGTGGTCCGGGAACGTCGCGAGCAGGGTCCCGGCCAGCGCGGCCTCCAGGTTCCGGTACGCGAGCCCGCGCAGGCCGTACTTGAACGAGACCGTCTCGCCCTGTTCGGTGAGCTTCACCCGCCCCGGCGGGAAGCCCGCCGGCTGCGACGCGATCGCCGCGTAGGTCGGGCCGCCGCCGCGGCCCGCGCTCCCGCCGCGCCCGTGGAAGACCGTCAGCTCGACGCCGTGCCGCCGCGCGACCGCCGCCAGCTCCTCCTGCGCGCGGTAGATCGCCCACTGCGCCGCGAGGAAGCCGCCGTCCTTGCCGGAGTCCGAATAGCCGACCATCACCTCGACCGCGCCGCCGCGTTCCGCCACGCGCTCGGCGAAGGGCCCTCCGGCGAGGAGCTCGTCGACGATCCCGGGGCCGGCGGCGAGGTCGTCGATCGTCTCGAAGAGCGGCACGACCGCGATCCGCTCCTCGGTGAGCGCCAGCGCGCGCAGCACGTCGTCGCCGGACGACGTGCCGGAGACGATCAGCGTGTCGAGCGCCTCCGGCCCGTGCTCCCGGCGCGCCTGCTCGATCGCGCGTGCCGCCTCGTACGCGCGCGGCCCGCCCAGGTCGCGGGCGTGGATCCGGACGTCGAGCTTCGCGACGTGGAACCCGAACGTCTCGACCATCCGCTCCAGGCGCGCGATGCGGCCGAGCGCGACGCGGCGGCCGCCGTTGGCGCTCAGGCTCCGCCGCACGACGGCGAGATCGTCCAGCAGCTCGGTCGGCGACCCGTAGGCGTTGGCGGCGAGGCGCCGCCACATGAACGAGAACTTGCGCCGGTACGGCTCCTGCTCGAGCCGCGAGCCGACCTCCGACGCGAACCCGGGGAACCGCCGCTCGTCCTGGGCCAGCGACGCCTCGAGCTCCTCCGACACGGCCGCGAGCGAGCGCGTCGGCGTCACCTCGACGGCCAGCGCGCGCACCTCCTCCGTGTACCGCGCGAGCGCCAGCTCGCGGGCCCGTGCGAGCGCGGCGTGCACCGTCTCCGCCCCGGTGGACGGATTGCCGTCCATGTCGCCGCCGATCCACGAGCCGAACACGAGCGGGGGCGGCGCGTCGGGGAAGTGGCGCCGCCACGCGGCGAGCAGCTCGGTCGTCTCGTCCATGAGGCTGTGCTCGAAGAACCACAGCCCGTGGCGGATCTCGTCGCGGACGCGCAGCCGGTCGTGCCGCACCTCGTCCGTCTGCCAGAGGAGCGTCACCTCCTCGGCGAGCCGCTCGGCCACCTCGGCGCGCTCGTCCGGCGTCAGCCGCGCGTCGTCGAGCCGCGCGAGCTGCTCGTCGATCCGGATGTGCGCGAGCAGGATCGCCCGCCGGCTCGCCTCCGTCGGGTGGGCGGTGAGGACGAGCCGGAGCGCCGTCGACCGCGCCCGCGTCGCCAGCGTCTCCGGCGGCACGTCCGCGAGCAGCCGCAGCGCCTCGTCGAGCGACTCGCGCTGCGGGAGCCCCTCGTGCGCGAGCTCGCGCCGCCGGCGCAGCCGGTGGTGCTGCTCGGCGAGGTTGGCGAGCTGGAAGTAGAGGGCGAACGCGCGGAGGACGGCGACCTGCTGCGCGGGCTCGAGCGCGGCGATGGCCTCGTCGACCTGCTCCGGTGCGCCGCGCTCGCGGGCCGTCCGCGACACGTGGCGGATCCGCTCGACGAGCTCGAGCAGCCAGGCGCCCTCCTGCTCGGCGAGGACGATGCCGAGGATCGTCCCGAGGAACCGCACGTCGCGGCGAAGCGGCTTCGCGTTGCGGTCGAGCTGCTCCTCGGCGGCCGGCGCCTCCGCCATCAGCGATCGCGCTCGAGCAGCCGCAGCACCGCGTCGACGTCCGGGTCGACCGGCGTGACGACCGGTGTGACGCAGCCTGCGTACGGCTTGACGCCCGCGCCGGTGACGACGAGGACGACGCGCGCCCCCGGCTCGATGCTGCCCGCCAGGAGCGCCTCGATGAGCGCGCCCAGGGCGGCGCCGCCCGCCCGGTCGGCGAACACGCCGCTCGTCCGCGCGAGCAGCCGCGTGTCCTCGTCGATTCGCTCCTCGGAGAGGGCGAAGATGCCGCCGCCGGTCGAGCGCGCAGCGCCCAGCGCCAGGTCGCCCGACGACGGGTCGCCGATGGCGAGCGAGCGCACCGAGGTGTCGGCGTGGACGCGCGAGATGCCGCGGTCGTCGGCGTAGGCCGACGCGATCGGGCTCGCGCCCTCGGCCTGGGCCGCGTAGAGCCGCGGCGGGGCCCCGTCCGCGAGCCCGGCGCGCGCGGCCTCCGAGAACCCCTGCGCCAGCTTCGCGAACAGCGTCCCCGAGGCGGCCGGGCACACGACGGCGTCGGGCATGCGCCAGCCGAGCTGCTCGACGACCTCGAACGAGATCGTCTTCGCGCCCTCGCTCGCGTAGGCGTGCAGGTTGCCGCCCACGAAGCCCCAGGGGAAGAGAGCGCCGAGCTCGCGTTCGAGCCGACGGCAGTCGTCGTACGTCCCGCGGACGGCGAAGACGTGCGCGCCCGAGACGCGTGCGCCGAGGCCCTCGGCCGCTTCGTCCGCGGGCGCGAGGACGATCGCCTCGAGGCCGGTCGCCGCCGCCGTGGCTGCGACGGCGTCGCCCAGGTTGCCGGTCGACGAGCAGCAGAGCGTCGT
>DASZWI010000169.1:0-2600 GCA_035546715.1 Gaiellaceae bacterium | reverse complement strand
GCACGACCTCCTCGGCGGTGTAGGGCCGGACGATGCCGTGCCAGCGTTGGTCCCGCTCCCACCACTCCTCGAGCTGACGGGCCTGGTCTTGGATCCGATCAGCGATGTCCACCGGGCGCTCCTCTCACGCGTGACGACGTTTGTCGGATCCTAGATCACGATTTTCTGTGCTGTCAATCCCAACTCTCCTTGACTTCGGATCCAATCGTCCCTAACCTTCCGTATCGCTTTGGATCCGAAAGGAGCAGGGATGCGGACGAGCACGCTTGAACGGACCGACCTGGAGCAGCCCGTGGAGGACGAGCGGGAGGAGCGGCCGCCGCGCTGGGAGCTCGCGGAGTGCACGTGTCCCGACTTCTGCGAGCGGGACCACGAGCTCGACTGAGCGCTACGTGTAGGTGCGGAAGACCAGCTCGGCGACGCAGACCGGCTTGTCGCCGCCCTCGCGCTCGATCGTCGCGGTCATCGTCACCTGGACGCCCCAGTCGGCCGGCTCGACCTGGTCGACCCGGAACGTCGCGCGCACGCGCGAGCCGACCGGCACCGGGGACGGGAAGCGCACGCGGTTCAGCCCGTAGTTGATGCCCATCTTCGCGTCCGGGTCGCGCGGGACGACCTCGTAGGACATGGCGGGCAGCAGCGAGAGGGTCAGGTACCCGTGGGCGATCGTGGTGCCGAAGGGGCCGTCCTTCGCCCGCTCGGGGTCGACGTGGATCCACTGGTGGTCGCCCGTCGCCTCGGCGAAGGCGTCGATCCGCTCCTGGGGGACGTCGACCCAGTTCGAGGGCCCGAACGTGTCGCCGACCTGCACCACGGGCGCATCTTCGCGCATCGCGGCGGCGCGCGCAGGCTCAGGCGGTCAGGACGAGGGGCTCGCCGCGCGTCACGACGATCGTGTGCTCGGCATGCGCGACCAGGCTGCGGTCGGCGGTGGCGACCGTCCAGCCGTCGTCCCGCAGCACCACGTCTCCCCCGCCGGCGGCGATCACGGGCTCGATCGTCAGCACGAGGCCCTCGGTGAGCACGGTCGTGTCGTACGCGTCGAAGTAGTTCGGCACGGTCGGCGGCTCGTGGATCGTCTGCCCGATGCCGTGACCGCTCAGCGCCGGGATGACGCTGAACCCCGCCTCGGTCACCTCCGCCTGGATGACCCGTCCCACCGCGTTCACCCGGACGCCGTCGCGCACGACCCGGAGGGCGCGGTCGAGCGCCCGGTCGGCGGCCTCGCACAGCGCCTGCGCGCGCGGAGCGGCCTCGCCCGCGGCGACGGTGATCGCCGCGTCGGCCATGTAGCCGTCGAGCTCGGCGGTCGCGTCGAGGGTGACGAGGTCCCCGTCGCGCAGCTCGCGGCCGGACGGGATGCCGTGCACCGCCTCCTCGTTCACGCTGATGCAGTTCACCCCGGGGAAGCCGTAGACGAGCCGAGGCGCCGACCGCGCACCGTGCCGGGCGAAGACCTCCGCGCCGAGCTCGTCCAGCTCGCGCGTCGTCACGCCCGGCCGGACGGCCTGCCGCATCTCCGCGAGCGCGTCCGCCACGGCCCGTCCCGCCGCCCGCAGCCCGACGAGGTCGCGCTCGGAGCCGATCGACATGCCGGAAGCGTACTTGGGCCCCCTCGCACACGACCGCCCGTTCCTTTATCTTCTGAAGCGATGGCCGAGATCCGCATCCCACCCGTGCTGCGCGCCGAGGCCGGCGGCAACCGCACCGTCTCCGTCGAAGGCGACACCGTGCGCGCCGCGCTGGGCGCGCTCCTCGAGCAGTACCCGGCGCTCACCGCCCGCGTGCTCCCCGACGGCGACCTGCCGGCGTTCCTCAACGTGTTCGTCGACGGCCAGGACGTCCGCCTCCTCGACGGGCTCGACACGACCGTGGGCGGCGGGACGGCGATCCTCCTGCTCCCGGCCGTCGCAGGCGGTGCTCTGGCCGCCGCGGACGGACGTTGCTAGGTTGTGACCACCGTGCTGCCGCAGATGACCATCAAGCCGCTGAAGCCGCTCTTCATCTCGGTCATCGCCTGCTGCGCGCAACAGGCCTAGCCGGCTCACCCCGTCTCACCGGCTAGGTCGCTTCGATCCGACGGGGCTCTCCGGCGCATGAGCGCGTTCGCGCTGCGCTGCCGGGTCTGCGAGGACGTGACGCCGTCCGCGCCCGTCGACGCGTGCGGCCGTTGCGACGGCCCGACCGACGTCGCGTACGACTGGGACTGGATCGCCCGGCGCGTCGACCGCGAGCGCGTCGCCGCCGGGCCGGCGTCGCTGTGGCGCTACGAGGGGCTGCTGCCGGCGGGTGCGCGGGTCGAGGTCGGGGCCGGCTGGACCCCGCTCGTCCCGGCGGCGCGGCTCTCGCAGCTCCTCGGGATCGAGCTGTACCTCAAGCTCGAGACGGCGAACCCGACGCTCTCCTTCAAGGACCGGCTCGCGACGATCGCGGTCGCCGCCGCGCTCGACCACGGCGTGACGACGCTCTGCTGCTCGTCGACCGGCAACCTGGGCGACGCCGTCGCAGCCACGGCGGCGGCGACCGGCCTCGAGGCGATCGTCCTCGCGCCCGCGGACGAAGCGGCCGAGGGCCTCGGCGCACGCGTCTCGGGCGCGCAC
>DASZWI010000168.1:0-14004 GCA_035546715.1 Gaiellaceae bacterium | reverse complement strand
TTGCCCTTCGGGGACGGCAACCGGTGGGTCGAGGTCGCCCCGGCCGGGGCCGAGACGCCGATCGCGATCTGCCCGCCCGGCCCCAACACGGTGCCGGGGGGCAAGGACACGGGCATCTCGCTCGCCACCGACGACCTCGAGGGCCTGCACGCCCGGCTCCGGGAGCAGGGCGCGGACGTCGACGCCGAGATCAGCCGGTTCCCCGGCGTCCCGCCGCTCTTCTGGTTCCGCGACCCGGAGGGCAACACCCTCGTCGCGGTCGAGGCGTAGCGGCCCACGGCGGGTGTCCGTCCGGGCACCCGCCGTTCGTCATCTCTCCGCCACCGCCACCGCCGCCCCGGCGGCACGACGAGAGGAGACGGAGAGATGGCCAGCACGAAGAGCTACACGGGGATCGTCAGCACCGCCGACGGCGGGTCGGCGTTCGAGGACGCAGAGCTCCAGCTCGGCGAGCAGCAGCTCTCCGACGGGACGCCGCCGATGTTCGCCGGCGCGCTCGCAACCACGGGCGTCGCCTTCGTCCGCTTCTCCGCGTTCGACAGCGCGCCGCACCCCGCCTCCCAGCCGCAGTGGGTCGTGATGCTGCGCGGCGTCGTCGAGGTGACGGCCGGCGACGGCAGCACGCGCCGGTTCGGGCCCGGCGACCTCGTGCTCGCCGCCGACACGACCGGGCGCGGCCACGTCACGACGACCGTCGGAGACGGCCCCTTCGAGGCGCTCGTCGTCCCGACCGCGCCCGGCGACTGAGCCGGGCGCGCGTCCGTCGCCGGCCGTGTAAGACATGCACATGGACGGCGCCCGGACGGTCCCGGTCGGCCCCGACCCGCTCTCCCGCGCGGACGTCGTCGCCGTCGCGCGCCACGGAGCCGGCGTGGCGCTGACGGCCGAGGCGCTCGAGCGGATCGCGGCCGGCCGCGCGATCGTCGAGGGCCTCGCGCACGACGACGCTCCCCACTACGGCGTGTCCACCGGCTTCGGCGCGCTGGCGACGAAGCACATCCCGGCCGACCGACGCGTCGAGCTCCAGCAGAGCATCGTCCGCAGCCACGCCGCCGGGACCGGGCCCGAGGTCGAGCGCGAGGTCGTCCGGGCCATGATGCTCCTGCGGCTGTCGACGCTCGCCTCGGGCGCGACGGGCGTCCGGCCGGAGGTCGCCGAGGCGTACGCGGCGATGCTCAACGCGCAGATCACGCCCGTCGTGCACGAATACGGCTCGCTCGGCTGCTCCGGCGACCTCGCGCCGCTCGCGCACTGCGCCCTGGCGCTCATGGGCGAGGGTCAGGCGCGAACCGCGGACGGCGAGCTCGTTCCCGCCGCCGAGGCGCTCGCCCGGGCCGGCCTCGCGCCCGTGCAGCTCGCCGAGAAGGAGGGGCTCGCGCTGCTCAACGGCACCGACGGGATGCTCGGGATGCTCGTCCTCGCCGTCGAGGATCTCGCCGCGCTCCTGGCAACCGCCGACGTGGCGGCTGCGATGAGCGTCGAGGCGCTCCTCGGCACCGACGCGGTGCTCGCTCCCGACCTGCACGCGCTGCGGCCGCACCCCGGGCAGGCCACCGCGGCGGCGCTCATGCGCTCCGTCCTCGCCGGCAGCGACATCGTGGCCAGCCACCGCGGCCCCTCCGACCCGCGCGTGCAGGACGCGTACTCGCTGCGCTGCGCCCCGATCGTCACCGGCGCGGCGCGTGACACCCTCGACTTCGCCGCGGAGGTCGCCGAGCGCGAGCTGGCGGCCAGGATCGACAACCCGGTCCTCACCCCCGACGGGCGGCTCGAGTCGAACGGCAACTTCCACGGCGCACCGCTCGGCTACGCGCTCGACTTCCTCGCGATCGTCGCGGCCGACGTCGCGGGCATCTCGGAGCGCCGCACCGACCGGCTGCTCGACCCGGCCCGCAGCGCCGGTCTGCCGCCGTTCCTCGCGCACGACCCGGGCGTCGACTCGGGCTTCATGCTCGCCCACTACACCCAGGCCGGCCTCGTCTCGGAGCTGAAGCGGCTGGCCGTTCCCGCCAGCGTCGACTCGATCCCGACCTCCGCGATGCAGGAGGATCACGTCTCGATGGGCTGGAGCGCCGGACGCAAGCTGCGCCGCGCGATCGACGCGCTCACCCGCGTGATCGCGATCGAGCTGCTCACCGCTGCGCGCGGCCTCGAGCTGCGCGCGCCGCTCGCCCCCGCCGCGGCGACCGCGTCGGTCGTCGCCGCGCTGCGCGAGACGACCGGCGGGCCGGGGCCCGACCGCTTCGTCGCGCCCGAGATCGAGGCCGCCGTCGAGTTCGTCGCGAGCGGAGCCGCGCTCGCCGGAGCGCTGCAGTGAGCGGCCCGCGCGTGGTGCGCGCGCCGCGCGGCGCCGAGCTCTCCTGCCGCGGCTGGCCGCAGGAAGCGGCGCTGCGGATGCTGATGAACAACCTCGACCCCGAGGTCGCCGAGCGCCCCGACGACCTCGTCGTCTACGGCGGCACCGGACGCGCCGCCCGGTCGTGGGACGCCTTCGACGCGATCGTCCGCTCCCTGCGCGAGCTGGCCGGGGACGAGACGCTGCTCGTGCAGTCGGGCAAGCCGGTCGGCGTGTTCCGGACGCACGAGTGGGCGCCGCGCGTGCTGATCGCGAACGCGAACCTCGTCCCCGACTGGGCGAGCTGGGACGAGTTCCGCCGGCTCGAGCACGAGGGGCTGACGATGTACGGCCAGATGACGGCCGGCTCGTGGATCTACATCGGCAGCCAGGGCATCGTCCAGGGCACCTACGAGTGCTTCGCCGAGATCGCGCGGCGCCGCTTCGGCGGCAGCCTCGCCGGCACGGTCACGCTCACCGCCGGGCTCGGCGGCATGGGCGGCGCCCAGCCGCTCGCGATCACGCTGAACGGCGGCGTCGCGCTGTGCGTCGAGGTCGACCCGCAGCGGATCGAGAAGCGGCTCGCGAGCCGGTACCTCGACGAGGTCGCGCCCGACCTGGACGCCGCGATCGAACGGGTGCTCGACGCGAAGCGCACGCGGACGGCGCTGTCGGTGGCGGTGTGCGGCAACGCCGCCGACGTCCTGCCCGAGCTCGTGCGCCGCGGCTTCGAGCCCGACGTCGTCACCGACCAGACGAGCGCGCACGACCCGCTCGACGGCTACGTCCCCAACGGGCTGAGCGAGGACGAGCGGCGCCGCCTGCACGACGACGATCCCGCTGCCTACGTCGAGCGGACGCGGCGCGCGTGCGCCGAGCACTGCGCGGCGATGGTCGCGTTCCTGGACCGCGGCGCGGAGGTCTTCGACTACGGCAACAGCCTGCGCGTCGAGGCGCGGCTCGGCGGCTTCGAGCGCGCGTTCGACTACCCCGGCTTCGTGCCCGCCTACATCCGGCCGCTCTTCTGCACCGGACGCGGCCCGTTCCGCTGGGCGGCGCTGTCGGGCGACCCCGCCGACATCGCGGCGACCGACCGGGCCGTGCTGGAGGAGTTCGGCGACGACGAAGGGCTGCGCCGCTGGATCGAGGCGGCGGGCGAGCGGATCGCGTTCCAGGGACTCCCGGCCCGGATCTGCTGGCTCGGGCTCGGCGAGCGCGCGCGGCTCGGGCTGCGCTTCAACGAGATGGTCGCGAGCGGCGAGCTCTCCGCGCCGGTCGTGATCGGGCGCGACCACCTCGACTCCGGCTCGGTCGCCTCCCCGTACCGCGAGACGGAGGGCATGCGCGACGGCTCGGACGCGATCGCCGACTGGCCGCTGCTGAACGCGCTCCTCAACACGAGCTCCGGCGCCACCTGGGTCTCGATCCACCACGGCGGCGGCGTCGGCATCGGCCGCTCGATCCACGCCGGGATGGTCGTCGTCGCCGACGGCACCGATCTCGCCCGGCAGAAGCTCGAGCGCGTGCTGACGACCGACCCCGGCACCGGGGTGATGCGCCACGCCGACGCCGGGTACGAGGAGGCGCTCGCAGCCGCCCGGGAGCACGGCCTGACGCTGCCGATGGCCCAGTGACAGCCGTCTGGTGCGAGCGCGCCTGGCTCGGAGGAGCCGAGGTGGACACAGGCGTGTTGCTGGCGATCGACGACGGCCGGATCGTCGAGGTGCAGGCCGGCGTCGAGGCGCCGTCCGAGGCGGAGCGCCTCGCGGGCGTCACCATCCCCGGGCTCGCCAACGTGCACTCGCACGCCTTCCAGCGCGTGCTGCGGGGGCGGACGCAGCGGCGGCGCGGCACCTTCTGGTCGTGGCGCGACGCGATGTACGAGGCGGCCGCCGCGCTCACGCCCGATGCGTACCTCGAGCTGGCGACGGCCGTCTTCGGCGAGATGGCCCTGGCCGGGATCACGCTCGTCGGCGAGTTCCACTACGTCCACCACGCGCCGGACGGAACGCCGTACGCCGACCCGAACGAGCTGGGCCACGCGGTCGTCCAGGCGGCCGCCGCCGCGGGCGTGCGCCTGACCCTGCTCGACACCTGCTATCTCCACGGCGGCATCGGCGTGCCGGTCGAGGGCGCCCAGCGCCGCTTCGCCGACGCCGGCGTCGACGCCTGGGCGGCCCGCGTCGACGCGCTGCACGACGGCGAGCTCGTGCGCGTCGGCGCCGCGGCGCACAGCGTGCGCGCGCTCGAGCCCGGGGAGCTGCGCGAGGTCGCGGCGTGGGCCGACCGGCGCGGCGCGCCGCTGCACGCGCACGTGTCGGAACAGCGCGCCGAGAACGAGAGCTGCACGGCCGCGTACGGCCGGACGCCGGTAGCCGTCCTCGAGGAAGCAGGCTGCCTCGGGCCCCGGTTCACGGCCGTCCACGGGACGCATCTCACCGACGACGACCTCCGCCTCCTCGGCACGAGCGGCGGCACGTGCTGCCTCTGCCCGACGACCGAGCGCGACCTCGGCGACGGGATCGGGCGCGCGTCCGCGCTCGCCGAGGCGGGCGCCAGGCTCGCGGTCGGCAGCGACTCGAACGCCGTGGTCGACCTGTTCGAGGAGGCACGCGCCGTCGAGCTGGACGAGCGGCTCGCGTGCGAGGAGCGCGTCCTCCACGACCCGGCCGCGCTGCTGGGCGCCGCGACGCGGAACGGCTACGCGGCGCTCGGCTGGACGGGCGGCGAGCTCGCGGCCGGCGCGTGCGCAGACCTGGTCGGCGTCGACCTGGGCTCGACCCGCCTCGCGGGCATCCGGCCGGAGGACGTCGTTCCCGCGCTCGTCTTCGCGGCGCAGCCGTCCGACGTCCGCCACGTGATGGTCGGCGGCCGCTGGATCGTGCGCGACGGCGCGCACGTGTCGCTCGACGTCGCCGCCGCGCTGGAGCGGGCGGTTCGATGACCTCGCTCGTCGTCGACAACATCGGCCAGCTCGTCACCTGCGACCCGGCGCTCGGCGACGGGCCGCTCGGGATCCGCACCAACGCGGCCCTGGCGATCGAGGACGGGCTCGTCGCCGAGATCGCCGACGCCGGCCGGGCGGACGGCGACCGCGCCGTCGACGCCGACGGGCGGGCGGTCATCCCCGGCTTCGTCGACAGCCACACGCACCTCGTGTTCGCCGGCGACCGCGCCGACGAGTTCGCGGCGCGCATGGCCGGGCGGCCGTACGAGGCCGGCGGCATCCGGGTCACCACCGCGGCGACGAGAGACGCGCCGGGGGAGGCCCTGCTCCGCCTCGCGCGGGACCGGCAGCAGCGCGCCCGGCGGGACGGGATCACGCACCAGGAGATCAAGTCCGGCTACGGGCTGGACGTCGACACCGAGGCGCGGCTCTGCGCCGTCGCGTCGCAGCTCACCGACGACGTGACGTTCCTCGGCGCGCACGTCGTCCCGGCGGAGTACGACGGCCGCGCGGACGACTACGTCGAGCTCGTCTGCGGCGAGATGCTGCGGCGCTGCGCGCCCAGCGCCCGCTGGATCGACGCGTTCTGCGAGGACGGGGCGTTCGACGCCGACCAGTGCCGCGCGGTGCTCGAAGCGGGCCGCGCCGCCGGGCTCGGCCTGCGCCTGCACGGCAACCAGCTGCGGGCCGGCGACGGGGTCCGCCTCGCCGTCGAGCTGGGCGCCGCCTCGGTCGACCACTGCACCTACCTGTCGGACGCGGACGTCGAGGCGCTGGCCGGGGGCGACACGGTGGCGACGTTCCTGCCGGCGACCGACTTCGCGACGCGCCAGCCCTACCCCGACGCCCGGCGCGTGCTCGACGCGGGGGTGCGGGTCGCGCTCGCCACGAACACCAACCCGGGCTCGAGCAACACCACCTCGATGAGCTTCGTCATCGCCCTCGCCGTCCGCGACCTCCGCCTGAGCGCGGAGGAGGCGCTGCTGGCGGCCACGGTCGGCGGCGCGGCGGCGCTGCGGCGGGACGACATGGGCCGCCTCGCCCCCGGACTGCGGGCGAACGCGGCGATCCTCGACGCGCCGTCGTACACCCACATCCCCTATCGCCCGGGCGAGTCGCTCGCCTGCACGACGATCGTCGACGGCGAGGTCGTCTGGGACGATCTCGCGCCCGTGTAGAGCGCGCCCTGCACCGCAAGCCGAAACGAGAAGAAGATGTCCCGCGCTCGAGACCGGCGCGTTTCAGAGCCGCCGGACCGGGGACGGTCAGAGCATGCTCGTCCTGCTGGTGCTGCTCGCGCTCGCCGTGATCGCCGGGATCGTGCTCGGCTTCGTGATCAAGTGGCTCTTCATCCTTGCGGTCGTCGCCGCGCTGCTCTGGCTGATCGCGTTCTTCGCCGGGCGCGCCCGCGCGAACCTCTGACCGCCGGCGGGCCTCCCGCAGCCCGCCCGCGGGGGCTCACATGCAGAGCCAGCCGCCGTCGACGGCGAGGTTCACGCCGTTGACGGCCCCGTTCTCGAGCAGGAAGCGCGACGCGTCGACGACCTCCGCCATCGTCACGAGCCGGCCCGTCGGGGTGCGCGCGACGAGGGCCTGGTAGCGCTCCGGCGGCATGTCGATCCACTGCGGGCTGTCGCCGACGATCGCCGGGTGGATCGCGTTCACGCGCTTCGGCGCGAGCTCGATGACGAGCGTGCGCACCATCGCGGTGACGGCCCCGTTGATCGCCGTCACCGTCGTCGAGCCCGGGTAGGGGCGGTCGCGGGCGAGGCCGCCGTACAGCAGGATCGACGCCTCGTCGCGCAGCTCCGGCAGCAGCGCGTGGATCGTCTCGGTGTAGCCGACGAGCTTGAGCGTGACCAGGCGGATCGCGGCGGCGACGTCGTAGTCGCGCACGGTGTTGCTGTCGCGGTCGATCGCGACGAGCACGAGGTGCTCGACGTCGCGGACGCCCGCCAGCGCCTCCGCGATCGTCTCGGGGGCGCACAGGTCGAAGCCGATCCCCTGCGTCTTGCCGCCGATGTCGGCGGCGCACGCCGCCGCGGCCGCGGCGTTGCGGCCGGTGACGACGACCTCGCGGCCCTGCCCGGCGTAGAAGCGCGCCAGCTCGAGGCCGAGGCCCTTCGTCCCGCCGACGACCACGACGCTCCCGTTCCCCATCCTGCGTCTCCCTCCCTTTCGAGACGGGGCGGCCCAAACGCCCTGGGCCGCCCCGGTTGCCTGTCGCCTCAGACCGCGGCGTGCTCGTGCTCGGCGCACCAGTCGGGCAGCAGCCCGCCCTGCGAGAGGATGTGGTTGCGCGACTCCTCGAGCTTGCCGATCACCGACTTCAGGTCGACGCCGACCAGCTTCCCGCCCCGCTTCAGGGCGCGGCCGGCGACGTAGACGGAGTCGACGTTCGAGGTGTCGGCGAACGTGACGATCGTCCCGTGCGGGTCGAGCACCGGCGCCGTGTTGATCGCGTCGGTCTGCAGCAGCACGAGGTCCGCCTGCTTGCCCGGCGTGAGCGAGCCCACGCGATCCTCGAGCCCGATCGAGCGGGCGCCGTCGATCGTCGCGAACTGGAGCACGTCCGTGTGCGTCAGCTTCGGCGCGAACGCGATGTCCGGCGTGTCGGTGAACTCGAGGATCCGGTCGTACGCGAGTGCCGTCCGCATCTGCGTGAACATCTCACCCGGGACGCTCGAGACGACGTCGACGCTGAGCGACGTGCGGACGCCGCGGGCGAGCATCTTCCCGATCGGCGGCGGGCCGTGCCCCATCAGCATCTCGACGTACGGCGCGATCGACGCCTTGCCGCCCGTCTCGGCGATCCAGTCGAGCTCCTCGTCGGTCAGGTCGGTCATGTGGATGTAGCAGATGTCCGGGCCCATCAGGCCCATGTCGTGCATGTCCTTCACCGGCTGGTAGTGGAGGTTGTGCAGCCGCATGCCGACGTGGACGCTGATCAGGACGCCGAGGTCGCGCGCGAGGGCCCAGTCGTGCTTCGCCACGTCCGGGTTGACGTTGCCCGGCTGGCGGGCGGCCATCGCCAGCGTGATCAGCCCGTCGTCGGACGAGAAGTACGTGTCGCGGATCCGGCGGATGTCCTCCGGGTGGTTCAGCTCGCTGTACGACCACCACTCGCCGCCCGTCGGCATGCCGTGCGCGTAGACCGCGCGGATGCCGGCGTCCTTCAGACCCTGGATCGCGGCGTCGGAGTGGTCGGGCGTGTTGCTGATATGCGACCAGTCGAGCAGCGTCGTGACGCCCGCGTTGATCGCCTCGAGGGAGCCGGCGTAGTCGCCGATGTGCACGTCCTCCGGCCGGTAGAACCCGCCGACCTGGCCGAGCATCACGGCGAAGTAGTGGTCGAGCGTGCACGACGGCAGCACGCCGCGGACCGGCGTCTGCCACGTGTGGCGGTGGGTGTCGACGAACCCCGGCATCACGATCATCCCGGAGGCGTCGACCGTCTCCGCGTCCGTGACCCCGAGGTCCCGCCCGACGTCGACGATCTTGCCGTCCTCGACGAAGACGTCGCCGTGCGGGATGTCGCCGACGTCGGGATCCATCGAGACGACGAAGCCGTTGCGGATCAGAAGCCGCTGCGACATCGCTCTCTCCTTGGCTGAGCGGACAGGGACAGCGGCGACGGCGCACACGCGCTCCTCCCTGCAGCAGACCTGTGCTCGCACCGCCGCATGTACAGCGACCATAAACGGTTGCGCCCGCAGGAGTCAATGATCCGGCCAGAAGTCCACCGACATCCGTTCAGCCATCATTGACACTGTTCGCTGTACCTGCTCAGAATGGGCCGTGGCAGCGGCCACCCCTCCATCGCCGTCCCGGGCTCCGGGAACGGCCGGCGCCTCCGGTGCGGCACTGGCCGCGAGCGCCGCCGTCGCGGCCCGCTTCCTGCCGGTCTGGCTCGCGACGGCCGTGCTCGCGATCGTCGCCTCGATCGTCGCGCCCGACGCGCTCGGGAACACGTCGTGGTCGTACGTCCTGCCCTACACGACGGTCCTCGCGATCACCGCGCTCGGCCAGATGCTCGTGGTCATGCACGCCGGGATCGACCTCTCGACCCCCGGCGTCGTCTCGTTCGGCGGCAACCTCATCGCCGGCGTCGGGGCCGGCCGCGACCACCGCCTGCTGCTCGCGATCCCGCTGTGCCTCGCGATGGGGCTGCTCGTCGGGCTCGCGAACGGCGTGCTCGTCGGCCTGCTGCGGCTGAACCCGCTGATCGTGACGCTCGCCGTCGGGCAGATCGTCTTCGCGTGGAGCAGCAAGTACTCGCGCGACCACGTCACGAACCAGCCCGACGTGCCCGGCGCGCTCTCGTCGTGGGCCGGCGAGAAGCCCCTCGGCATCAGCGTCGTCTTCTGGACCGGCGCGGGACTGACGCTGCTCGTCGCGCTCGTGCTCCGCTACACGACGGCCGGCCGGCGCTTCCAGGCCGTGGGCGCGAACCCGCGCGCGGCGTGGATCGCCGGGCTGCACGTGCGGCGGCACGTCGTGCTCGCCTACGCGGCGGCGGGACTGCTCTACGCGGTCGCCGCGGTGCTGCTCGCGGGCGTCCGCTTCAGCGTCGACCCCCAGTTCGGCTCGGCCTACCTGCTGTCGCCGATCGCCGCGGTCGTCATCGCCGGGGCGTCGCTCGCCGGCGGCCTGGCGAGCGCGACGTCGACCTGGGTCGCCGCGCTGGCGCTCACGTTCCTGACCCAGATGCTCGTCGTGATGGGCCTCTCGACGGCGATGCAGTACGTCGTCTTCGGGGCCGCGATCCTCGCAGGGATGGTCGTTTCAGGAGACCGCGTCGCCACGTTGCTCGGCCGGTGGCTGCGAACGGTCAAGCCGCCGCCCCAGTCGGCGCCGACGGCCGGGCACGCGAGCTGACGCTCGAAAGGAGAAGGCAACCGATGCACGGACGGAAGGAGTCGCAGATGAGAAGGAAGCGTCCGGCGCTCGCCGCGCTGGTCGCCCTGGCTGTGGCGATCACGGTCGTGGCGACCGCCAGCGGAGGCGCCGCTACCAAGGGCCCCTCGGGCTGGGTGGCCAAGAGCAGCGCGATGGTCGGCAGCGGCGGCGGCTTCGGCGAGACCTACAAGGCCCCGTCGGCGACGCTCGCGAAGATGTTCTTCCACGCCAACCTGCTGCCGGCGAACAAGACCGCCCGCAACATCACGCTGGCCTCCATCGGCCGGTCGACGAAGACCGTCGACTACGCGCTGGCCCTGAAGTGCTGGAAGAACAACGGCTGCAGCACCGGCACCGGCGGGAAGCTGACCGTCGCGTACGTCGAGGGCTTCGGCGAGAACACGTTCCGCCAGATGTCGAAGATGGAGTTCATCCTCGAGGCGCTGACGTACCCACAGATCGGGAAGATCATCTACCGCAGCGCCCACTCCGACCTGAACCAGGCGATCGCGGACTTCAAGTCGGTCATCGCCCAGCACGTGAGCGCGATCGTCACGTACCCGGACTTCGGCGACGCGATGATCCCGGTGTTCAAGCAGGCGACGGCGGCCGGCATCCCCGTCTCGACGTACGCCTGGGGCTACGTCAGCGGGCCGGGCACGAACTACACCACCGTCGTCGGCGAGGACACCTGCAAGCTCGGGCAGGCCTTCGCGAACGTGATGAACACGAAGGTCAAGTCCGGCGACATCGCCTTCCTCGGCGGCTTCCCCGGCAACCCGCTGTCCGCCGGCTGGCAGAACTGCGAGCAGAAGGCGCTCAACCCGAACATCAAGGTCGTCGCGAACGACCCGACGAACTGGGATCCGTCGAAGGTGCAGGGGATCGTCTCCGGCATCCTCGCCAAGACCCCGAAGCTCGCGGGCCTCAGCTACGAGGACGCGCTGTTCATGTCGCAGGGCGGGTACGCGGCGTACAAGGCCGCGAACATCCCGTACGAGGGCGTCTTCACGTACCGCACGGACGAGGCCGGCATGGGCTGTCTCGCCGACAAGCTGAAGGACCCGAAGCTCCAGATCTACTACTACACGGCCGGCAACGCCCAGATCCGGGTGGCGCTGACCGCCGACATGATGAAGCTGGCCGGGGCGAAGATCCCGCCGGAGATCGTCTACCCGATCCAGCTCCAGCAGCAGTCCAAGCGGAGCATGTGCCTGCCGGGCTACCCCGCCACGGCGTCGGGCACGTCGCTGATCCCGCTGTCCCTCCTCCACCAGATGTACCCGTAGGAGGCGAGTGGGCGAGGAGCTGAGCTGAATGTCGATTCCCGGGCCCGTGACCGCCGACGTGCTGTCGGTGCGGGGCGTGTCGAAGGCGTTCGGAGCGGTGCAAGCGCTCCGCGACGTCAGCGTCGACGTCCGCGCCGGCGAGATCCACGCACTCGTCGGGGAGAACGGGTCCGGGAAGTCGACTCTGCTCGGCATCTGCAGCGGCTTCCTCGCGCCCGACGAGGGAGCGGTGCTCATCGGCGGGGTGCCGCTGCGACGGGCGTCGCCGGCGGCGGCCCGCCGGCTCGGCCTCGGCATCGCCTACCAGGACTACTCGCACGTCCTCGACCTCTCGGTGGCCGAGAACCTCTTCCTCGCCGTGCCGGCCGAGGCGCGACCGGCGTACGGCGAGATGGAGGCCTGGGCCGAGGCGACCCTCGAGCCGTTCGGCCTGGACCTGCCCGTCGGCGCGCCGGCCGGGTCGCTCTCGCTCGCGCAGCGGCAGCTGTTCGAGGTGGCGAAGGCGCTCCTGACCCGGCCGAAGGTGCTCCTGCTCGACGAGCCGACGACGGCGCTCGGGCCGGAGGAGGTCGACCACTTCCACGCGCTCGTCCTCGAGCAGGCGCGCGCCGGTGTCGCGATCGTCTACGTCAGCCACCGGCTGCCCGAGGTGCTCGCGGTCGCGCAGCGCGTGACGGTGCTGCGCGACGGCGTCGGCCAGGGCACCCGCGACGCCGCGTCGGTGTCGGAGCACGACCTGATCGAGTCGATGATCGGCCGTCCGCTCGAGGTCGCGTTCCCCGAGCGGCGCGCGGAGCGGGCGGAGACCGAGACGCTGCTCACGGTCTCGGCGTTCCAGGGCGACCGGTTCGGCCCGGTCGACCTCGTCGTGCGGAAGGGCGAGATCCTCGGCATCGCCGGGGCCGAGGGGAACGGCCAGGTGCAGTTCCTGCGCGCGCTGGCGGGGGTGGAGCGCGCGACGGGCGGCGCCGCATGCGACGGCGAGGATCTCGACACCACCTCGCCGCTCGGCCCGCTCCGCGCGGGCATCGTCCTCCTCAGCGGCGACCGCCGCGGCGAGGCGCTCTTCCCCGTCCTCAGCGTGCGCGCGAACGCGACCGTCCAGGTGCTGCGGCGGCTGGCGCGCCTCGGCGTCGTCCCGCGCGGCCGCGAGCGCGGGGCGATCGAGGACCTCGTCCAGCGGCTGCGCGTGCGGATGGGCTCGCCGGAGCAGCCGATCCTGTCGCTCTCCGGCGGCAACCAGCAGAAGGTCTCGCTGATGCGGCCGTTCCTGCGCGGCGACGTGAAGGTGATCCTCGCCGAGGAGCCGACGCAGGGCGTCGACGTCGGCGCGCGCTTCGACATCTACGAGGCGCTGCGCGCGAAGGCCGACGAGGGCGTCGCGGCGATCGTCAAGTCGAGCGACCCGATCGAGCTTGCGGGGCTCTGCGACCGCGTCGTCGTCATGTCGCGGGGCCGGATCGTCGAGGAGATCCCGCGCGAGGAGCTGGGCGAGCGGCGGATCGTCGAGGCGATCGTCGGCTCCCGGCGGCTGCAGGGGAGCCCGGCGTGAGACGCGGCCTGCTCCCTCCCGCGCTGATGCTGCTGCTGATCCTCGCCCTGGGCGCGTACACCGCGCCGCAGCAGTCGGCGTTCCTCAGCCATTCGAACCTGAACGCGCTGCTGCTCGAGGCGATGCCGCTGATGCTCATCTCGCTCGGCCAGGCGTGCGCGCTGCTCGTCGGCGGCTTCGACGTGTCCGTCGCGGCGCTGACGACGATGTGCGTCGTCACGGCGTCGTTCACGCTGACGCCGACGATGTCGACCGCGGCACTCGTGCCGGGCGCCTTCGCCATCGTCGGCGTCGGGCTCGCGACCGGGATCTTCAACGCGCTCCTCATCCGGGCGCTGCGGCTGCCGTCGATCATCGCGACGCTCGGGACGCTCAGCGTCCTCGAGGGCGCGTCCCTCCTCCTCCGCGGCTATCCGACGGGCTCGATCAACTCCGACGTCACCACGCAGCTGACGGCGGGCGTGTCGTTCGTGCCGTACGCGTTCGTCGGCGCCGTCCTGCTCGCGCTCGCCGGCGACGCGTGGCTGTACCGGACCCGGAGCGGCCTCGCGCTGCGCGCGGTCGGGTTCGACGCGACGTCGTCGCGGCGGCTCGGGATGTCGACCTGGCGCACGGTGATCCTCGCGTTCGTCGCCTGCTCGGTGATGGCGTCGATCGCCGGCTTCTACCTGGCGGCCGAGGTGCAGGTCGGCTCGCCGATCATCGGCAACCAGGCGCTCGAGAGCATCGCCGCGGCCGTCCTCGGCGGCGCGAGCCTCGCCGGCGGCAGGGGCTCGTACGTCGGCACGCTGCTCGCCGCGTTCTTCCTCACGGAGATCGACAACGTGCTGCCGCTGTTCCAGCAGCCGACCGAGTACGCCGACATGACGATCGGCGTGCTGATCCTGCTCGCGCTGGTGCTCTACCAGGCGCCGGAGCTCGTCGGCCGAGCCCGCGCCGCCCGCCAGCAGCGCGTCGGCCGCATCGCCGCCCCGCAGGGCGA
>DASZWI010000167.1:0-27512 GCA_035546715.1 Gaiellaceae bacterium | reverse complement strand
CCGAAGGGCAAGTCGACGCGCTTCTCGAACCCGAGCACGTCGGTGTAGAAGGCGATCACCTTGTCCTGGTCGGCGACGGGGACCATGACGTTGGCGACTCTGCTGATGGCGCTCATTGCGTCCTCCTCGATTCGTGTCGATGCTTGGACGGACGCGCGCGCGAGAACTCATCGCTCGGTCGGGGCGCGACGCGCCTCCGACATCCGGCGGTGTGGATCGATGGCGCACCGATGCGTACAGTGGGCGCCGCATGTCCGCAGGCAACACGTCCCCGGCGGCCGAGGACTATCTCGCGCGCGAGGCGCGCGCGCGGATGGCGATCGACCGGATGCTCGCTCTCGCGGGCTGGGCCGTCCAGGACGCCGACGCGGTCAACCTGTCCGCCGCTCGCGGCGTCGCCGTGCGGGAGTTCGTGCTCGCTCCGGGCCACGGACGCGCCGACTATCTGCTCTTCGTCGACCGGCAGGCGCTCGGCGTCCTCGAGGCCAAGCCGGAGGGGACGATCCTCGCGAACGTCGAGCCCCAGCGCGACGACTACGCCGAGGGCATGACCGACGACGTCGACGCGCCGATCGAGCCCTTGCCCTTCACGTACATGTCGACCGGGACCGAGACGCGCTTCCGGAACGGGCTCGACCCGGACGCGCGCACGCGTGACGTGTTCGCCGTCCACCGGCCCGAGACGCTGGCCGAGTGGGCGTCCGACTACTTCACGGAGTCGCTCGCGCCGACGCTCCGGCACCGCCTCCAGCGACTGCCCGAGCTCGACACGACCAACCTCTGGTCGGCTCAGATCGAGGCCATCCGGAACCTCGAGGTCTCGCTGGCCGAGGGCCGGCCACGTGCGCTCATCCAGATGGCGACCGGCTCCGGCAAGACGTACACCGCTGCGAACATCGCCTACCGCCTGATCCGCTTCGGCAACGCGAAGCGCATCCTCTTCCTCGTCGACCGCGCCAACCTCGGCCGGCAGACGTTGAAGGAGTTCCAGGCGTTCGCGGTGCCCGGCACCGGGCACAAGTTCACCGAGCTGTACAACGTCCAGCACCTCGCCTCGAACACGATCGACGGCGTCTCCCGCGTCACGATCTCGACGATCCAGCGGCTGTTCTCGACCCTCAAGGGCGAGGAGCTTCCGGAGGAGCTCGACGAGGAGTCGGGGTACGAGGCGCTGCCGGACGAGCCCGTGTCGGTGGCCTACAACCCGCTCGTGCCGCCGGAGACCTTCGACGTCGTCATCGTCGACGAGTGCCACCGCTCGATCTTCGGGCTCTGGCGGCAGGTGCTCGACTACTTCGACGCGTTCACGATCGGCCTCACGGCGACTCCGAACAAGCAGGCGTTCGGGTTCTTCAAGCAGAACCTCGTCATGGAGTACGGCCACGATGAGGCGGTCGCCGACAAGGTGAACGTCGACTTCGACGTCTACCGCATCCGCACCGAGATCACCGAGCGCGGATCCACCGTCGACGCCGGCCTCGTCACCGGGTACCGCGACCGGCAGACCCGCGAGGTGCGCTGGGAGAAGCTCGACGACGAGGTCACCTACGGCCCGCAGGCGCTCGACCGCGCGGTCGTCGCCGAGGACCAGATCCGAACGGTGATCGAGACGTTCCGCAAGCGCCTCTTCACCGAGATCTTCCCGGGCCGCACGGAGGTGCCGAAGACGCTGATCTTCGCCAAGGACGACTCGCACGCGGACGACATCCTCAAGGCCGTCCGCGAGGAGTTCGGCAAGGGCGACGAGTTCGCCGCGAAGATCACCTACCGCCAGACCGCACGGAAGGCCGAGGAGCTGCTCGCCTCGTTCCGGAACTCGTACTTCCCGCGGATCGCCGTGACCGTGGACATGATCGCCACGGGCACCGACGTGAAGCCGCTCGAGTGCGTCTTCTTCATGCGGGCCGTCAAGAGCCGCACCTTCTTCGAGCAGATGAAGGGCCGCGGCGTCCGGGTGATCGAGCCCGACGACCTCCGCGCGGTCACGCCCGACGCGCCGGCGAAGGACAGGTTCGTGATCGTCGACGCGGTCGGCGTGACCGAGACCGACCTCTCCGAGACGGTGCCGCTCGACCGCAAGCCGACGGTCGCGCTCGACAAGCTCTTCAAGCGGCTCTCGTACGGCAACCGCGATCCGGAGGTGCTGTCGACGATCGCCGGGCGTCTCGCCCGTCTCGACCTCCGTCTGACGAAGGCCGACCGCGAGGAGGTCGAGACGCTCGCGGGGATGCCGCTCCAGCAGATCACGCACGGGATCGTCTCGGCGCTCGATCCCGACGTACCGGAGGACGAGCGCACGGCGCGCATCGACGCTGCTGCCGCTCCGCTCGCCGACAACCCCGAGCTGCGCCAGCGGCTGCTCGACATCCGCCGCTCGTACGAGCAGCTCCTCGACGAGGTCTCGGCCGACACGCTCATGTCGGCGGGCTTCTCGCGGGACGCCACCGAGCGGGCGCGTGCGACCGTCGATTCGTTCCGCGAGTTCATCGAGCAGCACCGCGACGAGATCGCGGCGCTCCAGATCCTCTACAGCCGCCCGCAGTCGCAGCGGCTGACCTACAAGGAGGTGAAGGAGCTGGCGAACGCCATCGGCCGGCCGCCCCGCTCGTGGACGCCGGACTCGCTGTGGCACGCGTACGAGGCGCTCGACGCGTCGCGCGTCTACGGCTCGGGCCATCGGATCCTCACCGACCTCGTCCAGCTCGTCCGTTTCGCGCTCGAGCAGGAGGACGAGCTCGTCCCGTTCCCGGAGGTCGTCCGCGAGCGCTACGACGTCTGGCTGCTCCAGCAGGCGAACGCGGGGAAGGCGTTCGACCCGGAGCAGCTCGCATGGCTGGAGCGGATCCGGGACACGATCGCCGCCTCGCTCGGGATCACCCGCGACGATCTGATGGGGCCCGGGTTTGTCGAGCGCGGTGGGCTCGGGAAGGCCTACGAGTTGTTTGGCGAGGAGCTGGACACGCTCCTTGACGAGCTGACGCGGGAGCTGGTTGCGTGACGCTTCGCGTGCATCCGGATCAGATCGTTCGCACTTCAGGTTCGCCGCTTCTTTCGGCGCACGAATCGTGGGAGAGGGTTCGACTCGGTGATGTCGCCGACGTTCTGAACGGCTTCGCCTTCAAATCCAGCAGCTTCAGCGCGAGCGAAGGCATTCCGCTCATCCGGATCCGCGACGTTGGACGGGCGGCGACGGCCGTTCGATACGCCGGCGATTACGACGAGCGATACGTGGTCGCGCCTGGGACGATCGTCGTCGGGATGGACGGTGACTTCCGCGCTGCGCGATGGGTGGGCCCGCCCGCGCTCCTGAATCAGCGCGTCTGCGCGATCAAGCTGCGCAACGGATCGCTCTATGACGAGGGATTCCTGCTCTATGCCTTGCCCGGCTACCTCGACGCCGTCAATGGAGCAACGTCGTCGATCACCGTCAAGCATCTTTCGTCAGAGACGGTGAAGGCGATTCCCCTGCCGCTTCCGCCGATCGCCGAGCAGCGGCGGATCGTGGCGGCGATCGAGGAGCATGTTTCACGGCTCGATGCGGCCGCTGATTCCATTTCGGCCGCGTCGTCTCGCCTCGCCCGACTTGCCGACGCAGTAATGAGCTCCCTCAGTGGCGAGAAGACCACTCTCAGCGAGATCGTTCTCGACCTTCGTTACGGGACGTCGACGAAGTGCAGCACCGACGGAGCTGGGGCGCCGGTCTTGCGAATTCCGAACATCCGACGGCGGAGCATCGACCTCGGCGACCTGAAGCGAGCGATCGACACGACGGTGGAGATTCCTACCGTTGAGGGGGGGGATGTTCTCTTCGTCCGTACGAACGGCAGCCCTGACCTGATTGGACGGGTTGGGGTCGTCGGCGAGAGCGCGTCCGGCCTCGGATTTGCTTCCTACCTGATCCGCGCGCGAGTCGATCGGGCCAAGGCCGATCCCGCATTCGTCGCGCTTGCGCTATCAACGCACCGATCTCGCGAGGAAATCAGGCGTCGAGCCGCGACGAGCGCAGGCCAGTACAACCTGAGCGCTAAGGCGATTTCAGGCCTCTCGATTCCTCTACCCGCTCTCGATGTGCAGCGACGCGTTCGAACCGAGATCGAGGACCGTCTCGCGTTCATCGAGGGCCGCGCCGCTGAGCTTTCACATGCGAAGAATCTGGCGGGACGCCTGCGCCGCTCGATCCTCGCGGCCGCCTTCCGCGGGGAGCTCGTCCCGCAGGACCCGAACGACGAGCCGGCGAGCGTCCTGCTCGAGCGGATCGCCGCCGAGCGGGCCGTGGCTCCGAAGCCTGCACGGCGCAGACGCGTCTCGGCCGGCCACTGACCGTTCCGGCCGATTTCGCGGCCGGGCGCGGGAAGTACCATCAGACGGCGAACGAGGAGGCCGACGTGACCGAGCGCGAGGACATCCGCTTCGACGTGCCGCTGTACACCGTCGCCGAGGCGGCGCGGTTCCTCGGCGTGCCGAAGTCCAGCTTCGGCAACTGGGCACGGGGCTACCGGGTGACCTTCCGCACCCGTCCACCTGTCGTCGGCCGGCCGATCGTGACGGCGTTCGACCAGCCTCGTCTCCACCCGAGAATCCCGTTCATCGGCCTCGCCGAGGCCTTCGTCGTGCACGCCTTTCGCCGCGCGGGCGTGAGCCTGCAGCACGTTCGGAAAGCGGTCGCCGTGCTGGAGCGAGAGCTCGGCCTCGAACACGCCCTCGCATCGCAGCGTCTCTTCACCGATGGGGCATCGGTCCTCTACGACTACGCCGAAGCCGAGGGTGACGCGGAGCTGCTGACGAACGTCGTGACGCAGCAGCGTGTCCTCGCGGACGTCGTGTCGTCCTACCTCCGTCTGATCACGTACGGCGCCGACGACTGGCCGGAGCTGCTCGTCTCGCCCGTCACCGAGCGGCCGATCGTGGCGATCGACCCGTTGCGCGGCTTCGGCCAGCCGCTCTTCATCCGCGGCGGAGTGCAGGTCGAGGCGGTGCTCGGACGGATCCGAGGCGGCGACCCGCCGGCGCAGGTGGCCTGGGACTTCGGCGTTCCCGCCCGGGACGTCGAGGAAGTCATGGGCGTTGCGGCAGGCGCAGCAGCCTGAGTTCTTCCTGGATCGAAACGTCGGCAGGCATGTACTTCCGGCGCTGCTGCGCGCCACGGGCTGGCAAATCCGCACGCACCACAAGGTCTACGCGGGCCGCGACCAGAACGTCGAGGACGTCGAATGGCTGCAGCTGTGCGGTCTCGGCGGGCTCGTCGTCATCACGGCAGACCGTCGCATCCGGCATCGAGGGCGCGAGATCGCTGCCATCCGCAGGTACCGGACGAAGGTCTTCGTCGTGGGCGGCAACCTCTCGGCCGCCGACACCGCGGCCAGGCTGGAGCGCAACCGGCAAGGCATTGTCCGGGCGTGCTCCGCGCGTGGGCCGTTCGTCTACTCGGTGCAGCCGGACCGAATCGTGAGACTCTTCCCCTAGGTGAGCGTGAACGGCAACGGCCTCGTCCAGAAGCTCTGGAACTACTGCAACGTCCTCCGCGACGACGGCCTCTCCTACCAGGACTACCTCGAGCAGCTCACCTACCTGCTCTTCCTGAAGATGGCCGACGAGCAGACGAAGCCGCCGTTCAACGGGCGCCGCTTCGTCCCGGAAGGGCTCGACTGGGCGAGCCTGCTCGCGCGCGACGGCGAGGAGCTCGAGGCGCACTACATCCACCTGCTGCGCGAGCTGGGACACCAGGAGGGGATGCTCGGTGTCGTCTTCCGCGGCGCGCAGAACCGCATCCAGGATCCGGCGAAGCTGCGGCGGCTGATCGTCGAGCTGATCGACAAGGAGCGGTGGATGTCGCTCGACGTCGACGTCAAGGGCGACGCGTACGAGGGCCTCCTCCAGCGGAACGCCGAGGATCTCAAGTCCGGCGCCGGGCAGTACTTCACGCCGCGGCCGCTGATCGACGGGATCGTCGAGGTGATGCGGCCGGAGGTGGGGATGACGATCTGCGATCCGGCGTGCGGCACCGGCGGCTTCCTGCTCGCGGCGTACGCCTGGATCGTTCGCAACTCTCCACCGCTCGATCCCGACCAGCGTCGGCATCTCCAGTTCGAGGCGCTCAAGGGGTGGGAGATCGTCGAGAGCGCCGCGCGGCTCTGCGTGATGAACCTGCTGCTGCACGGGATCGGCGCCGAGGACGCGCCGAGCCCGATCGAGGTCGACGACGCGCTTCGCGGCGACCCGGGCGATCGGTTCGACATGGTCCTGACGAACCCACCCTTCGGTCGCAAGTCGTCGCTGATGTTCGTGAACGCGGCGGGCGAGTCGGAGCGGGAGGACCTGACGGTCGTGCGCGACGACTTCTGGGCGTCGACCTCGAACAAGCAGCTCAACTTCCTCCAGCACGTGAAGACGCTGGTCAGGCCCGGCGGCCGCGCGGCGATCGTCGTCCCCGACAACGTCCTCTTCGAGGGCGGCGCCGGCGAGACCATCCGCCGCAAGCTTCTGGACGAGTGCGACGTGCACACGCTGCTGCGCCTGCCGACCGGGCTCTTCTACGCGCAGGGCGTGAAGGCGAACGTCCTCTTCTTCGACCGGAAGCCGCCCCGCGAGGAGCCGTGGACGAAGGAGCTCTGGATCTACGACCTGCGCACGAACCAGCACTTCACGCTGAAGCAGAACCCGCTCCGGCGCGAGCATCTCGACGAGTTCGTCGAGGTCTACAAGCCGGAGAAGCGAAGCGGACGCGAGGAGAGCGAGCGCTTCAAGCGGTTCACGTACGACGAGCTGCTCGCGCGAGACAAGGTGAGCCTCGACATCACCTGGCTGCGCGACGAGTCGCTCGAGGACGTCGACAACCTGCCGCCGCCCGAGGTGATCGCCCAGGAGATCGTCGAGGATCTCGAGGCCGCGCTGGCGGAGTTCTCCGCGATCGCCGAGTCACTCGCACAGCGTGGGAAAGCCGTCGTTAGTGACGATGTCGTCACCGTACGTCGTCAAGCCGAGACCGACCGTCGCTACGAGTAGTTGATCTTCGCAAGCGCCACGCCGAATCCGAGACGCTCGAGTTCCACGGAGCGCTGTCGAAGATTCAGCTTGGAAAAGAACGGAAGGACGTCGGAGGCCTGTCGTCCGGCCCAGTTGGCGATGATCCCAAACACCACGTCGTGAGCGTTCCGAGCTGGTGGGGTGTCGGTGATCAGGGAATGCACGCCGACGACATACGTGCTATCCGTGCGGGCCCGTTCCCTCTCGAGGGAACTCACAAGCTCGCGGAGCTTCGCACGGAAGTTGTCATTGGTGGCGAACAGCTCGGCCGCTACAACGCCCTGACTGAAAAGATGGCTAAGGGTTGAAGATCGTACGTGCCGCTTGATGTGGATGAGCTGCCCCTTGCGCGAGAGGAGGTCACACGGCTCGATAGGGGATGCTTGACCATCGATGGTGACTGTGTTCCTATCGAGCAGGACAATGTCGGGTGATTGGGCGGCCCTCATGTTGTAGGTCTTCTCGTCCTCACGCAATCGTCCGTCCGGCAACCCAGTGTGGATAGGGAGGTCGTCGATGAAGCGATCGAGCGCCCTCATGAAGTCGCGATCAACCTCATAGAACTCACCGTCCGCGATGACAAACGTCTTCCCTTCGTACCTCAAGTCGCCAGCGAGGCACTCGAAGACGGACTTGCGGATGATTGGACGGCCATCGGCATCGTGCGACTCAATCCAATCATTCTTGAGTCTGGTGATATTGAGATCGCCGTCCCGTTTGAGGCGATCCACATAGCTCTTCAGATCAAGAAAATCCCGCTGGTTCGCGCGGGGATCGTTGCGAATGCGGTAGTAGGAGACGTTGGCCAAGTCGAGCTCCTCCGGCCCGACAAGGTCAAGCTTGAGGCGGCGAACAGCATCAACGCATGCCTCCTCGAGGGAGGCGACCAGCTCCTCATCGCGCACCGGCTTGATGTTGTCCACCCAGGGGAAGCGGTCGCGATAGTCGGTCGCCTCCCAGAGGGCCAGGAGAGTTCGGGATACCGTGTGTAGGTTGGCGCCAGGGAGGACGGAGAAGCCGAACGAGTCGCGACCGCGCACGCTCAATCCCCAAGTTCGATTGTCAAATGGCCTACCGACCATCGCTCGCAAGAGATCTGTCTGCACGTTCATCCCGAACACCTCGAAGTCGACCTGTCGGCTTGCAAGCTGGCGAGTGTCCAGGGCTACCTCGTCGAATGCCTTTGAATCGATGCTGCGCAGGCTTGGAAGAGTGTCGGTCGGCGCAATCCGTGGAAAACAAGCGTTGAGAGCGCACCGCAGACCGAAGCCGTGCTCGATCCAGCTGCGATGTAGAACGTGCTGGCCCGCTGTGCCGAATGTAAAGGCCACTACACGTTTCGTCCCTTTCGGCGTGGTCGCCTGGACGAGTAGAACTGCCCCGTTTGCCGCGTTGTGGGGCATCGGTACATCGCGTCGCACGATGCCCTCCAGATAAGAGGCCCAAGGGGGCGGAGCCGGTGGTGAGCTCGTTGTGAACAGGCGAGCCCTCAAACCAATGTTTTCGGGTAGAGGAAGCTCAGTTCCTGTTTCGCGTAGCGCTGGACCAGCGTCATCTATGTCCGAAACTCGCCGGTTGAGTAGGTATGCGGTTAGCGGCTGCCGTGCCATGTCGATGAGTTGACCTCGAACTCTGTATGCCTCACCGTGTGGTCGCTTGTCAAGACCTACTCGACTGGAGGCTGTCCGCCCACCTCAAGGCGGTCGCGAGACAGCGACGTTCAAGAGTGACAACGAATACGAATGTCGCGTCTCAGGAGCGAAAGTTTCGTGTCGGCTTGTGAGCCGATTGACTTCGCGGAGGGTGACCGAAGGGCAATTGGTGCGCCCGTTTTTGCCACCTTCAGGCGCGGCTCAGCATGAGCCCGTACGAGCAGGCGAATACGTAGCCCAGCGATGAGCGCCTCGAAGCTGAACGTCCACACGATCTCCGGGTCGGGCTGGCTGCTCAGCGCATGGATGTGGGGGAACGCCTCGGCCGGGAGGTCCTCGAGCGACGTCTCCGTCTGCTCGCCGCGGCGGGACAGGGCTCGCTCGACGCCGATCGAGAGCGCGACGTACGTCGTCGCCTTCACCGCGCCGCGGTGGGGAGGCTCAGCCGGGCCGCGCGTCGAGGTGCGCCGGCACGCCGTCGCCGCGCGCGATCGCTTCGGCGAGGGCTTCGCGCGAGTTGATGCCGAGCTTCCGGTAGACGCTCCGCAGGTGGTACTCGATCGTCTTCGGGCTGAGGAACAGCACGGCCGCCGCCTCGCGCGTGGTGCTGCCGTGGCCGAGGAGGAGCGCGATCCGCAGCTCCTGCGGTGTCAGGTCGCCGAGGGTGGACGGGTCGCGCCGGCGTGCCGTCTCGCCCGTGGCGGCGAGCTCGACCTCGGCGGCCTCGGCCCACGGCGAGGGTCCGAGGCTGTCGAAGGAGGCGATCGCGGCACGTAGCAGCTCCCGGGCGCGCACGCGCTGCCGGTTCCGGCGGAGGCGCGCGCCGTACGCGAGCTGCGTTCGCGCGGTCTCGAAGACGTCCGGCGTCTGCGAGTGGGCGGCGAGCGCCGCCTCGAAGCGCGGCTCGAAGTCGTCGTCCACCAGGCCGAGGGTGCGCTCGGCCCGCGCGATCGCCCACGGCTGCCCCTTCGCCCTGGCGCGCTCGGCGTGGCGACGCGCCGTCGCCCGGGCGTCCTCCTCGCGCCCGACGCGGAGGTACGCCTCGACGAGCTCGGGCTCGACCGACATGTCGACGTCGGCCAGCGCGAGCTCCTGCGCACGGCGCTCGTGCCGCTCGAGCTGGTCGATCGCCGCCTCCGGGCGACCGAGCCCGAGCTCGAGCTCGCCGAGAGCCGTGTACGTCCACAGCTCGTAGAACCCGATCCCGAGCTCGAGGCAGAGCGCTCGCCCTTCGGCCGCGTGCTCCCGGCAGGCGCCCTCGCGCCCGCGCCGCCCCTCGAGCCACGCGAGGCCCGCGAGCGCGGCGGCCAGCTCCGTGCGCTGGCCGGTCTCGCGCGCGAGGCGGATCGTCTCGTCGAAGTCCACCTCGGCGTCCGACCAGCGGTCGGAGGTCGCCTCGTCGCGGGCGAGCCGGTTCAGCAGGCGGGGGAGCGCCCCGAGCGCGGTGTTCGCCCGCGCCGCGGCGACCACCCGGGCGATCAGCTCGCGGCTCTCGTCGCTCTCGCGCAGGAAGATCGGCGGGACCGACGCCCAGAAGAGCGTTCGCGGGTCGCCGTCGAAGTCGTCGGCGCAGACGAGCTCCAGCGCGCGGCGCAGATCGGGCATCCCGTCGCGGCCGGTGACGACGCGTGCGGCGCCGCGGGCGGCGAGCGCCCGCAGCGAATCGCCGCCCGTGCCCGCCGACAGCTCGACGGCGCGCTCGGCTGCGGCGAGCATCCGGTCGGACGCACCCGAGTAGAAGCACGCGTCGGCGGCCTCGGCGAGCATCGCCACGGCCTCGTCCGGCGCGGCGCGCTCCGCGGCCGCGACGAGCAGCTCGTAGCCCTTCTCCACCGGCCCGCGGCGCACGGCGATCTCGCCGCGCAGCGCGTCGACGCGGGGATCCGGCGCCAGTGGTCCGGCCTCGTCGAGCAACGCGCGGGCCCGGTCGGCGTCGCCTCCCAGCCAGGCGGCGTCGGCTGCCTCGTACAGCAGCCGTCCGCGCTCGGCGTCGGTGGGATCGAGGCGCGCCGCACGCTCGAAGGCCAGCGACGCGACGGTGTAGGCGGCGCGAGCCCGCGCGCGCTGGCCGGCCTGCTCGAGCGCGGCGGACGCGCGCACGTCGGTCCCGGTTGCGGCCGACGCGAGATGCCACGCCCTGCGGTCGGCGTCGCGATCGGGCAGCGCGTCGGCCAGCGCGCGATGCGCCGCTCGCCGCTCGTCCGGCGGCGCCTGGGCGTAGACGGCCGACCGGACGAGCGGGTGGCGGAACTCGACCGTGCCGCCGGCGACCCGCACGAGTCCGAGACGCTCCGCCGCGACGAGATCCGCGACGTCGAGGCCGGCGCGCGCGAGCACGGGGACATCGCCGGTGTCGGACGTCGCCGCGAGCAGCAGCGCCCGCCGCGTCGCGTCGGTCAGCGACGCGGCGCGGCGCAGGAACGACCGCGCCA
This sequence comes from Gaiellaceae bacterium, assembly GCA_035546715.1. Taxonomy (GTDB): domain Bacteria; phylum Actinomycetota; class Thermoleophilia; order Gaiellales; family Gaiellaceae; genus PALSA-600. Next base: position 16,405 of record DASZWI010000167.1, on the reverse strand, counting down.
GGCTCGCCGGGACCGGGATCGGATGCTCGGGCGGCAGTGCTGCGAGCTCGTCCGCGTCCGCTGCGAGTTCGAGCAGCGCCAGCGGGTTGCCCGCGGTCGCCTGGTGCAGGCGCTCGACCGCCGCCTCGGGCACGCCCGCCAGGAGCTCGGCGGCCGCCGCACGGTCGAGCCCCTCGATCCGCAGCGTCGGGATGTCCGTCCCGTCGAGCAGCGACGGCTCTCCCGCGCGCACCGCGAGCGCGACCGCGATGGGGTCGGCGACGAGGCGGCGGATGGCGAAGCGCAGCGCCTCCGCCGTCGAGCCGTCGAGCCACTGGGCGTCGTCCACCACCACGAGCAGCGGCGCGTCCTCGGCGTACGCGGCGAGCAGGCTGAGCGTCGCCGCGCCGACCGCGAAACGGTCCTGAGCGCCGCCGGGACGGAGCGCGAGCGCGCCCTCGAGCGCGGCCGCCTGCGGCGCCGGGATGGCCGGGATCGCCGCGAGGGCGGGCCGCAGCAGCTCGAGGAGCCCGCCGAACGGGACCGCTCCTTCCGACTCGACGCCCCGGGCGCGCAGGATCCGCATCTCCTTCGCGTTCGCGGCGAGGTCCTCGAGCAGGGCGGACTTCCCGACGCCGGACTCGCCGACGAGAGCGAGCACGGCGCTCCGGCTCTCCCGCGCGGCCGCCAGCAGATCGGCCAGCGCCCGCTGCTCCTGCCGGCGGCCAAGCACCACGCCTGAAGACTAGGTGGCCCCCCGATGCGACGAAAGTCCGCGCTTCCTACGGTCGGTGTGCAATCGACCGAGGAGGAGACCATGGCAATGCTCGACGAGCCCGTCGTCGACGGGGCGAAGCTCGAAGCGTTCGTGTTCAGGGCCGTCGACGAGATCGGCGCGACGCTGAACGCCGCGCTCGTCGTGATGGGCGACAAGCTCGGCCTGTACCGGGCCCTCGCCGGCGCGGGGCCGCTGACCCCGCACGAGCTCGCGGAGCGCACCGGCACGAGCGAGCGCTACGTGCAGGAGTGGCTCAACAACCAGGCCGCCGGCGGCTACGTCGAGTACGACCCGGCGACGGGCCGCTACACGCTGCCGCCCGAGCAGGCGATGGCGCTCACCGACGAGGACAGCCCGGCGTACCTGCCCGGCTTCTTCCAGATCGCGATCGGCTCGGTGCTCGACTCGCCGCGGATCACGGCCGCCGTGCGCAGCGGCAAGGGCGTCGGCTGGCACGACCACGTCCACGACGTGCACGAGGGGTGCGAGCGGTTCTTCCGGCCGGGCTACAACGCGAACCTCGTGTCCTCGTGGCTGCCGGCGCTCGACGGCGTCGTCGAGAAGCTCGAACGGGGGGCCAAGGTCGCCGACGTCGGCTGCGGCCACGGGGCGTCGACAATCCTGATGGCGAAGACGTACCCGAACTCGACCTTCGTCGGCTCCGACTACCACTCCGGTTCGATCGAGACGGCCCGGCAGCGCGCACAGGAGGCGGGCGTCGCCGACCGGGTCGCTTTCGAAGTCGCGCCGGCGGCGGGATACTCGGGCTCCGGCTACGACCTCGTGACCATGTTCGACTGCCTGCACGACATGGGCGACCCGACCGGCGCCGCCCGCCACGTCCGCGACACGCTGGCGAAGGACGGCACGTGGATGATCGTCGAGCCGGCCGCCGGCGACCGCGTCGAGGACAACCTCAACCCGATCGGCCGCGCGTACTACGGCTTCTCGACGCTGCTGTGCACGCCGGCGTCGCTGTCGCAGGAGGTCGGGCTCGCGCTCGGCGCCCAGGCGGGCGAGGCGCGCATCCGCGACGTCGTCACCGCCGGCGGGCTGTCGCGGTTCCGCCGCGCGGCCGAGACGCCGTTCAACCTCGTGTTCGAGGCGCGGCCATAGGCGACACGGAGACGGGAACGCGGGCGCGGCTGCCCGACGAGTCCGGCTACGCCGCGGCGGCCGACGGCCTGCGCCTGTACTGGGAGGTTCACGGCGGCGGGAGCACCACGATCGTGCTCCTGCCGCCGAACCCCATCAGCCACTCGCGGATCTGGAAGGGACAGGTGCACTTCCTGGCGCGCCACTTCCGCGTCGTGGTCTACGACGGCCGCGGCAACGGGAGGTCCGGCGTCCCCGACCCGGCCGGCCCATGGCCGGCCGGGTGGAACCGGGACGACTGCCTCGCCGTCATGGACGCGACGCGCACCGAGACAGCCGTGCTCGCCGGCATCTGCGGCGACGGTGTCTGGCCCTCCGTGGAGATCGCTGCCGCGCACCCGGAGCGGGTGCTCGGGATCGTCGCGCTCGCCCCGGGGATCCCGCTCGTCACGCCGCCGACCCCGTGGCGGGCGGGTGCGGGGAACCGGCTCGACGACGACGTCATCCGGAGCGACCACCGCGGGTTCCTCGAGTTCTTCTTCGACGCGCTCCTGCCGGAGCCCCACTCGACGAAGGCGCTCGAGGACGCCGTCGCCTACGGGCTCGACGGCCCTGTCGAGGCGCTGGTGATGGACCGCCTGCTCGGCGTCGAGACGAAGGAGGAGGTAGAGGAGATCTGCCGGCGCGTACGCTGCCCCGTGCTCGTCGTGCACGGCGAGCTCGACAACTGCCAGTCGCCCGAGCGGGGCCGCATCCTCGCCGAGCTGACGGGCGGGGAGCACGTGGAGCTCGTGGGCGCCGGCCACCTGCCCAACGTGCGTCACCCCGTGCTCGTCAACAGGCTCGTCCACGACTTCGCGTCGCGCCTCGCCCGCCCCGCGCCGCGCCGCCGCAGGTGGGTGCACGCCCCGAGACGGGCGCGGCGCGCGCTGCTCGTCTCGTCGCCGATCGGGCTCGGTCACGCGTGGCGCGACGTCGCCGTCGCCCGGGCGCTGCGCCGTCTCGTGCCCGATCTGGAGGTGCAGTGGCTCGCGCAGCCGCCGCTGACGACGTTGCTCGCCGAGTGCGGCGAGCTCGTCCACCCCGCGAGCGCGGAGCTCGCGCTCGAGGCGTCCCATGTCGACGGGGAGGCCGGCGTGCACGAGCTGCACGCGTTCCGGATGCTCCGGCGGCTCGACGAGATCTTCTGCGCGAACTTCATGGTCTTCCACGACGTCGTGTCGCAGGAGCCGTTCGACCTGTGGATCGCCGACGAGGCGTGGGAGCTGGACTACTTCCTGCACGAGAACCCGGAGCTGAAGACGGCGCCGTTCGTGTGGCTCACCGACTTCGTCGGCGTGGTGCCGATGGCGGAGGGCGGCGAGCACGAGGCGTTCCTCGCCGCCGACCACAACGCGCAGATGGTCGAGCACGTCGCCCGTCACCCGCATGTGCGCGACCGGTCGATCTTCGTCGGCGAGCCGGAGGACGTCCTCGAGGCGCCGCTCGGGCCGAGCCTGCCCGGCATCCGCGAGTGGACCGAGCGGCACTTCCGCTTCGCCGGCTACGTCACGGGCTTCGAACGCGCGGAGATCGCCGACCGGGCGGCGCTCCGCGCCGAGCTCGGCTGGGGGGACGACGAGACGGTCTGCGTCGTCGCCGCCGGTGGGTCAGGCGCCGGCACGCACCTGCTCGAGCGCGTCGTCGAGGCGTACCCGGAGGCGAAGGAACGGATCCCCGGTCTCCGGATGGTCGTCGTTGCCGGTCCGCGGATCGATCCCGCCCTGCTCGCACACGACGGCATCGAGACGCACGGCTACGTGCATCGGCTGTACCGCCACCTCGCCGCCTGTGACGTCGCGGTCTGTCACGGCGGCCTCTCGACGACGATGGAGCTGACGGCCGCACAGCGCCCGTTCCTCTACTTCCCGTTGCGCGGCCACTTCGAGCAGAACCACCACGTCGCGTTCCGGCTCGAGCGCCACGGCGCCGGCCGGCAGATGGACTTCGCCGCCGACGGGCCGGTCGAGATCGCCGCGGCGCTTGCGGAGGAGGCTGTACGCCGGCCGCGCTACCGCCCGGTCGACGACGGCGGCGCCGTTCGCGCGGCCGGGTTGATCGCCGAGCTGCTCTGACGCTCAGCGGCCGGGGCGGGGCGCCAGGAGGCGGTGGCTGTGGACGACCGCTTCGGCCAGGTCGAGGAGCTTCGTGCCGGTGTGCTGGGAGTGGCTGCGGAGCATCTCGAAGGCCTGCTGGTCGTCGACGTCGTGCGTCGCCATGAGGATGCCCTTCGCCCGCTCGATCATCGCGCGGCGCGCGAAGGCGCCTTCGAGGTTGTGGTACTCGGCGAAGCGGCGCAGGGCGATGTCGAGGGTCGACTGGAGCTCGCCGGGGTCGCCGTCGGTGACGTGGGCGAAGATGCCGCGCTTGGACGCCTCGTTGACGAACGTCGCGTCGCGCGTGTGGAGCAGCGCGATGACGGGGCACGCCGCCTCCCGGACGATGTTGCTGATGTGCTCGAGGGCGTGCTCGGAGCTGTCGCCGAGCGCCACGAGGGCGACGTCGGGATGCTCCTGCCGGGTGGCGGCGCCGATCTGCTCGACGTCGACGCCGGCGGCGACGACGACGTGGCCGAGGCCGGCCAGGATGTCGGTGAGGGTGCCGAGGCGCTCCTGGCGCTCGTTCGCGATCAGGACGCGCAGGCTCTGCTGGGGGTCGCCGCTCATGTGCGTTCCGAGGATCCTTACGTTTCGTCGAGATTATCGCCGCCGGTTGCGGGGATGACGTCCCCGTCGGCTCGGCGATCGCGGCCGGGCCGGGTGGCCTCAGCCCGTGGCTACGCCAGGGGGGCGCAGCCGCCGTCTCCTACCCGCAGACGCTCCGGCCACAGAGCCCGGCCGGAGCGCGCGTGTTTAACCGCGGCCCGTTGCGTCTAGAAGACGTTGCGAGGAGCGGCGCGTCAGACCTTCGAGCCGCCTTCGCCGACGAGAACGGCCACAACCCCGGCCGCCTGGAAACCCAACTGCGAAAGGGGTTGTCGTGCCGATCCACATCACACGCGCCGACCGCGCCGTGAGCCCGCGAGGCGGTCTGCGTGGCTAGCGTCGGTCGGGCTGCACGCCATCAGTCGGCGTTCAGAGAGGTGAACGAGAACATCGCGAAGCTGGCCGCGCCGGCCGCGGGCACCGGCTACTTCCTGTTCATCTGCGAGTGCGGCGACACGAGCTGCGCGGAGTCGCTCGAGCTTACGACCGCGGAGTACGAGGCCGTTCGGTCGGCGGAGGGCCGCTTCGTCGTCGTCCCTGGGCATCAGCAGGAGGCGAGCGAGCGGGTCGTCGCCCGCAACGGGCGGTTCCTGGTCGTCGAGAAGATCGGCGACGCCGGGGAGAGCGCGGAGCTCGACGACCCTCGCGGGTCATGACGGCCACCGGACAGCCGGCGGAGACCCCCGCCGCGCCTCACGAGCCGGACGCCGAGCCTCGGCCCCAGCTGCTGTTCTTCTACCGGGCCAACTCGGGCCCGTCGCGCCGGGTCGAGGGCTTCCTCGCCCAGGTGCTGCAACGGCGACGGAACCACGAGACCTTCCGGGTCCGCCGGATCGACTACGGCGCCCGGCCGGATCTCGCGGAGCGGTGCGGCGTCGAGGACGCTCCGGCGATCGTCGTGGTCCACCAGCGACGGGTGCAGGCGCGGATCGGGCAGCCGCGCGGCTGCGCCGAGATCCGGGAGGGCCTTGCGCCCTGGCTGCGCTGACCGCTCCCGGCGCGCCGGGCGCCGGGGAAGGCGAGCTGCGGCGGGAGGTGGACTCGACGTTTCCGCTCGACCGGGCAGCCGACGAGCTACGGCGTCGCCGGAGGCGCGGGGCTCGGCCGGCGCGGGCCGTGCTGCCTGAAGCGCTGCCCGCGGAGGGCGCCCATCGCGGCGACGAGCTGCGCCTCGTCGAGCGCGGGCTCGACCTGCGCCGTTGCGGCGGCGGGCCGGAGCCCGTCGAGGAGCCAGTGCAGGTGGCGCCGCCAGGCGGTCGGCGCGGTCTCGGCGGTCGCGTCGATCACGGGCCCGAACGACCAGAGCAGGACGGCGAGGTCCGGGAAGCCGAAGTCCGGACGCAGCGCGCCCTGGTCGTGCGCCCGCCGGAGGATCTGCTCGAAGATCTCCCGCATCCGCTGCCGTGTCTCGGTCAGACGGCCTTCGCCCGGCGGGAAGCGGACGAAGATCTCGCGGAGGACGCGGTCGTTGCCCTTCAGCTCGAAGATCGCCTCGAGGAGGCTGACGAAGCCCTGCCAGGCGTCGGGCAGGTCGAGGCACCTCTGAGCCAGTGACAGGAACTCGTCGACCTGCTCGGCGAAGATCGCCTCGACGAGCGCCGCCCGGGTGGGGAAGTGCCGGTAGAGCGTGGCCGTGCCGAGGCCGGCGCGGCGCGCGATCTCGTCGAAGCGGACGTCGACGCCGTGCTCGGCGAAGAGCTCGCGGGCGGCGGCGATCAGGAGCGCCTCGTTGCGCTGCGCGTCCCGCCGTGAGACCGGTTCCCGGCCCGCCGAGGTGGTCACGGCGACCAGCGTAGCGCGAAACGGATGTCGTATCCGTTTTTGCTACCGTCGCGAGGGATGTTCGAGCGCCTCGGCAACCTGGTCACCGCCCACCCGTGGCGGGTGATCGGCATCTGGGTCGTCGCGACGGTGGTGGTCGCCCTCGTGTCGCCGGGCCTGCCCAAGTCGAGCGACGAGAGCGACTTCCTGCCGCGCCACTACGAGTCGATCCGCGCGCAGGACGTCCGCGACGCGAGCTTCCCGACGGCGTTCTCGCCGTCGGTCGTGATCGTCTTCCACCGGGCGGGGTGGGGGAAGCTGAGCCAGGCGGACTCGCACGCCGTCAGCCGCGTGGCGGCCGAGGTGCGCGCCGCCAAGCTGCCCCAGGTCGAGCGGCTCGTCGTCGGCAAGCCGTCGAGCAACGGGCTCGTCCAGACGGTGAGCGTGCAGATGCCCGACATGACCCCGGGGAACCAGGACACGCTCTTCGACGCGACGAAGGCGCTGCGCAAGACGCTCACCAGGCTGACCGCCGGAACGGGCCTCGTCGAGGGCACGACCGGCGCGGTCGCGCAGGGGCTCGACCAGAAGGAGGCGTCGGGGAGCGCCGACTCGATCGTCGCCGTCGGCACGGTCGTCCTGATCATGCTCCTGCTGCTGGTCATCTTCCGCAGCCCGCTGATCGCGATCCTGCCGGTGGTCGTCATCGGACTCGTCTCCGTCGCCGCCAACGGGTTGATCGCCGTGATCGTGAAGGCGGCGGGACTGAAGGCCGACTCGTCGATCAGCTCGCTGCTGATCGTCGTCCTGTTCGGGATCGGGACGGACTACATCCTGTTCCTGCTCTTCCGCTACCGCGAACGGCTGCGCCTGGGGGAGGACCGACGGGGTGCGATGGTGAGCGCCGTCACCCGGGTCGGCGAGGTGATCTCGTCCGCCGCCGGCGTGGTGATCGTCGCGTTCCTCGCCATGACGCTCTCCTCGCTGAGCTTCTTCCGCTCGATGGGGCCGTCGCTCGCGATCGCCGTCGGCGTCACGCTCCTGGCCGGGTTGACGCTCGTCCCCGCCGTCGTCTCGCTGCTCGGGACGCGCATCTTCTGGCCGTCGAAGAGCTGGCGGGCGGAGCCCCGCGGCGCGCGCGCCGCCGCGATCGGCACCGCGATGGCGCGGCGCCCCGCGGTCTTCGCCGGCGTCTCGGCCGTGGTGCTGGTCGCGCTCGCGCTCGGCGCGCTGCGGTTCAACCCGACCTTCGACCTCACCTCCGGGTCGACGTCGAAGACGGCCGAGTCGAGGATCGCGCTCGACGCGCTCGAACGCGGCCTGCCGCCCGGCGCCACCGATCCCACCGACGTCTACCTGAGCAGCAGGTCGGGCACGCTCGCGCAGTCGACCCTCGATCGCTACGGCGCCGCGCTCCGCCGCATCGACGGCGTCGGCTCGGTCTCGGCCCCGCGCCTCAGCAAGGACGGGCGCGTCGCCGACTACACCGTCACCCTGGCCTCGGCGCCCGAGTCGGATCGCGCCCTGTCGACCGTGAAGGGGCCGCTCCGCGCGGCGGCCCACGATGCTGCGCCGCCCGGCACGAGCGGGCTCGTCGGCGGCATCACCTCGGTCTACGTCGACATCAAGGCTGCGATGAACCGCGACTACTCGGTCGTGTTCCCCGTCGCGGCCGTCGTGATCATGCTGATCCTCGGGCTCCTGCTCCGCAGCGTCGTCGCTCCGCTCTACCTCATGGTGTCGGTCGGCGTCGGCTTCGCCGCCACGCTCGGCGCGACCACCCTGATCTTCCAGGACGCGATCGGCCACTCCGGGCTGATCTTCCTGCTGCCGCTGATCATGTACATGTTCGTCGTCGCGCTCGGCACCGACTACAACATCCTGATGATGGCGCGGCTGCGCGAGGAGGCCAAGGAAGGCCACGACCCGCGCAACGCGCTCGCGATCGCGATCCGCCACTCGCTGCCGACCGTCGGAGCCGCGGGCGTCATCCTCGCCGGCTCCTTCGCCGTGCTCATGCTCGCCGGCAACTCGCTGCTCGCCGAGATGGGCTTCGCGATCGCGTTCGGCATCCTCGTGGCCGCGTTCGCCATGGCCACCCTCTTCACGCCCGCGCTCACGGCCCTGATCGGCCATGTCGCCTGGTGGCCGGGCCACGGAGACGCGCCGGAGCACCGCTCCCCGGCCGGGCCCCTCGGCCGCCCGGAGCCCGCGCAGAGCGAGGGGTAGCCGCCGCGGGCGGCGCGTCCTGCGCCGCGCTCGGCGACGAACGTCATCCTTCCTGCCTGACCACGAGGCAGGCCCGCGAGGTCGGGCCCGACGACGAGGCGCTCCATCAGCCGCGCGCCTCGGGGCCGAGAAACTCGGCCAGCAGCGGCACGATCGCCTTCGCCGAGACGTTGTGGTTCTGTCCCGGCAACTCGCGCAGGGTCGCGTCGGGAAGCACCTCGGCCAGCGACCGGGAGGCGTGCTTCAGTGCGGGCGCGGTCTTGGCGCCGTAGGCGACCAGCGTCGGGCACGTGACGCCCGCCCATTCCGCGGCGTCCAGCGGGCGCCCGTGCATGTTCCGGTCGCCGAGCGCGGCGTAGTCGAACATCAAGGTGTGGGCGTTCTGCGCGAAGCGCCTGAACATCGGGGTGACCGCCAGCACGGGCACCAGCGGTCCGGGGACTCCGACGTTGCGCAGGAAGTGCTTGGCGGCTGCCATGCGATCGCCCGTCGCGAGGATCTGCTCGAGCCGGGCGGCGTAGTCGTCGGCGGGATGCTTGGCGCTCGGGTCGGTCTTGAACGGCGTCTCGTAGACGACGAGCCTCTCGACGCCGATGCCGGCGGCGGCGGCGCGGAGCGCGAGCGCGGCGCCCGACGACCACCCCCACAGCGACGCCCGCCCGCCGATCGCCTCGATCAGCGCGGCGATGTCGTCGACCTCGTGCTGGACGGAGACCGGACCGGCGGGTCCGCTGTCGCCGCGTCCGCGGCGGTCGTAGTTGACGACGGTGAACCGGTCCGAGAGCGCGGTGGCGATCTGCTCGAACTTCTTGAACTTGCGGTAGCTCATCGCGCCGTTGACCAGGATGAGCCCGGGGCCTTCGCCGTAGCGGTCGTACGCGATCGTGGTGCCGTCGGCTGAGGTGACGGTCTGCATGGTGTCCTCCGTTGGAGTCGTCTGGCGGTCTGGCTCGGTGATCGGCTGTGCGCTCAGCGGCGAGCTGGCAGCGGGGCCGCCGGCTCGTAGACGCTCACGTGGCGCCAGCTGGTGCGGGTGAACGGCTCGCCTTGCCAGCCTCCCAGGCGTTCACGGAGGCGGAGGCCGGCGATGCGTGCCATGAGGTCGAACTCGGGCGGGTGCGCGAGGCGAAGCCGGATGGGTGAGAAGCGGATGCCGTCGGGGTCGAGGTGGATGTGGTTGAGGTCGAGGATCTGCGTCAGCGGGTCGTAGCGGCCGGCGTCGAGGGTGACGCGGTCGAGTCCGATGAAGGCCGGATCGACGAACTCGTGGCCGGGTCGCGCCGGGGCCGACGGGATCTGGCACTCGAGCACGAAGACGCCGTCGCGGTCGAGGTGTCGAGCGGCGTTTTCGAAGCACCGGACCTGGTCGTCCTGCGTGAGCAGGTTGCCGATCGTGTTGAAGACGAGATAGACGAGCCCGTAGCGGCGGCCGGTGCCCACCTGGCTCATGTCGCCCATCGTGACCTCGACGGCGTCTCCGCCCGGCTTCTCGCGCATCCGTTTCACCATGTCCGGCGACAACTCGATCCCGTCGACCCGCACGCCGGTCCGGGTAAGCGGGAGCGCGATCCTGCCGGTGCCGATCGCGAGCTCGAGCGCGTCGCGGCCGGCGGCGAGATGGGCGAGGAAGGCGACCGTCTCGTCTTCGTCGCCGCGCGGGACGTCGTCGTAGCGCTTCGCGATCGCGTCGCCGAAGCTCGTTGCCGGGTCGAAGCCGTCCATCCTGTCGTCCTTCCGGTCGGCCATCCGCAGGCTGGACGCCGGCGGATGGGAGTGGCTGGGTTCGAGGTGATGGTGCGGCTCAGCCCCGGTGGAGCGCCTCGTCAGGATGACGTATCTCTGCCGGGTCGATGACGTATCTTGGGACGACCCTCACGCGCTGGTCGCCGGCGGGTGAGCGGGCGGACGGCCATGCTGAACGACACGAAGACGCCTCGCGTGAGCCCGGTCTTCGCGGGGCGCACGGGCGAGCTGGCCGCGCTGTCTGCTGCCTTCGACGCTGCCGTCGACCGCGTCCCGACGACCGTCCTGGTCACCGCGGAGGCCGGGGGCGGCAAGTCCCGGCTGGTGAGGGAGTTCGCGTCAGCCGTGCACGACCGAGCCGTCGTGCTCGTGGGCGGCTGCGTCGAGACGAGCGCGGGCGAGCTGCCGTACGCGCCGTTCTCCGCGGCGCTCCGCAACCTGGTCCGCCGGCGCGGCGCGGCCGAGATCGGGGCCCTGCTGCCCGGGCCGGGGACCGGCGAGCTCGCCCGGCTGCTGCCCGAGTTCGGGACGCCGGCAGCCGGCGATCCGGAGACGGCGCGAGCACGGCTGTTCGAGGCCGTCCTCGGGCTCCTCGAGGCGCTCGCCGAGGAGCGGCCGGTGGTGCTGGTGGTGGAGGACGCTCAATGGGCGGACCGGCCCACCGCCGATCTCCTGAGCTTCCTCGTCCGCAACCTCCGCGACGCGGCCGCGCTGCTCGTCGTCACGTTCCGCCCCGCCGGCCTCCGCCGCGGCGACCCGATCAGGCGGCAGCTGACCGAGCTGGAGCGGATCGAGGGCGTGACCCGGATCGAGCTTCTGCCGCTCTCTCGCACCGAGGTCGCCGCCCAGCTCGAAGGCATGCTCGGCCATCCCGCTCGGCCGGAGGTGCTCAGGGCGATCTACGAGCGCGGGAAGGGGAACCCGCTCTTCACGGAGGCGCTGATCCGTCCGGACAGCACGATCCGGGCGACGCTCCCCGGCTCGCTGCAGGAGCTCCTGCTCGACGCGGTCACCGAGCTGCCGAAGCCGACGCAGCAGCTCCTCCGCCTGGCGGCCGTCGGCGGCGCCCGCGTCGACGACGACCTGCTGGCCGCCGTGGCCGGAGCCGATCGTGGCGAGCTGGCGGATGCCGCGCGCCCGGCGGTCGAGAGCAACGTGCTCGTCGGCGACGGCGACGCGTATGCGTTTCGGCACGAGCTGATCCGCGAGGCGCTGCTGGAAGACCTCCTCCCCGGCGAGCGCGCCCAGGCGCACCGCCGCTTCGCCGAGGCCCTCGAGGCAGCGGCGGCGCGTGGGATCGACGAGGGCGGGACGGCGCGGCTCGCCCGGCACTGGCTCGGCGCGCGCGAGCACGAGCGTGCGTTCGCCGCTGCCTGGCACGCCGCCGAGGCAGCCGGGCGGGCGTTCGCCTACGCCGAGCGGCTCGGCATGCTCGAGCAGGTGCTGTCGCTCTGGGATCGTGTCCCGGAGCCGCTGCGCCGGATCGGCGGCGATCGCGTCGGCGTGCTGATCGCCGCCGCCGATGCGGCCCGCTGGGCCGGCGAGGCGGAGCGCGGGCTCGCGCTCGTCGACGCGGCGCTCGCGGAGGTCGACGGCGAACGCGATCCCGAGCGCCTCGCATCGGCTCTGCTGCGGCGAGCCGGCCTTCGCCGCGAGCTCCTGCTGCCGGGACAGATCGACGATCTGCAGGAGGCGGCTCGACTCGCAAGCGGCGCGTCCCGCCTGCGCGCCGAGATCGTCGCTCAGCTCGCCTGGGCCTTGCGGCGCGAAGAGCGTCACCAGGCGGTGCCGCCGCTCGCCGCCGAGTTGCGGGAGCTCGCCGGACAGCTGGACGACGCCGAGCTCGCGGCGGAGTCGACGTTGCTGCTCGCTGCGATCGGCGCGTACGCAGGCGAGGACACCGTTCCGGCGCTGCACGCCGCGCGAGAGGCGGCGGCCAGCCTCGGGGCCGGGCAGCTCGAGGTCTGGGCCTTCCTGACGGCAAGCCACGTCCTCGAGGGGCGCGGCGAGCACGAGGCCGCCATCCAGGCGGGTCGCGCCGGCCTGGCCCGCGCCCGGGAGCTCGGTCTGGCCCGCCAGGTCGCCGCGCCGCTCGCCGGCAAGCTCGCCGAGTCTCTGACCGCGACCGGACGCTGGGACGAGGCGCTCGAGATCATCGACGAGATCCTCACCCTGGACCAGGCTCCGCTCGGGCGAGTCCACCCGCTGCTCGTGCGCGGCCGGATCGAGGTCGGCCGCGGCGCGCTCGAGACCGCCGCGAGCACGATCGACGAGCTGCGCGCTCTCCCGGCGGGCGCCTACGCCGAGGCGCAGTACGCACTCCCGCTCGCACGACTCGAGATCGATCGGCTCCTCGCCGCGGGTGATCTCCCCGGAGCGCTCGCAGCCGCGAGCGCGCTGCCGCCGTACGACGGGGAGACCGACCCGCGGTACCCCTGGAGCCTGCTCGGCTCCGCGGCCCGCGTGTGCGCGGAGGCGAGCGCCGCGCGTCTCAGGTCGAGCGCCGGCGACTGGAACGAGCTCCTCGGCGAGCTCGAGCCGGCGGCGGCCCGACTCCCACGGCGAAGCCCGCTCCACGTCGCCCACGCCGCGACGTTCGCCGCCGAGGTGGCCCGCGCGCGCGGCCACCGCGCCGTCTCCGAGTGGAACGCCGCCGCCGCTCACTGGCAGGCGCTCGGCCAGCCGTACTCGACCGCCTACTGCCGGCTCCACGCCGCCGCCGCGGTGGCCGGGGACGATCGCGAAGCCGCCGCGACGCTCCTCCAGAGCGCCGCCGACCTTGCCCGCGAGCTCGTCGCTCCGCCGCTCGAGCAGCGGATCGATCAGCTCGCGCGACGCGCGGGCATCAAGCTCGCGGATCGTGACGGAGACCGCGCTCCCGCCGACGAGGTTGCGGCGTTCGGGCTCACCGCACGCGAGCGCGACGTGCTGCAGCTGGTCGCTGCAGGCCGCAGCAACCGGGAGATCGCCGGCGAGCTCTTCGTGTCTCCGCGAACCGTGAGCACGCACGTCTCCAACATCCTCGGCAAGCTCCGAGTCGGCACGCGAGGCGAAGCCGCGGCGACTGCTCACCGTCTCCACCTCGTCGATCTTCCGTAACCGTCCGAGGGGAGTCCGAGAGATGAAGGGGCCTGGCGCTGACCGCCGTCGCATCTGAGCTCACGCGGTTCGCCGATGCCGGGACGCCGGCGTGCCTGGCCTGGCGTCTGCGCTCGCCGATGCTGGTCGCGTCGACCGCGGCGGTGGGGGGCGGCATCGGTCTGCGGGACTGGGTGGTCAACGTGCAGGTGCCGAACGGCTACGCCCGGCGCGACATCGAGGACCACATCGGCGAGGTCGCCCAGGCGCTCCGGCTCACCGGACAGGGTGTGGGCATGCTGACCGCGGCGGATGTCGACCGGGTCGCCGTCCATGCCGGCGAGCCCGGTGTCAGGGTCGAGGCGACCGTGGGACTGAGCTCGCCCATGTGGGCCGCCGCGCCGGCAGACGGTGTGACGGCGGAGGACGCCGGGCTTCCGGGAACGATCAACGTGGTCGCGTTCGTCCCGGTGCGCCATTCCGAGGCCGCCCTCGCGAACCTGCTCTGCACCGTGACCGAGGCCAAGGTCCAGGCGCTCGTGGACGGGGCGATCGCGGGGACCGGCACGGCGACGGACGCGGTCACCGTCCTGTGCCCGGCGACGGGACCGGCCGAGCCGTTCGGGGGCCCGCGCTCGAGCTACGGCGCGCGCGTGGCCCGCGCCGTGTACGCCGCCCTGCGGGCCGGCATGGATTCCACGGCCTGAAGCTCAGGCCTTCGGCGGCCCGGCGGGACATCAGCTCCGCAAGCGTCGGACCTTCGACTTATGCCGATCCGGTACTATTCGATTTGGTGACAACCGTCTCGACCCTGGAACGGGGCGCGCACCTGGTCGGCGCCTACGTCGAACGTGCGGCGCGGGCCTCGGGGGTGACGCAGGCGGAGGCGCACGTTCTCGTCCAGCTGGCGCAGAAGGGGCCTCTGTCGATCGCGAGCCTGCACCGCGAGTTCGGGACCAAGCGCACGACGCTCACGAACATCCTCGACCGGCTCGAACGGCGGGGATTCGTGCGTCGCGAGCTCAACCCGAGCGATCGCCGCTCGTTCACGATCCATCTGACGCGCAGCGGGCAGGCTCCCGCGCGGCAGGCGGCTCGCGTCGTCGCGGATCTGGAGGCCGCCGTTCGCGCTTCGGTGAGCGAGCGAGACCTGCGCGGTCTCGAAGCGGTCGTCGCGGCGCTGGCCACGGTGGTGCACGAGGACGCCGCGGCCGACCGCTTGCACCGGCGCGCACGCAGCGGCCGCTAGCTCGCCGGGTCCAGTGCTCTCCAGCCATAAGAGTCGGCAGGGGATTATCCGATATGGTATAATCAAAGTTGCGATGGAAGCAGGCCACTCCGGGCGAGGGGACCGTTCATGACCCTGACGGACGACGAGCTGCTCGACGCCTTCGAATCGGGGAGCATCGGCGACGACGACTTCCCGCACGCGCGCCACGTTCGCGTCGCCTGGCTGCTCGCACGGAAGTACGGGCGCGCCGAAGGCTTCGAGCGTCTCGCGACCGGAATCCAAGGCATCGCGCGGCGCGCCGGCCGGCCGGACGCGTACCACGTCACGATCACCCGGGCCTGGTTCGAGCTGATCGCCCCCGTTGCCGATCCGGGTCACCACCCGGAGCTGATGGACAAGTCCCTGCTCGGGCGGTACTACTCGTCGAGCCGTCTCGCCGCCGGCCGCGAGCGCTGGCTCGAGCCCGACGTCCATCCGCTGCGGCTGCCGGCGCCCCCGCGGGCGAAGGTCGATCCGTTCCGCGCGCTGCGGCGCATCCCGAGTCCGGTGGCGGTCCTCGCGACGGCAGCCGGCGGCACGGTGCACGCGACGACCGTCGGCACGCTCGCCTTCGTCTCGCGCGATCCGGCGCTCGTGAGCGTCAGCCTCGCCGAAGGGTCCCGCACGCTCGAGGTGCTCGGGGACGCCGCGGCGTTCACGCTCTCCGTGCTCGGCTCGGGCCACGCCGAGCACGCCGTGCGCTTCTCGGATCGGTCGCGACCCTCCGGCGCAGAGCAGTTCGCGGGCGTGCCGCACCACCTGACCGAGTTCGGACCGGCGCTCGACGATGCGGTCGTGCGGCTGGGCTGCCGCATGCACGCTCGCCACCGCTGCGGCGACCACACGCTCGTCATCGGAGCGGTCTGCTCGGCCGAGGACGACCTCGACGTGCACCCCTTGGTGCAGCACGACGGCGCCTACCACTGAGCCCGACCGCTCGCGCCGAGTTCACCCGCGCGTCGCCGATGAGTTTCGCGTCGAACGGCGATCTGTAACGACGCGCCGCCGGCAGGGCGGAGCGCTCGATCCCGACACGAGACGAAAGGATCGCGGATGAGCGACAAACCGAAGGGGCCGGCCTCCTACTTCCCGTCGATCGAGAAGAAGTACGGACGATCGATCGCCGAGTGGGAGGCTCTGATCGAGGCGAGTCCGTTGACCGGCCACATGGAACTCGTCAACTGGCTCGAGAGCGAGCACGGCCTCGGCCACGGGCACGCCAACGCGCTGGTCGCCCACGCGCGTCATGCCTCCGGGCGCTGAGCGCCGTCGGCGCGGCGGCGCGTGCGTTGCGGCCCGGCCGCTCGAAGGCGGCGGGTGGCGGGTGGGCTCGAGGCCCTAGCGCTAGCGCGTGGCCGGTGCGGACTCGAGCTCGGACGGTGCTTCGACGCGGAGCAACGCGCCATCGACCGAGACGTACCCCTCGGGGATCGGCCGGCCGCGAGCAGGGGCGGCCGGAAGCGGCGACGTGGTCGGTTCGAGCCTGCCGTCGACGGTGCGAAACCAGGCGCCGCCGACCGAGACGTAGCCGTCCGGGACCGGCGGCCTGCCGACGGCCGGCTCGGAGAGCGGGGAGGGAACGAGCGCCCACTGGCCGTCGACGAGCGCGTACCGGGCGCCGTCGATCGAGATGGAGCCGTGCGGAGATCCGTCGTCGTCGGTCACGGGCTGGGCGAGAGGGCTGGCGGGCACGTACCCTTCCTGGTCGTGGCTTTCCTTCCTGTCCTT
>DASZWI010000166.1:0-6518 GCA_035546715.1 Gaiellaceae bacterium | reverse complement strand
GCGCCCGGCTCGCGCGTCGAGCGCTGCGAGCGCCGGCGGGCCCGCGCCGCAGCGCAGGGTCAGACCCGGGTCGGACCCCGGGTGACGAGCGCGGCCATCGCGTCGCGCTCGGAGTCATAGACGTGCGCCGATTTCGCCTGGACGAGCAGACCGCCGGCCGGGACGCCGAGCTCGTCCGCGACGCGTCGCGCGGCCGGCGCACGCGTGGGCTCCGGCTGAGGCCGCCCGACCCCCGCGATACCCTGTCGACCTGAGCTCGGTCGCCGACCAGCCCCTCCACCAGGCTCTCGGTCTCACGGACTGGGAGTTCGACCGTATCCGCGAGCTGCTCGAGCGCGCGCCGAACGACTTCGAGCTCGCCGTCTTCTCCCTGCTCTGGTCGGAGCACTGCGGCTACAAGCACTCGGCGCCGCTGCTGAGACGGCTCCCCTCCGCCGGCGAGCGCGTGCTCCAGGGCCCTGGCGAGAACGCCGGCGTCCTCGACCTCGGCGACGGGCTGGCCGTCGCGTTCAAGGTCGAGTCGCACAACCACCCGTCCGCCGTCGAGCCCTTCCAGGGCGCGGCCACCGGCGTCGGCGGGATCCTGCGCGACATCATCGCCATGGGCGCGCGGCCCATCGCGCTGCTCGACGGGCTCCGCTTCGGCTCCCCCGACTGGCGCTTCAAGCGCGCCGTCGCCGGGATCGGCCACTACGGCAACTGCGTCGGCGTCCCGAACGTCGGCGGCGAGTGCGCGTTCGACCCCGCGTACGACCAGAACCCCCTCGTCAACGCCATGTGCGTCGGGATCCTCCCCACCGACCGTGTGCTGCGCGCCAAGGCGCGCGGCGCGGGCAACCCGATCGTCCTCTACGGGGCCCTCACCGGCCGCGACGGGATCGGCGGCGCCTCGGTGCTCGCGTCCCAGGACCTCGAAGGCTCCGACGAGAAGCGCCCGTCCGTCCAGATCGGCGACCCGTTCCGCGGCAAGGCGCTGATCGAGGTGTCGCTCGACCTCGTCGAGCGCGACCTCGTCCTCTCCCTCCAGGACTGCGGCGCCGCCGGGCTCGCGTCGAGCCTCTCCGAGATGGCGTCGGACGGCGCGGGCGTCGACGTCCACCTCGACCGCGTCCCGCTCCGCGAGGAGGGCATGGAGCCCTGGGAGATCATGGTCTCCGAGTCGCAGGAGCGGATGGTCGCCGTCGTCGCGCCCGAGCTCCTCGACGAGGTGCGCGCGGCATGCGCCCGCTGGGAGCTGCCGTGCACCGTCATCGGCGAGGTGACCGGCCACGGCGACCTGCGCTGCTTCTTCGACGGCGAGCAGGTCGGGTCGATCCCCGCGCGGCTGCTGACCGACGAGTGCCCGCGCTACGACATCCCGCAGACGCCGCGCCCCGCCACGCCGGCAGCGCCCGTCGACCCCGTCAACGACGAGCCGAAGGACTGGGTCTTCGAGCAGTACGACTTCCTCGTCGGCTCGCGCACCGTCCGGCGGCCCGGCCTCGGCGCCGCGGTGCTCCGCGTCGACGGCACGCGCGGGCTGGCGGTCTCGCTCGACGGGCCCCCGCTCGGCTGCCGCAACCCGCGCGAGGCCGGCTACCGCGCGGTGCTCGAAGCAGCGCTGAACGTCGCCTGCGCCGGGGGCGAGCCGATCGGGCTCACCGACTGCCTCAACTTCGGCAACCCGGAGAAGCCGGAGATCGCCTGGGAGCTCGCCGAGGCGATCGAGGGGATCGCCTTCGCCGCCGAGTCGCTCGGCATCCCGGTCGTCTCGGGCAACGTCTCGCTCTACAACGAGACGGGCGGCGCGCCGATCCCGCCGACGCCCGTCATCGGCTGCGTCGGCCTGGTGCGCGACGTGACGAGCATCCCCGACCGGTGGCGTTCGGGCGACCGCGTCCTGCTGCTGCGCGGCTCCGGGCACGGCTTCGTCGAGTTCGTCTGGCGGCACGCGCACCTGTTCTCGCTGGCGCACGACGTGTCCGACGGCGGTCTCGGCCTCGCACTGCGCGAGGCGGCGGCCTGGTCGGGCCGCGACGCCGAGCTCGACGCCGCGGGCGTCGAGGGCCCGGGCGTCGTCGCAGCCGTCGCGGCCGGCGTCGAGGTGCCGTGGGACGACGTCGTCGAGCTCGGGACGGTCGTCTAGCCGTGTGCGGCGTGTTCGGGATCCGGGCGCCCGGCCGCGACGTCGCCCGCCTCGCCTACTTCGGCCTCTACGCCCTCCAGCACCGCGGCCAGGAGTCCGCCGGGATCGCGGTCAGCGAGGACGGCCGGCTGACCGCGCTGCGCGAGCTCGGGCTCGTCGCGCAGGTCTTCGACGAGCGCTCGCTGAGCGGCCTGCAGGGCGAGCTCGCGATCGGCCACACGCGCTACTCGACGACCGGCGGCAACGAGTGGGCGAACTCCCAGCCGCTCCTCCATCACGGCCGCGCGCGCACGGTCGCGCTCGGCCACAACGGCAACCTCGTCAACGCCGCCGAGCTGCGCGAGGACGTCGGCAAGCCGCTCGCCTCCACCTCCGACTCGGAGGTGATCGCCGTGCTCGTCGCGGACGACCCACGGCCGCTCGACGAGGCGGTGGCCGCGACGATGGACCGCCTCGAGGGCGCGGCGACGGTCGTCGGCCTCGCCGAGGGGAAGCTGTTCGCCTTCCGCGACCGCCACGGGTTCCGGCCGCTCGTCTACGGGCGGCTCGGCGACGACCCGGTCGTCGCGTCGGAGACCTGCGCCCTCGACCTGGTCGGCGCCACCCTCGAGCGCGAGCTCGAGCCGGGCGAGCTGCTGGTCGCGGACGAGGACGGCGTGCGGGTCGAGCAGGCGGTCGCGCCGGCCCAGCACGCGCTCTGCATCTTCGAGTTCTTCTACCTGGCCCGCCCGGACACGAAGCTCGAGGGCGTCGAGGTGCACGCCGCGCGCGTCCGGATGGGCGAGCGGCTCGCCGCCGAGGCGCCCGCGGACGCCGACCTCGTCATGCCCATCCCGGACTCCGGCACGCCCGCCGCCGTCGGCTTCTCCCGCGCCAGCGGGATCCCGTTCAGCGAGGGCCTGGTGAAGAACCGCTACGTCGGGCGCACGTTCATCCAGCCCGAGCAGGGCATGCGGGAGCAGGGCATCCGGATGAAGTTCAACCCGCTCGCGGAGGTCGCCGGCCGGCGCGTGGTCGTCGTCGACGACTCGATCGTGCGCGGCTCGACGACCCGCCAGATCGTGCAGATGCTCTTCGACGCGGGCGCCGTCGAGGTGCACGTCCGCATCTCGTCGCCACCCGTCGTCTCGCCGTGCTTCTACGGCATCGACCTCGCCTCGCCGGACGAGATGATCGCCGCCAACGCGTCGATCGCCGAGGTGCGGGACGCGATCGGCGCCACCTCGCTCGCCTACCTCTCGCTCGAAGGGCTGACGGAGGCGACGCGCCGGCCGCAGAACGCCCTCTGCCGCGCGTGCCTGACGCGCCGGTACCCGACCGCCGTGCCGCTCGACACGGCGAAGCACCGCTTCGAAGCGGTCCGCAGCTAGACGCGGGTCAGGTCGACCTCGAGCAGCGAGCCGACCACCAGGTCGGCCGCCGAGAAGTCCAGCCCCTCGGTCACGTCGTTCGGCACCGCGACGGTGTAGATCCCGGCCGCCTTGGCGGCCAGGACGCCGTTCAGCGAGTCCTCGAACGCGATCGCCTCCTCCGCCGCGACCCCGAGCTGCTCGAGCGCCTCGAGGTAGAGCGTCGGCCGCGGCTTCGCACGCTCGGCGTCGCCGTTCGCGCAGACGACGAGCTCGAACCGCTCGAGCAGCTCGCGCGAGCCGAGATGGTGCTCGATCCACCAGTTGCTCGCCGACGAGACGATCGCGACGTGCAACCCGAGCCGCTCGGCCTCGTCGAGCAGCTCCACCACCCCGGGCCGCATCTCCTCGAGGTCGCAGAGCTCCAGGTCGCGACGCCGCCGGCTCTCGAGGTGGTGCTCCTCGAGCAGCACGCCTCGCTCGGTCAGGTCGGCCTCGGGGTCGAAGCCGCCGATCGTGCCGATCGCCGCCGACCAGGCGTCGAGGGTCAGCTCGTGCCCGTGCTGCTCGTAGAGCTCGGCCCAGGAGCGGTACGACGGCCCTTCCGTGTCGATCAGCAGCCCGTCGAAGTCGAAGAGAAGGGCCCTCAGGTTCATCCGCCGCGGGCCTGCAGCTCGTGTCCCCGTCCGTAGCGGACGGCGCGTTGCACCTGGCGCGGGTCGAGGCCCTGCTCGATGAGCTCCTGCCGCAGCTCGCCCTCGGCGGCCATCCTCAGGAAGAGCCAGACGAGCACGGCGAGCGTGACGATGGAGCCCTCCGCCATCATCACGATCCCGCCGAGGTTGAGGTCGTGCGCGGGCGTGATCCCCCACTCGGGCGCGTGCTTGTAGACCGTGTAGAACATTCCGCCCGACCAGATGAAGACGTTGCCGAGGATGGTCTCGAGCAGCCGCACGCCGAAGATGTAGCCGACCTTCACGCCGGTGCCGAACCAGGCGGGCGCGGGCAGCGTCTCGATCACGGGCTCCCAGATCAGGCAGCCGCACGTGAAGAACATGAAGTGCTCCAGGGCGTGAACCGCGTCATGGTGCAGCGCCGCGTCGTAGAGGAACGGCAGGTGCCAGACGTAGAGGTCGAGCGCCCAGACCGGGAGGGCAATCAGCGGGTGCGTCAGCACGCGCAGCTGGTCGACGACCGGCAGCGCCAGCACGGGCCGGAGGATCGGCCCGCTCAGCCCGACCACGAAGCACAGCGGCGCGAGGTCGCCGATGATCACGTGCTGGAGCATGTGCATGAAGAAGAAGTCGACCTCGCCGAGCTTGTCGACCGGCGAGTTGAGCGCGAAGACGACCAGGCCGATGCCCGTCCAGAAGCTCGCCTGCTTCCACGCGGGGACCGGCTGGCCGCGCTCGGCGAGCGTCCGGCAGCGCCGCAGGTAGAGCGCCGCGACGACCACCGTGGGGACGATCTGGAGCGGCTCGAAGCTCCACGGGCTCAGCAGCGACGGGTGCACGGCACCTGACAGAGTACGGGCATGCAGCTCTTCCACTACCACCTCGTCACCTCGGAGCTGCGCGACGTGGAGGCCCGCTACCTCGGCAAGCTCGGCTTCCATCTCGTGGCGCGATACGGCCGCATCGGCGAGGAGCACGTCGCCGTCGAGTCGGGCGTCACCTGGGAGAAGCTCGACCGCGACGGGTTCAAGCTGCGCCTCTCCGAGCTGGAGCGCGGGGCAGTCAACGTCGTCGTCCAGCCGGGCCACTGGCGCATCCCGCGGGTCGACCACCTCGGGATCGCCCTCGACGAGGACGAGTTCAACGCGGTCGTCAACCGCGCCACCGACGCGAACCTGCGCGTGCAGGAGCACGGCGGCCGGCGCACCTTCATCGCCACCAACGCCGGCTACCGGCTGGAGGTGCACCCGCCGCGCGACTGGATCGAGGAGTTGCTGGCCGAGTCGCACGAGCTGAAGCTCGCCGAGCTCCAGCTCCGCGCCGACGAGCCCGACCAGAAGGCGATCGCGCTGATCGAGATCCTCGGCGCCGAGCGCGACGACGGCGCCGTGCTGATCGGCGACACCGCGGTGCGGTTCGTCGAGGGAGGCCCCGAGGGCCGCCCCGAGCTGTACGGCGAGCGCTTCGCCTGATCAGCTGCGCGCCCGGCCGAGAGGCACCGCCACCGAGCGATCCGGCGCGGATCCTAGAATCGAGCCCTTGGGGGAGGACGCGCACAGCTACGCGGCAGCGGGGGTGTCGTTGCAGACGGCCGGGTCGGTCGTCGACCGGCTGCGCGCGGCCGTCGAGTCGACGGGCGCCGCCGGGTTCGGCGCGTTCGCCGGGCTGCACCCGCTCGACGACCGCCGCCTGCTCGCCGCCTCGACCGACGGCGTCGGGACGAAGCTGATCCTGGCCCGCGAGCGCGGCCGGCTGCGGGACTGCGGCGCCGACCTCGCGGCCCACTGCATCAACGACGTCGCCACTTGCGGCGCCGATCCGCTCATGCTGCTCGACTACGTGGCGGCGAACGAGATCCGCCTCGACGAGGTGGCCGAGCTGGTCGAGGGCGCCGCGGCCGTCTGCCGCGAGGCGGGCGTGGCCCTGGTCGGCGGCGAGACGGCCGAGCTGCCCGGCATCTACGCCTCCGGCGAGCTCGACTTCGCCGGCACGTGCGTCGGTGTCGTCGACCGCGACGCGCTCGTCGACGGCAGCACGATCGCGGCGGGCGACGCCGTGATCGGCGTCGCGTCGGCGGGCGTGCACGCCAACGGCTTCACCCTCGTGCGGCGCGTCCTGGAGGACGAGGACTACGACGGCCCCGACCTGCTCGCGCCGACCCGCCTCTACCTCGGCGAGGCTCGCCGGCTCCGCGGGCGGGCGAAGGGGTTCGCCCACGTCACCGGCGGGGGGATCCTGGGCAACCTCGAGCGCGTGCTGCCCGAGGGACGACGCGCCGAGCTCGACTGGGACGCGTGGGAGCGGCCCGAGGTGTTCCTCTGGCTCGCCCGCCACGTCGAGGAGGACGAGCTGCGGCGCGTGTTCAACCTC
>DASZWI010000165.1:0-38000 GCA_035546715.1 Gaiellaceae bacterium | reverse complement strand
GCAGCCCGTCGGCCCGCGCACGGCCAGCCGGCCCACGACGCCGGGGCCGACGTCGTTCATGTCGTCGTCGACGACGCGCGCCTCGTAGCCGGGCACGGGCTTGCCGGTGGCGCCGGGCTTGATGTCGTCGTCCGCGGCGCTGATGAACACGTGCAGCATCTCGGTGGCGCCGATGCCGTCGATCAGCTTGATCCCGGTCGCGGCCCGCCACGCCTCGAACGTCCCGAGCGGGAGCGTCTCGCCCGCCGACACGCAGCGCCGGAGCGTCTTGACGCGGCCCTCGACGCCGGCGGCGAGCATCGCCCGGTACGCCGTCGGCGCCGTGAAGCAGACCGTGGCGCCGTGCCGCTCGATCGCCTCGATCAGCACGTCGGGCGCGGCCTTCTCCAGCAGCACCGTCGCGGCGCCGACCCGCATCGGGAACGTGACCAGGCCGCCGAGCCCGAACGTGAACGCGATCGGCGGCGAGCCGATGAAGACGTCGTCCGGCCGCGGCTTGACGACCTCCCGGGAGAACGTGTCGCAGATCGCGAGGACGTCCCGGTGGAAGTGCATGGTCCCCTTCGGGAGCCCGCTGGTGCCGCTCGTGAAGGCGATGAGCACCATGTCGTCGGCGGCCGTGTCGTAGGCCTCGAACGCGTCGGGCTTGTCCGCCGCGAGCCGATCGAGCTCCGAGAACGAGACGAGCCGGTCGCAGAGGCCCTCGACCTCGTCGAGCAGCCGGTCGTCGCAGAGCGCGAGGCCGATCGCCGCCCGCTCGACGACGTCGGTGAGCTCCTTCCGCCGGAGCAGCGGCATCGTCGCCACGACGACGCCGCCCGCCTTCGCCACGGCGAGCCAGCACGCGACGAGCGTCGGGTTGTTGGGCGCGCGCAGCAGCACGCGGTTCCCGCTGACGAAGCCGAGGTCGTCGACGAGCACGTGCGCGATCCGGTCGACCTTCGCCTTGAGCTCGCGGTAGGTGAGCGTCTCGTCGTCGGTGACGAACGCCGGCCGGTCGCCGTGCTCGGCGACCATGTCGTCCAGGAGGGCGACGGCGCAGTTCAGCCGGTCGGGGTATCCGAGCGGCTCGATCAGGAGGTCCGGCCACTGCTCGCGGGGAGGCAGTCCGTCGGCCGCAAACGTGTCCACCAGAGTCATGAGGCTCCCTCGTCCCTTGCGTGTGCGTTGAGCGCTTGTCGCGCGATGATCACCTGCTGCACCTCGCTCGCTCCCTCGTAGATCCGCAGCGCGCGGACCTCGCGGTAGAGGCGCTCGACCGGGTGGCCGGCCGTCACGCCGAGGCCGCCGTGGAGCTGCACGGCGGCGTCGACGACGCGCTGGGCCGCCTCGGTCGCGTAGAGCTTCGCCATGGCGGCCTCGCGGGTGACCCGCGCCGCGCCGGCGTCCTTCGTCCAGGCCGCCCGGTAGACGAGCAGGGCGGCCGCGTCGATCTCGAGCGCCATGTCGGCGACCTTCCCCTGCACGAGCTGGAGGTCGGCGAGCGGCGCCCCGAACAGCTCGCGGGTCGAGACGCGGGCGAGCGTCTCGTCGTAGGCACGGCGGGCGAAGCCGAGCGCCGCGGCCCCGACCGTCGAGCGGAAGAGGTCGAGCGTCGCCATCGCCACCTTGAAGCCGTCGCCCGCCGGACCGACCAGCCGGTCGCCGGGGATGCGGCAGCCGTCGAGCGCGATCGTCGCGAGCGGGTGCGGCGCCGACACCTCGATGCGCTCGGTGACGCGCAGGCCGGGCGCGTCGGCGTCGACCAGGAACGCCGACAGCCCGCGCGCGCCCGGCGCCTCGCCGGTCCGGGCGAAGACGACGTAGGCGTCGGCGATGCCGCCGTTCGAGATCCACGTCTTCGTCCCGTCGAGCACCCAGTCGTCCCCGTCGCGGGACGCGGTCGTCGCGATCGCGGCGACGTCCGACCCGGCCACCGGCTCGGAGAGGGCGAACGCCGCGATCGCGTCGCCCGCGACGACGCGCGGCAGGAGCGCTGCCTTCTGCTCGTCCGTCCCGAACAGCGTGACCGGCGCCGAGCCGAGGCCCTGCATGGCGAAGGCGAAGTCGGGGAGCCCGCCGGCGGCGGCGAGCGTCTCGCGCACGAGGCAGAGCGAGCGCACGTCCAGCTCCGTGCACAGGCGCAGGAGGCCCGCCTCTGCCAGCCGGCGCACCAGCGTACGGCAGGTGGCGTCGACGTCCGTCTCGTCGTGCGCGAGGTCGCCGAGCCCGGCGGCGAAGGCGTCGAGCTCCGCCTTCAGGGCGCGGTGCCGCTCCTCGAAGAACGGCCAGGCGAGATAGCTGCGGTCGGCCATCAGTCGCCCTCGAACACCGGCCGCTCGCGCGCCGCGAAGGCGCGGTACGCCCGCTCGAAGTCCTTCGTCTGCATGCAGACGGCCTGCGCCTCCGCTTCGGCCTCGAGCGCCTCGCCGAGGCCCATCGCCCACTCCTGCCGGAGCATCGTCTTCGTCATCGCGTGCGCGAACGTCGGGCCGTGCGCCAGCGACCGCGCGACGGACTGCGCTTCGGCGAGCAGCTCCCCGGCCGGCACGAGGCGGCTGTAGAAGCCGCAGCGCTCGGCCTCCTCGGCGTCCATCGAGCGGCCCGTCAGCAGCAGCTCGGCGGCCCGGCCCTGCCCGACGATGCGCGGCAGGATCGCGCAGGCGCCCATGTCGCAGCCCGCCAGGCCGACCCGCGTGAAGAGGAAGGCCGTCCGGGCGGCCGGCGTCGCCAGCCGGATGTCGGAGGCCATCGCGAGGATCGCCCCGGCCCCCGCGGCGACACCGTCGAC
Organism: Gaiellaceae bacterium; assembly: GCA_035546715.1. Classification (GTDB taxonomy): domain Bacteria; phylum Actinomycetota; class Thermoleophilia; order Gaiellales; family Gaiellaceae; genus PALSA-600. The sequence continues at coordinate 35,230 of DASZWI010000165.1, read as the reverse complement.
GGCCGCGACGATCGGGCACGGGCACGAGACCATCGCGTCGACGAGCGCGCCCGTCATCCGCGTGAACTCGAGCAGCTCCGGCATGGAGCGGCCGACGAGCTGCCCGATGATCTCGTGCACGTCGCCGCCCGAGCAGAAGTTGCCGTCGGCGCCCGTCAGCACGACGGCGCGGACGCCGGGATCGCTCCCGGCGCCGCGGAACCAGTCGCGCAGCTCGGCGTACAGCTCGAAGGTGAGCGGGTTCTTCCGCTCCGGCCGGTTCAGGGTCAGCGTCGCGACCCGGTCGGCCACGTCGATCCTCAGCTCGTCGCTCATCCTGCCGCCTCTCGGGTCGGGTCGGCGCTGGCCTGGATCGCCAGCCGGGCGTCGTGCAGCAGCCGGGAGAGGTGCGCGGCGTCCTCGTCCGGCAGGCCGCCGAGCAGGTCGCACACCCAGTCGGCGTGCACCGCGGCCATGCGCTCGAAGATCGCCCGCCCGCTCTCGGTGAGCTCCACCGTGAAGCTGCGCCGGTCGCTCGCGGAGACCGTCCGGCGCACGCGACCCTCCTTCTCGAGCGCGTCGACCAGCACGGTCGTGTTGCCGTTCGTGACCATCAGCCGCCGCGACAGCTCGGACATCGAGAGCCCGCCGTCGGCGCCGTCCAGCGCGGCCAGGACGTCGAAGCGGGGGAGGGTCGTGTCGAACTCCTCGCGCAGGCGGCGGCGCAGGGCGCGCTCCATCTCGTTCGTGGCCGCCAGCAGGCGCAGCCAGAGGCGGAGCCGCTCGCGCGACGCGACCGCCGGCGCCATCACACGACCTCCGCGCCGGCGACGGGGATCGTGCGGCCGGTGACGGCCGCCTGGGCCGGCTCGCAGAGCCAGGCGACGGCGGAGGCGACCTCCTCCGGACGGACGAAGCGCCCCAGCGGGTTCTCACGCAGGAGCGCCCGGCGGGCGTCCTCGCCGTCGCGGCCCGTCGCGGCGACGATTCCCTCGACCGCCCGCTCGAGCAGCGGGCTCTCGGTGTAGCCGGGACAGACGGCGTTGACGGTCACGCCCGTGGTCGCGAGCTCGAGCGCGAGCGCGCGGGTGAGGCCGACCACGCCGTGCTTCGAGGCGCAGTACGCGGACACGTAGGCGTACCCGCGCTCGCCGGCGGTCGACGCGACGTTGACGATCCGCCCGGCGCCCCGCTCGACCATGCCCGGCGCGAACGCCCGGCAGAGGAGGAACGGCGCCGTCGTGTTGACGGCGAGCATCCGCTCCCAGAGCGCGAGGTCGGTGCGCGCCAGCGGGGCCGCCTCCGCCGCGCCCGCGTTGTTGACGAGCAGGTCGACCTCGCCGGCCTCGTCCGCCAGGCGCTCCACGGCCGCCTCGTCGGTGACGTCGCAGACGGCGGTGCGCGCGCCCTCGAGCGCGGTCGCGCGCTCGGCGAGGCGGGAGGCGTCGCGGCCGACGAGCGTGAGCGTCGCGCCCTCGGCCGCCAGGCGCTCGGCGATCGCGGCGCCGATCCCCGACCCGGCGCCGGTCACGAGCGCGCGCTGTCCCGCGAGCCGGCCCATCACACCCGCACCGCCAGCTCCGCGGCTCGCCGGGCGAGGCGGTGCAGCTGCTCCCCGCCCGACAGGTACTGGTTCGGCCAGGAGACGCCCGTGTAGCCGAGCTCGGCGGCCGCCCGCAGCGTCCAGTTCGGATCGGCCAGATGCGGCCGCGCGAGGCAGCAGAGGTCGGCGCGGCCGGCCATGATGATCGAGTTGACGTGGTCGGCCTCGGTGATGTTGCCGACCGCCATCGTCGCCACGTTCGCCTCGTTGCGGATCTGGTCGGACAGCGGCGTCTGGAACATGCGGCCGTAGATCGGGCGCGCGCGGAGGGAGGTCTGGCCGGCCGACACGTCGATCGCGTCGGCGCCGGCGGCGACGAACGCCGCGCCGACCTGCACGGCGTCGTCGCCCGAGAGCCCCTCGCCCGGCACCCAGTCCGTGGCCGAGATGCGCACCGAGATCGGCCGCTCGTCGGGCCAGACGGCGCGTACGGCGTGGAAGACCTCGAGCGGATAGCGCAGGCGGTTCTCGAGGCTGCCGCCGTACTCGTCGGTGCGCCGGTTCGTCAGCGGCGAGATGAAGCTCGAGAGCAGGTAGCCGTGCGCGAAGTGCAGCTCGATCATGTCGAAGCCGGCGTGGACCGCGCGGCGCACCGCCGCGACGTACGCGGCGGTCACCTCGTCCATGTCGTCGCGCGTCATCGCACGGGGGACCTGGTTGGCCGGCGACCAGGGGACGGCGGAGGCTGCGATCAGCGGCCACCCGCCCTCCTCGAGCGGCTCGTTGGCGCCTTCCCACTCGAGCTTCGTCGCGCCCTTCGGCCCGGCGTGGCCGAGCTGGAGGGCAATCTTCGCGGGCGTCTTCCCGTGGACGAAGTCGACGATCCGCTTCCACGCCGCCGCCTGCTCGTCGTTCCAGATCCCGGCGCAGCCCGGCGTGATCCGGCCTTCGGGCAGCACGTCGGTCATCTCGGTCACCACGAGGCCTGCGCCGCCCTGGGCGCGCGCGCCGTAGTGGACGAGGTGGAAGTCGTCGGGCACGCCGTCGACGGCGCTGTACATCGACATCGGCGAGACGACGATCCGGTTGGCGAGCTCGAGCCCGCGCAGCCGGTACGGCGTGAACATGGGCGGCCGGGCGTCGGCGTGGGGGTCGCCGGTCGTGCGCCGCGCGAACCAGGCCTCGAGGTCGGCGACGTAGCCGGAGTCGCGCAGCCGGAGGTTCTCGTGGCTGACGCGCTGGCTGCGGGTGAGCAGCGCATAGGCGAACTGCTCGGGCTCGAGGTGCTCGTAGCGGCCGAGGTGCTCGAACCACTCCATCGAGTTGCGCGCCGCCGACTGGAGCCGCATCACCTCGAGCTGCCGCGCGGCCTCGTAGCCCGCGAGCGCCTCCTCGAGCGGCGCGTCGGCCTCGAGCCGGTCGGCGAGGTCGATCGCGTCCTCCATGGCGAGGCGCGTCCCGGAGCCGATCGAGAAGTGGGCGGTGTGCGCGGCGTCTCCCAGGAGGACGACGTTGCCGCGGTACCAGCGCTCGCAGTGGATCCGCGGGAAGCGCAGCCAGATCGCCGAGCCGCGCAGATGCGTCGCGTTCGAGCGGAGCTTCGCCCCCTGCAGGAAGCCGGCGAACAGCTCCTCGCAGAGCGCGATCGTCCCATCGGCGTCGAGCTCGGGGAAGCCCAGCCCTTCCCACGTGTGGGGCGCGCACTCGACGATCACCGTCGAGGTCTCGGGCTCGAACTGGTACGCGTGGATCCAGATCGGGCCGTGCGCCGTCTCCTCGAAGACGAACTCGAACGCGTCGAGCTTGCGGTCCGACCCGAGCCAGACGAACCGGTTCGGACGCAGGTCGACGTCGGGCCGGAAGTGGTCGGCGAACCGCTCGCGGACCCGCGAGTTGGCGCCGTCGGCGGCGACGACGAGGTCGTAGTCCCCGATCGTGTCCAGGTCGGCGACCTCGGTCTCGAAGCGGAGCTCGACGCCGAGCTCCGTCGCCCGCTCCTGGAGGATCTGGAGCAGACGCTTGCGTCCGATGCCGCAGAACCCGTGCCCGCCGGAGCGGATGACGCGCCCGCGCCGGACGACCTCGATGTCGTCCCAGTAGGCGAAGTTGGCGAGGATCGCCTCCGCGGTCGGCGCGTCGTTCGCGCGGAGCGTCTCGAGGACGGCGTCGCTGAGCACGACGCCCCAGCCGAAGGTGTCGCCGGGCCGGTTCCGCTCCAGCACGACGACCTCGTGGGCCGGGTTCCGGAGCTTGGCCGAGATCGCGAAGTAGAGACCGGCGGGGCCGCCGCCGATGCAGGCGATCCTCATGGCGATGCTTCATACTTGAAAGAGATGGACGCGTCAAGGTAGCGTCCCGTCCGTGACGGTCACGCGCCGCGTCTCCTGGAACGACTGCGACCCGTCGGGGCTCATCCGCTACCAGGCGGCCTTCGACTGGTTCGTCGACGCCGAGGTCGAGTTCCTGCGCAGCCGCGGGCTGCAGCACCTGTTCGAGCGGATGCCGCGGGTGGCGGCCCGGTCGGAGTACGTGGTCCCGCTGCGCTACGACGACCTCGTCGAGATCGAGGTGTCGGTCGCTGAGATCGGGCGCTCGTCGGTGACCTACGACTTCGTCGCGCGCCGGGACGGCCGCGACGCGGTGACGGCCAGCGTGACCTGCGTGCACGTCGCGGACGGACGGGCGGCGTCGATTCCGGACGACGTGCGGGCCGCGCTCGAAGGTTCCTGACAGGTTCCTCCATCGCTCGTCACGCGGCGCTGGTACAAGGTGGCCCGTGGCGGCGAAGCGCAAGGCGTTCATCACGGGCATCACGGGCCAGGACGGCTCGTACCTCGCGGAGATCCTGCTGGAGAAGGACTACGAGGTCTACGGGATGATCCGCCGGTCGAGCTCCTTCAACACGGCGCGGGTCGACCACATCTTCGGCGACATCGAGCTCGTCTTCGGCGACCTGACCGACGCGTCGTCGCTGAACCAGCTGATGCGCACGATCCGGCCCGACGAGGTCTACAACCTCGGGGCCCAGAGCCACGTCCGCGTCAGCTTCGACATCCCCGAGTACACGACCGACACCGGTGCGATGGGGACGCTGCGCCTGCTCGACGCGATCCGCGAGGAGGGCGTCGAGGCGCGCTTCTACCAGGCGTCGTCGAGCGAGATGTTCGGGAAGGTGCACGAGGTCCCGCAGACGGAGGAGACGCCCTTCCATCCGCGCAGCCCATACGGCGTCGGCAAGGTCTTCGGCTACTGGATCACGCGCAACTACCGCGAGGCGTACGGGATGTTCGCGACCAACGGGATCCTCTTCAACCACGAGTCGCCGCGCCGCGGCCCGACCTTCGTCACCCGCAAGATCACCCGCGCCGTCGGCGCGATCCTCCGCGGCGAGCAGGATTCGCTCGCGCTCGGCAACCTCGACGCGAAGCGCGACTGGGGCTACGCGCGCGACTACATGGAGGGCGCGTGGCGGATGCTCCAGGCCGACGAGCCCGACGACTTCGTGCTCGCGACCGGCGAGACGCACTCGGTGCGCGAGTTCCTCGAGGAGGCGTTCGGGTACGTCGACCTCGACTGGCGCGACTACGTGCGGTTCGACGAGCGGTACGTGCGGCCGGCGGAGGTCGATCTGCTGATCGGGGACGCCTCGAAGGCGAAGGAGAAGCTCGGCTGGGAGCCGACGGTCCGGTTCCGGGAGCTCGTGCGGATGATGGTGGACGCCGACCGCGAGCGCACCCGGCTCGAAGAGCACTACCTCTAGCCGTGAGCGACTACGACGCCGTCATCGTGGGGAGCGGCGTCAACGGCCTCGCCTGCGGGGCGCTGCTCGCCCAGGCGGGGTGGCGCGTCTGCGTGCTCGAGCGGAACGACTGGCTCGGCGGCGCGATCCGCACGGCCGAGCTGACCGAGCCCGGCTTCCAGCACGACGTGTTCAGCGCCTGGCACCCGCTCTGGGTGGGCGGGGCCGCGCACGCGCAGCTCGGCGCCGACCTGGCCCGCCACGGGCTCGAGTACCTCAACACGGATCTGCCGACGGGCTCGGTGTATCCGGACGGCGAGAGCGCCTTCCTGCTGCGCACCGCGGACGCGAACGCGGCCGAGCTCGACCGGCACCACGCCGGGGACGGCGACGCATGGCGCGCGCTGCTCGCGGAGTTCTTCCCGAACGCCGACCTGGCGTTCGGCGTGCTCGGCACCGAGCTGTGGTCGCGGCAGGGCGCGGCGCTCGCGCTGCGCGCCTCGCGCCGGCTCGGACGGCGCGGAGCCGCCGCGTTCGCCGGACGTCTCCTCGTCTCGGCCCGCGACTGGCTGGAGGAGGCGTTCGCGTCGCCTCGCGCGCACGGGCTGCTCGCGCCGTGGGTGCTGCACACCGGCCTCGGCCCGGACGCGGCGGCGTCCGGCTACATGGCGCAGGTGATCGCCGTCGCCGTGCAGGAGGGCGGGATGCCCGTGCCGCGCGGCGGAGGCGCTCGGCTCGCCGAGGCGCTCGCGGCGTTGATCCGCGAGCGGGGCGGGGCATGCGAGACGGGCGTGCACGTCGAGCGGGTCTTCCGCGGCGGCGTGCGCACTGCGGCCGGCGAGACCGTGACCGCCGCCCGGGCGGTGGTGTGCAACGTCACGCCGACGCAGCTCTACGGCGGGCTGCTCGAGGGCGCCGTGCCGGAGCCCGTCGCGAGCGCGGCGCGGCGGTTCCGCTACGGACGGTCGGAGATGCAGATCCACTTCGCCCTCTCCGAGCCGCCGCGGTGGGATGGCGACGAGCGGCTCGGGCGCACGGCGATCGTGCACCTGACGCCGGGGCTCGACGGCGTCTCGCGGGCGGTCAACGAGGCGGACCGCGGGCTCCTGCCGGCGGAGGCGACCGTCGTCGCCGGGCAGCCGCTGACGGTCGACCCCTCGCGCGCGCCGGAGGGGAAGGGCATCCTGTGGATCCAGCTGCAGGAGCTGCCCTGGCGGGTGAAGGGCGATGCGGCTGGTGAGCTCGACGACGCGATCGCGCGCGGCGGGGGCGCCTGGACGGAGGAGCTCCGCGAGCGCTACGCCGATCGCATCCAGGCGCGCCTGGCCCGCCACATCCCCAACCTCGAGTCGTCGATCCTGCAGCGGGTGAGCCTCTCGCCGGCCGACCTCCAGGCGGCGAACGTCAACCTGCACCGCGGCGACCCGTACGGCGGCTCGCTCGCGCTCGACCAGAACTTCCTCTGGCGGCCCTTCGGCGAGCTGCCGGGTCACCGCACGCCGGTCGAGGGCGTGTGGCACGTCGGCGCGAGCACCCATCCCGGCCCCGGCCTCGGCGGCGGCTCGGGCGCCCTCGTCGCGCAGCAGCTGCTCGCGCCGTCCCTCGCCGGGAAGCTGGCCGGAAGGGTCACCTCCCGGCTCCGGCGCCGCAGCTAGGGCCGGGAACCAGGGTCAGACCCGGGTCTGACCCTGCCGTACGGCGCGCGCTTCGCTAGCGCTCGAAGATGCCGCGGCCGCCGAGCTCCTTCTCGAACAGCTCGCTGGCCAGCTCGAGGTGCTCGTAGAGGGCGCGGGCGGCTCCCTCCGGATCGTGGCTACTGCAGCAGGCGAGCAGCTGCTCGTCGTAGCCGTGGTGGCGCTCCTGGAGGTCGCCGGACGGCGAGAGGAGCCCGGGGCGGAAGCGCTCGCAGCGGTCCCAGGCCGGGCGGATCAGGGCGACGAGCCAGTCGCAGCGGGCGCCGTCGTAGAGCGAGAAGTGGAAGTCGGTGTGCGCGCGGATCATCTGCCGCACGTCGCCGGCGCGGCGCGCCTCGATCAGCCGGTCGAGGTGGGCGCGGGCCATCTCGGCGTCGGCCTCGGTGAACCGCTCCGCGGCTCGGCGCACCGCGAGCGACTCGAGCGAGAGCCGGATCTCGAACAGGTCGCGCAGCTCGTCGAAGTCGAAGCCCAGCACGCGCGCGCCCTGGTGGGGCACGTGCTTGGCGAGCCCGAGCATCTCGAGCTGCCGCACCGCCTCGCGGATCGGCGAGATGCTCATGCCCAGCGACCGGGCCAGCTCGTCGAGCCGCAGCGGCGTCCCGGCGGGCAGCTCGCCGAGGATAATCGCCTCCCGGAGCTGCTCGAGCGCGTAGCCCGCCATGGTGCGGTGCATCCGGCCGGCGGGAGGTGACGTCGGAACGGGGGGCATGCAGAGCGACCGTCCCATGCTCTTGATCACATGTCAAACGCTCTGAGATGATCGCCGCGTGGTCGCGGCAGCCCTCTCGGTCTCCCAGGTCACGACGCTGCACTCCAGCTTCGCCGACGACGTGCGCGCCTACGCCGACGCGGGCCTCGCCGGGATCGGCATCTGGGAGACGAAGCTCGAGGGCGGAGACGACGCCGAGGCGGCGGCGCTCCTCGCCGGGAGCGGCCTGCGCTCGGCCGCGGCGGTGCCGCTCGTGCCGTCGATCCTGCCGCTGCCGCTGCTGCCAGGTCCCGAGGATCCGGCCGAGCGGGTCGAGGCGTACTGCCGCTCGCTCGAGCGCCTCGCGCCGTTCGAGCCGAGCTCCGTGGTCTGCCTGACGGGCAGCGGCCAGGGCCGCCGTCCCGCCGAGGCGCGCGCGACCGTGGTCGCAGGGCTGAAGACGATCGCCGCCGAGGCCCAGCGGCTCGGACTGCGCATCGGGATCGAGCCGTACCAGCGCAGCGAGCGCGCTCCCTGGTCGATCGTGTCGAGCATCCCGGAGACGGTCGAGCTGATCCACGAGGCCGGCGACCCGCCTGCGCTCGGGATCCAGTTCGACGTCTGGCACCTGTGGAACTCGCCGACGCTCGAGCAGGACGTCGCCCGCGAGATCGACCGCATCGTCGGCGTCCACGTCTGCGACGTCCGCTCGCCGACCCGCAGCTGGGCCGACCGCACGCTGCCCGGCGACGGCATCGCCGACGTCGGCCGCATCCTGCGCCTGCTCGACCAGGCCGGCTGGGACGGCCTCTACGACGTGGAGGTCTTCTCCGACGACGGGTCGTTCGGCACCGCGCACCCCGACTCGCTCTGGGCACAGCCCGCCGCCGACGTGCTCGAGCGCGTGCGGGCCTCGTTCGAGCGCACCTGGACGGAGGCGCGGATGACCGCCGCCGCCTCGTCCGTCGCTGTCCGTCCCCGTCCCCCCGTCTCGAAGGAGTGGAGATGAACCGAACGAGAGCGCGTCTCGGGCTGATGCTCGGCCTGGTCGCCCTCGGCCTCGTCGCCGCCGTGGCCACCGCCGCGGCTCGCACGACGGCCGCGAAGCCGATCGTCATCGGCTGGGCGTTCGACGGCAAGGGCGCCATGGCGCCCTTCGACGACCCGGCGCTCGCGGCAGCACAGATCCACGTGAAGCAGCTCAACGCCCGCGGCGGCGTCGGCGGCCGCCAGATCCAGATCAAGACCTGCGACACCCAGGGGAACAAGCCCGCGATCGCGAAGGCGTGCGCTCTCAAGCTGCTCGGCCAGGGCGCGAACGTCATCTTCACCACCTGCGACGTCGACATGGGCGCGCCGGTGATCCAGGAGGCGATCGACCGCGGCGTGCTCGCGGTCGCCCCGTGCATCGGCACCGACCAGATGGGCCCGAAGCGGTTCGGCGCGAAGGGAAAGCTCGCGTTCAGCTTCGGCAACGTCGCGCAGGACGAGGGCTCGGCGATGGCGCAGTACGCCTGGTCGAAGGGCTGGCGCACCGCCGACCTCGCGACCGACACGGTCATCGTCTACTTCAAGAACGTCGTCCAGGCGTTCAAGGCGCGCTGGCAGCAGCTCGGCGGCAAGGTCGTCGACGAGGAGACCTACCAGTCGCTCGGCGGCAACAACGTCCAGAACGTCGTCAGCCGCGTGAACGGCAAGAAGGCCGACGTGATCGTCACGTCGACGGCGGGCGCGTTCGGGGCCCTGTCGACGCTCGTGTCGGGGCTGCGGAGCCTCGGCAACGACACGCCGATCCTGAACTCGTGGGCCGGCGACGGCACCTACTGGCTGCCCAAGTCCCCGCCGGTGACGAACTACTACTTCGTCACGTTCGCCTCGGTGTTCGGGGACGACCCGAACGGCGCGGTGAACACGCTCGCGAAGCAGGTGCACGCGGGCACGGGCGGCTTCGTCACCGGCCCGGCCGCGATCGACGGCGTCGTCGCGGCGATCCGCCGCGCGCACGGCTCGACCACCGGCTCGGCGCTGGCGGCCCAGATGGAGAAGTTCCGCAAGGTGCCGACGCTCTCGGGCCTCGTGAGCTTCTCGTCGCAGCTGCACACCGTCTTCGGGCGGCAGTACCGCGTGATCTCGATCAACGACAACAAGGCCAAGCTCGTCGGGACCGTCACCGCCAAGGTCGTCCCGAAGATCTAGGAGCGGCTTGGCAGCAGAGCACGAGCTGGAGGGGAGGCCCGGAGACACGCTCCGGGCCTCCTCCGTCTCCCGGTCGTTCGACGGCGTTCGCGCGCTCGGAGGCGTGTCGCTCGAGGTGCGGCGCGGCGAGGTGGTCGGCCTGATCGGCCCGAACGGGGCCGGCAAGTCGACGCTCGTCAACGTCCTCAGCGGCTTCGACCGGCCCGACGAGGGCACGGTCTGGCTCGGCGACCGCGAGGTCACCCGCTGGTCGCCGCACCGCCGCGGGCGGAACGGCCTCGCGCGCACGTTCCAGCACAGCCACGCGTTCCCGTCCCTCTCCGTGCGGGAGAACGTCGAGGTGGCCGCCCTCGGCGTCGGCGCCGGCCCCCGGCGCGCCACGGAGCGGGCCGACGCGCTGCTCGAGGTGCTCGGCCTCGAGCCCTACGCGGAGCAGCCGGCGGCCGCGCTCGCCCACGGCGACGAGCGGCGCCTCGGCGTCGCGCGGGCGCTCGCCACCGAGCCGCGGTTCCTGCTCATGGACGAGCCCGCAGCCGGCCTGCCCGAGGCCGAGGTGCCCGACTTCGCCGACCTCGTCCGCTCGGTGCGCGACGACCACGGCGCCGGCGTCCTGCTGATCGACCACAACATGGCGCTGATCATGGAGATCTGCGAGCGCATCCACGTCCTCGACCAGGGCGTCACGCTCGCCGAGGGGCCGCCCGCCGCGATCCGGGCGAACCTCGACGTCACCGCCGCCTACCTCGGCGAGCGCGCCGTCCAGGAGGACGCGTGAGCGGGCGCACGCTCGTGCTCGACAACCTCGACGTCCGGTACGGCGCGGTGCACGCCGTGCGCGGCGTCGGCTTCGAGGTCGCGCCCGGCGAGATCGTCGGGCTGATCGGGGCCAACGGCGCCGGGAAGTCCTCGACGCTGCACGCGATCATGGGCGCCGTCCCGGCGGGCGGCGACGTGCGCCTCGGCGGGCGGTCGCTGCGCGGCCGCAGGCCGGAGGACGTGGCGCGCGAGGGCGTCGCGCTCGTCCCCGAGGGCCGCCGCATCTTCGGGGAGCTCACCGTGGAGGAGAACCTGCGCCTCGGGCTGGCGGCTCGCCGCGCCCGCGGCGGCGCCGCGGCGGTGCTGCGGCGCGTCTACGACCTCTTCCCGATCGTCGAGGAGTTCGCGCGGCGGCAGGCGGGCGCCCTGTCCGGCGGCCAGCAGCAGCAGCTCGCGATCGCCCGCGCGCTCGTCGCCGAGCCCGACGTGCTGCTGCTCGACGAGCCCTCGCTGGGACTGGCGCCGACGGTGGTCGACGTCGTCTTCGACGCGCTCACGACGATCCGGGACGCCGGGCTCGCGGTGCTGCTCGTCGAGCAGCGGGCGCAGCGGACCGTCGCGCTGGCGAACCGCAGCCACGTGCTCGCGAACGGGGAGCTGCGGCTGACCCTCGGACCCGACCAGGCCGGGGACACCGAGACGATGGTGGCGGCGTACTTCTCGTGATGCTCGCCTTCCTCAACATCGAGTGGCAGACGCTCGCGGACGCGGTCGCGCTCGGCGCGATCTACGCCCTCATGGCCGTCGGCATCGGCCTCGTGTTCGGCGTCCTGCGGCTCGTCAACTTCGCCTACGGGCAGCTGATCATGGCCGGCGCGTTCGCGATGGCCCTGTCGGCGGGCTGGGGCTGGCCCTCGTGGGCCGGGATCCTCCTCTGCTTCGCCGTCGTGCTCGTGCTGTCGCTGGCGATGGACCGCCTCGTGTTCCGGCCGCTGCGCGGGCATTCGCCGGCCGTGATGCTGGTGGCGACCTTCGCGGTCGCGTTCCTGCTCGAGAACGTCGCCCTCCTCTGGTTCGGCTCGCTGGGGAGGATCGCGTTCTCGCTCGCCAAGCTGAACCAGCCGTGGACGATCGGCGGCGTCGACATCCGCAAGATCACGGTCGTCGCGGTGGCCGTCGCGGCGGTGTGCCTCGTCGCGCTCGTCCTCCTGCTCGAGCGGACGACGATCGGGCTCCAGATGCGCGCCGCCTCGCTCGACATCCGCACGGCGCGCATGCTCGGCGTGCGCGCCGACCGCGTGATCGGCGTGGCGGTGCTGCTCTCGGGCCTGCTTGCCGCGGTCGTCGCCGTGCTGATGACGGTGCAGACGCCGCTCGTGACCCCCGACTTCGCGCTCCAGGACACGATCGTCGTCCTCGCCGGCGTGGTCGTCGGCGGCATGAACCGGCTGGTGCCCGCGACGCTCGGCGGCTTCGCGATCGGCTTCGCGAACGGCCTGCTCGGCGGCGCCCTGCCGACGACCCAGAGCCAGTACCTGCCGACGTTCCTGTTCGCGGCGGTGATCCTCGTGCTGCTCGTGCGGCCGAACGGGATCTTCACCCGCTTCCGCTCGGTGGAGCGCGTGTGAGGCGCGCGCTCGCCCTCCAGGAGCTGCTCGGCCCGGCCGCGCTCGTCGTCGCGGCCGCGCTGCTCGGGCTCGCGGTGTCGGCGTCCACGCAGACGTACTTCATCACCGCGCTCGTCAACGTCGCGATCGTCGTGGCGCTGTACGTCTTCGTCGGCAACTCGGGCGTGCTCTCTTTCGGGCACGTCAGCTTCGTCGCGATCGGCGTGTGGACGGCCGGGGTCATGTCGGTGCCCCAGACCGAGAAGCCGGCGATCATGCCCGACCTGGCGAGCTTCCTCCGCGACCGCACCGTCGGGAACGTCGAGTCGCTCGTGCTCGCGGCCGTCGTCGCCGGTGTCTGCGCCCTGGTCGTGGCGCTGCCCCTGATGCGGCTCTCCGGCCTCGCCGCCGGGATCGCGACCTTCGGCGTGCTGGAGATCGTGCACAACCTGCTCCGCTACGAGAACCGCATCGGGCCCGGGCTGAACACGTTCTCGTCGGTGCCCGAGACGACCGGCCTGCGCCAGGCGGCCCTCGGCGCGCTCGTCGCGATCGCGGTCGCCTTCGCCTACGGCCGCAGCCGCTACGGCCGGCTGCTGCGGGCGACGCGCGAGGACCCTGCGGCGTCGCGCGCGGTGGGGATCTCGATCTACCGGCAGCGCCTGATCGCGTTCGCGCTCTCGGGCCTGCTCGCCGGGCTGGCCGGAGGGCTGTACGTGCACCTGCTGCCGCTCAACACCGAGGCCGTGTACCTGGACCTGACGTTCATCACGCTCGCGATGCTCGTCGTCGGCGGCTCGACGAGCCTCTGGGGCGCCGTCGTCGGCGCGCTCGGGATCAGCGCCCTCGACGCGGTCCTCGCCGTCCTCGAGAACGGCACGAGCTTCCTCGGGCTCCACCTCGACGTCCCGTCCGGGACGCGCGTGGTGGTCGAGGGCGTCCTGATGGCGGCCGTGCTGATCGTGCGGCCGAGCGGTCTGACCGGCGGGCGGGAGTTTCGGCTGCCGGCGAATCTGATCACCACCTGGAAGAAGGGAGTCGACGCTGTGGCGGACGGAACGGAGGTCGGAGGATGAACGAGCTCGCAAAACCGGTCCTGGCAGGCGAGGGCGGGTCCGACTACGAGCGCTACCTGCGCACCGACGCGCTGCTCGCGCTGCAGAAGGGCGCGGACGAGTGGGTCCATCGCGACGAGCTGCTCTTCCAGACGGTGCACCAGTCGTCGGAGCTGTGGCTGAAGCTCGCCTGGAACGAGGTCGAGGAGGCCGGCCGCCTCGTGGCCGCCGGCGACCTCCCGGCGGCGAACCGCTTGCTGCGGCGCGCCGTCGACTGCTTCAAGCTCGTGACGGCGGCGCTCGACATGCTCGAGCACATGTCGCCCTGGGAGTACACCGAGGTGCGCAAGGCGCTCGGCCACGGGAGCGGCTTCGACTCGCCGGGGTTCCGCGAGATCCGCCGCGTCGCGAAGCCGCTGGGCGAGGCGTTCCACGACGCGCGCGAGCAGGCCGGGCTGTCGCTCGTCGACGTCTACGTCCGGGGCCGCGAGTTCGAGGACCTCTACCAGCTGGCCGAGCTGCTGATCGAGCTCGACGAGCGCGTGACGGTCTGGCGCGTCCGGCACTTCAAGGTCGTGCAGCGCGTGATCGGCGGCGACGTGATCGGCACGCAGGGCACGCCGGTCGAGATCATGGGCCGGCTGATCCACCACTCGTTCTTCCCGGAGCTCTGGGACGTGCGGAACGAGCTGACGCGGATGAACCTGCCCGAATGACCGCCTTCGAGGGCATCTCGCTCGGCTGCGGCAACTTCGGGGGCGTCGGGTCGTCGCCGGCGTTCTTCGGCCAGGGCATCCCCGAGGACGAGGCGCAGGCGATCATGGACCACGCCTGGGCGAGCGGCATCCGCTGGTTCGACACGGCGGACGCGTACGGCGGCGGCCGCAGCGAGTCGTTCATCGGCCGCTGGCGCGCCGACCGGCGGCCCGAGGGCCTGCGCATCACGACGAAGACGTTCAACCCGATGGACGAGGGCGCCGACCGCGGCCTCGCCCCCGACCGCATCCGGCGCCAGCTCGAGGGCAGCCTCGAACGGCTCGGGGTCGACCGCGTCGACCTCTACCTCGCGCACGAGCCCGATCCCGACACGCCGCTCGCCGCGTCGGTCGAGACCTTCGAGGCGCTCGTCGCCGAGGGCCTCGTCGGCGCGTGGGGGGTCAGCAACTTCGGCGTCGACCTCCTGCGCGAGACGCTGGCGCTCGGCCGGCCGGCGCTCGTCCAGAACTCGTTCTCGCTCCTCGACCGCGGCGACGAGGAGGCGCTCCTGCCGCTCTGCCTCGAGGAAGGCATCTCGTACGTGCCGTTCGGCCCGCTCGCCGGCGGCTGGCTGACCGGGAAGTACCGCCGGGACGAGCCGTACCCGGAGGGCTCGCGTATGACGCAGCGGCCCGAGCCGTACCAGCGTCTCGTCGCCGACCGGGTCTTCGACGGGCTCGACCGGCTGCGCGAGGAGGCGGCTGCGCGCGGGGTCGAGCTCGCGACGCTCGCGTTCGCCTGGGTGCTCGCGACGCCAGGCGTGACCGGCGCCGTCTGCGGCCCGAGCCGTGCGGCGCATCTCGACCCCGTGCTCGCGGCCCGGGAGCTCCAGCTCGACGCGGTCGACCACCAGCGGATCGGAGGCTTCTTCTCATGACGGTACGCGTCCTCGACGAGCACGACGTGCGGCGGCTGCTGCCGCCGGACGAGTGCGAACGGGCGATGGCGGAGGCGCTCGCCTCGCTGGCCCGCGGCGAGCTGCACAACCCGCTGCGGTTCGTCGTCCGGCCGCCCGGCGAGCCGAGCCTGCTCGGGCTGATGCCGGCGCACCGCTCCGGGCCGGCGAAGCTGTGGGCGCTGAAGGCGGTGGCGATCTTCCCGGACAACGCGAAGCGCGGGCTCGACTCCCACCAGGGGTTCGTCGCGCTGTTCGACGGGGAGACCGGCGAGACGCGGGCGCTCGTGAACGCCGGCGCGATCACCGCCGTGCGCACCGCCGCCGTGTCGGCGGTCGCGACGCGGCTCCTCGCCCGCGAGGACGCGCGCACGCTGGCGATCCTCGGCGCCGGCATCCAGGCGCGGGCGCATCTCGACGCGCTGCGGCTCGTCCGCCCGTTCGAGCGCGTCCTCGTGTGGAGCCGCAGCGGCTCGGGTCTCGACGGCGCGGAGACGGCTGCGTCGGCCGAGGAGGCCGTGCGCGACGCGGACGTGGTCGTCACCGCGACCTCGGCCGCCGAGCCGATCCTCGAGCGCGGCTGGCTGAAGGACGGCGTCCACGTGAACGCGGTCGGCTCGAGCATCCCGACGACGCGCGAGCTCGACACGGCGACGATGCGCGACGCGGCGCTCTTCGTCGACCGGCGCGAGTCGACGCTGAACGAGGCCGGCGACTACCTCTTCCCGATGCGCGAAGGCGCGATCGGGCCGGAGCACATCCGCGCCGAGATCGGCGAGCTGCTGGTCGGCTCGGCGCAGGGGCGCAGCTCCGACGGCGAGCTGACGGTCTTCAAGTCGCTCGGGCTCGCCGTCGAGGATCTCGCCGCCGCCGAGCACGTGGTGCGGCGCGCCGACGCCGAGGGCGTGGGGCGGGTGGTGAGCCTGTGATCGCGATCGAGGAGATCCGGCGGGCGCGCGACGTGCTGGAGGGGACTGCGATCCGCACGCCGCTCGTCCGGCTCGACGTGGAGGGCGACGCCGAGATCCTGCTCAAGCTGGAGGTGCTCCAGCCGGTGCGCTCGTTCAAGATCCGCGGCGCCGGCAACGCGGTGCTGCAGGCGTCCGACGCCCAGCTGGCCGACGGCGTGCTCACCGCGAGCGCCGGCAACATGGCGCAGGGCGTCGCGCTCGCGGCGCGGATCCGCGGGGTCCCCGCGACGATTGTCGTGCCCGAGCACGCGCCGCAGACGAAGATCGCCGCGATCGAGCGCTACGGCGGCCGCGTCATCCGCGTCCCGTACGAGGAGTGGTGGGAGACGCTCGTCTCGGGCCGGTACGAGGGCGTCGACGGGCTGTTCGTGCACCCGGTCGCAGACCTGCACGTGATGGCGGGCAACGGCACGATCGGGCTCGAGCTGCTCGAGCAGTGCCCCGACTTCGACGCCGTCGTCGTGCCGTACGGCGGCGGCGGGCTGCTCACCGGGATCGCGAGCGCGGTCAAGTCCGAGCGGCCGGACGTGCCGTTCTACGTCGCCGAGCCCGAGACGGGCGCGCCCGTCGCCGCGACGCTCGCCGCCGGCGGGACGCCGACCGCGGTCGACTACCGGCCGTCGTTCGTCGACGGCTCCGGCAGCCGCGAGCTCATCCCCACGGTGTGGGAGCACGCGTCGCAGATCGTCGAGGACGCCTTCGCGCTCCCGCTCGACGAGGTCGCGGCGGCGGTCCGGCTCCTCGCCGAGCGCACGCGGGTGATCGCCGAGGGCGCCGGCGCGCTCGCGGTGGCGGCGGCGACGTCCGGGCGCGTCCCGGGCAGGAAGATCGTCTGCATCGTCTCTGGAGGCAACATCGACACCGCGGTCCTGAGCCGCATCCTGAACGGAGAGCAACCATGACCACGACGTCCTTCTCGGTGGAGGCGGCGCGGCAGCGCTTCTCGTCGCTGCGCTCCGGCTTCGCCTTCTTCGACGCCCCCGGCGGCACGCAGGTGCCCGACGAGGTGGGGCAGGCGATCGCCGCCGCGCTCCGCGACGCCTCCGCCAACATCGGCGCCCCGTACGAGACCAGTCACCGCGTCGAGGCGATCCTCGAGCGCGCGAAGGCGGATGCCGCGCGGTTCCTCGGCTGCACCCCGGCGGAGGTCTCGTTCGGCATGAACATGACGACGCTCAACTTCGCGCTCTCGCGCGCGGCCGGGCGCGACTTCCAGCCCGGCGACGAGATCGTCACGACCGAGCTCGACCACGACGGCGGGGTCGCGCCGTGGGTCGAGCTGGCCGAGGACAAGGGCCTCGTGGTGCGCGTCGTGCGTGCCACCGACGAGCTGACCGTGGACTACGACGACCTCGAGCGGAACCTGTCCGACCGCACCCGCGTCGTGGCGTTCGCGATCGCCTCGAACGCGACGGGCTCCGTCGCCGACGCGCAGCGCATCTGCCGCGTCGCGCGCGAGGTCGGGGCGATCTCGTGGATCGACGCCGTCCACTACGCGGCGCACGAGCCGATCGACGTCCACCAGCTCGGCTGCGACGTGCTGGTGTGCTCGCCGTACAAGTTCTGCGGGCCGCATCTCGGCATGTCCTACGTGCGGGAGGAGCTGGGGAACACGTGGCGGCCGTACAAGGCCCGGCCGTCGTCGTCGAAGCCGATGGGCCGGAAGTTCGAGACGGGCACGCTGCCGTACGAGCTGCTCGCCGGCTTCAGCGCCACGATCGCGTACCTCGAGTCGCTCGGCGGGATGGCGGTGCTGCGCGACTACGAGCGCGACCTCGGCGCGTATCTCGTCGCCAACCTGCCCGACCGGGTGACGCTGTACGGCCCGCCGACGATGGACGGCCGCGTCCCGACGTTCCTGTTCAACGTCGAGGGCGTTCCGGCCGACCGGGTCGCCGTGGCGCTGGCCGAGCAGGGCATCGGCCTGTGGGCGGCGGACAACTGGTACTGCGTGTCGCTCGGCCGGCGCCTGCCGGAGCTGTCGCTCCGCGCCGGGATCATCCACTACAACACGCGGGCCGAGGTCGACCGGCTGCTGGAGGCGCTGGCCGCGGTCTGACGAGGGGCGAAACGAGCCGTGTCGGGCCGTGGTCAGTCGAGCCGGAAGACCTCGCTGAGCGCGGGCGGGCCGGCGTCCGGCACGCGCTCCTCGAGCAGCTCGGCCATGGCGTCCTGCCAGCGGGCGTTGACCGGGCTGCGCTCCATCGCGGCGGCGGAGGCGGCCGCGTCGTCGGTCTCGACGTAGCCGAACATCCGGTTGCCGTCGCGGAAGATCGTGTAGTTGCGGTAGCCGGCCTCCTTCAGCGCCGCGAGCATCTCCGGCCACACCGCGGCGTGGGCGCGGACGTACTCGTCCACGCGGTCCGGCTTGACGGTCAGGACGAACGCCACGCGCTCCGTCACGGCTCCTCCTCGTCGACGACGATGACGATCAGCGTGCGCGGCCCGTGGACGCCCTCGACCCGGTCGAGCTCGATGTCGGAGGTGGCGGACGGCCCGGAGACGAGCGTCAGCGGCCGGCGCTCGTCCCGCACCAGCGGGCCGAGGGCCTCGAACGCGGCCGGGACCGAGTCGACGACCTGGTCGGGGCGGACGACGCAGACGTGCAGGTCGGGCACGAGCGTCAGCGCCCGCCGCCCTTCGGCCGGTGCGCCGCTGAGCACGATCGTGCCCGTCTCGGCGATCGCCAGCGTGCAGCCGGTGAGCACGCCGCCGACCTCGTCCAGCTCGGCCGGGGCGAGACCCCTGTCCCGGGTGACGGCGGCGCCCGCCGGGACCCAGGCCGCGGGGACGCCGTCCGGGACGAGCAGCGGCCGTGCCGGGACGGCGGCGACGGTCGCGGCGACCTCGCTCTCCCGGCAGCGCCGGACCGTCGCGCGGTAGTCGGCGACGCGCTCGCAGAAGCGCTCGACGGTCGCGGCGCGGTCGAGGCCGAGGGTGCGGCGGTAGGCGCGCTCGACCCGCCGGTCGTACGGCGGGGTCAGACCCGGGTCTGACCCTGCTCGGACGGTGGCGGCGCGGACGCGGCCGAGGATCTCCTCGCGCGCAGTGCTCACCGCTCGCGCCACCACTCGCGGAACATCTGCGGTGGCGCTGCCGTCAGGTCGCGCGTGCGCGTCCACGCCGCCAGCGGCGGCGGCAGCCGCCGGATCCGTCCGGCTCGGACGAACGGGCGCTGCGCGAGCCGGGCGAGACGCTGCGCCGCCGCGAGACGGCGCGGGCCGCCGAAGACCCACCGGACGGCGCCCATGACGAGGCGCTCCGCGAGCGGCTTCGCCGCCTGCGCCCGCAGATGCAGCAGCACGGAGGGAATGTCGATCTTGACGGGGCAGACCTCGTAGCAGGCGCCGCACAGGCTCGACGCGTACGGCAGGCTCTTCGCGTTCTCGACGCCGACGAGCTGCGGCGTGAGGATCGCCCCGATCGGCCCCGGGTAGACCGACCCGTAGGCGTGGCCGCCGACGCGGCTGTAGACGGGGCAGACGTTGAGGCAGGCGCTGCAGCGGATGCAGTGCAGCGCCTGGCGGCCCATCTCGTCGCGCAGCACCCGCGTGCGGCCGTTGTCGAGCAGCACGACGTGCAGCTCCTCCGGCCCGTCGCCGGGCGTGACGCCGGTCCAGAGCGAAGTGTACGGGTTCATCCGCTCGCCGGTCGACGAGCGGGGGAGGAGCTGGAGGAACACCTCGAGGTCGGCGAAGGTCGGCACGAGCTTCTCGATCCCGAGGATGCTCACCAGGACGCGCGGGAGCGTCGTACACATCCGGCCGTTGCCCTCGGACTCGACGACGACGATCGTCCCCGTCTCGGCGACGCCGAAGTTCGCGCCGCTCACGCCGACCTCCGCCCGCAGGAACCGCTCCCGCAGGAACAGGCGCGACGCCTCCGCGAGTGCGGCCGGCTCGTCGGTCAGCGAGCCGTCCGCGATCGTGCGGGCGAACAGGTCGCGGATCTCGCGGCGGTTGCGATGGATCGCCGGCACCAGGATGTGCGACGAGGTGTCGCCGTCGAGCTGGAGGATCAGCTCGGCGAAGTCGGTCTCCAGCGCGTGGACGCCCTCTGCGGCGAGCGCCTCGTTCAGGCCGATCTCGTCCGTCGTCAGCGACTTGACCTTCACCACCTCGTCCGCGCCGTGCGCGCGGGCGACCTCGGCGACCACGCGGTTCGCCTCCGCGGCGTCGCGCGCCCAGTGCACCGCCCCGCCGGCGGCCGTCACCGCCTCCTCGAACCGCACCAGGTACTCGTCGAGGTGGGCGAGGACATCCGCCTTGATCGTGCGGCCGGCCTCGCGGAGCTCCTCCCAGTCGGGCAGCTCGCCGACGACGCGGGCGCGCTTGGCGCGGATCGTGTCGGTCGCGTGGCGGAGGTTCGCTCGCAGCTGTGCGTCCGCGAGCTCGGCGCGGGCCGCCTGCGGGAACGGGCGAGGCGGGACGAGTGTCACGTGGCCGCCAGGATCTCGGCCAGGTGGACGGCACGGACGGGCGAGCCGGCGCGCGAGAGCGCGCCGCCGATCTGGAGCAGGCACGACCCGTCGACCGC
Source organism: Gaiellaceae bacterium (assembly GCA_035546715.1). Lineage (GTDB taxonomy): Bacteria > Actinomycetota > Thermoleophilia > Gaiellales > Gaiellaceae > PALSA-600. The sequence goes on along the minus strand of DASZWI010000165.1, from coordinate 14,812 downwards.
CGTGACGACGTCGGCGCCCGTCTCCCCGATGCAGGCGCACTTGTCGGCCGCCATCGCGCTCGACGTGTCGGCGTTCTTGACCGCGAAGGTGCCGCCGAACCCGCAGCACTCGTCGGCGCGCGGCAGGTCGACGAGCTCGAGGCCGCGGACGGCGCGCAGGAGGCGCAGCGGCGCGTCTCCGACGCGGGTGACGCGCAGCGAGTGGCAGGTCGGGTGGTAGGCGACGCGCGAGCGGAACGACGCGCCGACGTCCTCGATGCCGAGCCGGCCCGCGAGCAGCTCGGACAGCTCGAAGACGGGCGGCGGCTCGACGCCGAGCCCGGGGTACAGCTCGCGCACCGTCCCGACGCAGGACGACGACGGGGCCACCACGGCCTCGAAGCCGGCGAACACGCGGGCGAAGCGCCGGGCCAGCCTGCGCGCGTCGGCGCGGTAGCCGCTGTTCAGGTGCATCTGGCCGCAGCACGTCTGACCCTCCGGGAAGACGACCTCGTGCCCGAGCCGCTCGAGGACCGCGACCGTCGCGCGCGCGGCCTCGGGGAGCAGCGTGTCGCCGACGCACGTCGCGAACAGCGCGATCCGCACGCCTACGACTCGTAGGCCGAGACGACGTGCTCGCTGCCGCGTTCCGCGGCCAGGCGCTCCTCGAACCCGCCTGCGCGGAACGCCTCGACCGGGTCGGCCTCGACGCCGACCGACTCGCGCAGCCGCGCGAGCAGCGGGCGTACGTCCGTCTCGAACGCCTCGAGCAGGACGCGGTGCGCCCCGAGCACGTCTCCGCCGCGCCGGGCGGCGGCGAGGCGCTCGCGGTCGACGAGCAGCGCCTTGGCGAACGCTGTCTGGATGTTCCCGACCGACTGGAGCATCGGGCCGATCTTGCCCTCGACGTTGTGCGACTGGTCGATCATGAAGGCGATCGGCGCGGTGCCGAGGTCGGGGACGATCTCCACCGCGATGCGGAACAGCTCGAAGGGATCGATCGCCCCGACGATCAGGTCGTCGTCCGCGTACTTGCGGCTGTTGAAGTGGAACCCGCCGAGCAGCCCCTCCGCGAGGAGGAGCGCGACGATCTGCTCGACGTTCGTGCCCTGCGGATGGTGCCCCGTGTCGACGAGCACCTGCGCCTGCGGTCCGAGCTTGCGGCACGCGAGCGCCGCCGTGCCCCAGTCGGGCAGGTCGGTGCTGTAGAAGGCCGGCTCGAAGAACTTGTACTCGACGAGCAGCCGCATCCCGGGCGGGAGCGCCGCGTAGAGCTCGCCGAGGCTCTCGTTCAGACGCGCCCAGCGCTCGCGCAGGTCGTCCTGGCCGGGGTAGTTCGTGCCGTCGGCGAGCCAGAGGCTGACGATCGTCGAGCCGACCGCGCCGGCGATGTCGACGCACTCGAGGCAGTGGTCGAGCGCCCGCCGCCGGACCGCCGCATCGGGGTGGCAGAGGCTGCCCAGCCGGTAGGCGTCGTCGCCGAACAGGTTCGGGTTCACGGCGCCGATGCGGATCCCGCGCTCCTGCGCGTAGCCGGCGAGCTCGGTCCAGTCGTCCACTCGATCCCACGGGACGTGGATCGCGACGCTCGGGCAGCAGCCGGTGAGGCGATGCACGAGGGCCGCGTCGTCGATGCGCTCCCAGACCGTGCGGGCCGCGCCCGGCCAGGGGTAGACGTGGAAGCGGGTCCCGGAGTTGCCGTAGCCCCACGAGGGCGTCTCGATCTCGAGACCGCGTAGCGCGCCGAGCAGCCGCTCCTCGTCCATCGGCGCGAGCATGACCGATCTGCACCCCCGCAGTCAACCGTGTCCACTTTCGAAACGATTCGAATCGAAAGCAAACGCGGATCTTGACAAGCCGCGCCGACCGGCGTAGCGTCGCGGCCCATCGACCCGGCCGACACGCCGAATCGCGCGGAAGGAGAGCCCAACTTGCGAGACGTCCCGCCGCTGACCTCGACCGAGCGGATGCAGGAGGTGCTGCGGCTGCTCGAGTCGCGCGATTCCGTTCACGTTACGGAACTTGCGAAGCGATTTTCGGTCTCCGAGGTGACCGTCCGGAGCGATCTCGCCGCCCTGGCGCGCCAGGGGCTCGTGGCCCGCGTGCGCGGCGGCGTCCGCCCGCTCCAGCGCGACACGTCCGAGCTCGACTTCGACGTGCGGCTCCGGATCGACGCCGCCGCGAAGCAGGCGATCGCGCGCGCCGCCGCGGCCATGGTCGACGAGGGCGAGGCGGTCGCCCTCGACTCCAGCACGACCGCGTACTACCTCGCGCTCGAGCTGCGGGCGAAGCGCGAGCTGGTCGTCGTCACGAACGGCCTGCTCGCCGCAGCCGCGCTCGCCGACGCACCGGGGATCACGGTGCTGCTGACCGGCGGCGTCCTGCGCACGCCGTCGATGTCGATGGTCGGCGACCTCGGCGCCGACGTGCTGCGCGCGACCCAGATCAACAAGGGCTTCCTCGGCGCCCGCGGCGTCAGCCTGCAGCGCGGCCTGATGGAGCTGAACCCCGAGGAGGTGCGGATCAAGCAGGAGATGGCCGACGCCTGCGACCGCGTGATCGGGATCATCGACGGCACGAAGTGGCACCGCAGCGCCCTGCTCTCGTTCGTCCCGGTCGAGCAGGTCGACTCGATCGTCACCGACGAGAGCGCGCCCGCCGACGAGGTCGCCGCGTGGCGCGCGCAGGGCGTCGACGTCGTCGAGGTGCCGTCGCGCGAGCGGGCCCGCACGGTGCAGCCCCGTGAGCTGCGCCGCGTCCAGGCCGGGGAGGGTGCGTGACGCGGACGCTCGTGGCCGTCGACCTCGGCGCCCAGTCCGGTCGTGTCGCGGTCGGGAGATTCGACGGCGAGCGGCTCCACGTCGAGGAGGTGCACCGCTTCCCGACCGTCGCCGTGCGCGAGCAGGGACGGCTGCGCTGGGACGTGCGCCGCCTGTACGCCGACGTGCTCGACGGCCTGCGGGCGGCGGCCCGCGCGGCGGGACCGGTCGACGCGGTCGGCGTCGACTCGTGGGCGATCGACTTCGGCCTGCTCGATCGCAGCGGCGAGCTGCTCGCCAACCCCGTCCACTACCGCGACGAGCGCCGTGCCGCCGCCATGCCGGCGGCCCTCGAGGCCGTCCCCGCGCGCGAGCTGTACGGGCGGACCGGCATCCAGCTCCTGCCGATCAACACCGTCTTCGAGCTCGCCGCGCTCGCAGCCGACGGCGACCCGACGCTCGCGGCCGCCGAGACGCTCCTGCTGATCCCCGACCTCGTGCACTTCTGGCTCTGCGGCGTCCGCGCCTGCGAGCGGACGAACGCGTCGACGACGCAGTGCTGGGACCCGTTCGCCGGCGCCTGGGCCGTCGACCTGCTGGCCCGCCTCGACGTGCGGAGCGAGATCCTGCCCGACGTCGTCCCGCCGGCGACGCCCCTCGCGCCGCTCGCGGAGGAGGTCGGCCTCGGCCGGCCGACGGTCGTCGCCGGCGCGACGCACGACACCGCCGCGGCCGTCGCGGCCGTGCCGTTCCGGCGGCCGGACTCGGCGTACGTCAGTGCGGGCACGTGGTCGCTCGTCGGCATCGAGGCGCAGCAGCCCGCGGTCGACGACGCGACGTTCGCCGCCAACGTGACGAACGAGAGCGGTCTCGCGGGCACCGTCCGCGTGCTGAAGAACGTCACCGGGCTCTGGCTGCTGGAGGAGAGCCGCCGCGCCTGGGCGCGCGACGGCCACGACGCGACCGTCGACGAGCTCGTCGCCGAGGCGGCGTCGGCGCCCGCGCTCCGCTCGCTCGTCGATCCCGACGACTCCCGCTTCGCCGGCACGAACGACGCCGCAGGCCCGCTGCCCGACCGTGTGCGCGAGGCCTGCGCCGAGACCGGCCAGCCCGTGCCCGAAGAGCCGTCCGAGGTCGTGCGCTGCCTGCTCGAGAGCCTCGCCCTCAAGCACGGCGCGACGCTCGACGTCCTCGCGGCCGCGACCGGCAGCGCGCCCACCGAGGTGCACGTCGTCGGCGGCGGCGCGCGCAACGCGCTGCTCTGCCGCTGGACCGCGGAGGCGGCGGGCCTGCCCGTGCTGTGCGGCCCCGCCGAGGCGACGCTCGCGGGCAACCTTCTCGCGCAGGCGCTGGCGCTGGGCGAGCTCGGCTCGCTGGACGAGGGACGCGAGGTCGTGCGGCGCTCGTTCGCCCCGGCGGTGCACGAGCCGACCGGCGCCCCCGAATGGAGCGAGGCGCGGGCTCGCTTCGCCGAGCTGTTCGCGCCGCAGGGGGTCGCGGCATGACGGGGACCGCGCAGGTGCTGCACGGCATCCCGGCGCCGCTCGACCGCTGGGACGACGAGGCTGCCGCCGGGCTCGACGGGCTCGACGCGCTGGTCTACCGGTCGAACGTGCTCGGCGCCGATCGGGCGCTCGCGAACAAGGGCGGCGGCAACACCTCGGCGAAGGGGACGATCGTCGACCACGCCGGCCGCGAGACGCGGGTGCTGTGGGTGAAGGGCTCGGGCACCGACCTGGCGACGATCACGGCGGCCGGCTTCGCCACGCTGCGGCTCGACGAGATCCTGCCGCTCCGCGAGCGCGCGCGGATGACCGACGCCGAGATGGTCGACTACCTGCTCCGCTGCGCCGTCGAGCCGGTGCAGCCGCGCCCGTCCATCGAGACGCTCCTGCACGCGTTCGTCGCCGCACCCCACGTCGACCACACGCACCCCGACGCGGTGATCGCGCTCACGTCCACGCCGGATGGCCGGCGGCTCGCCGAGCAGGCCTTCGGCGACGAGGCGGTCTGGCTCGACTACCAGCGGCCCGGCTTCGACATGTCGCGGCGCATCGCGGAGCTGCTCGCGGCCCAGCCGTCGGCGCGCGCGGTGCTGCTCGCGAAGCACGGCCTCGTCACGTGGGGCGAGACGCCCGCAGAGAGCTACCGCGCGACGATCGAGTTCGTCTCGCGCGCGGCCGCCGCCGTCGAGGCGGCCGGGAAGGGGAGGTTCGCGCTGGGGGGTGCGAGGGTCGCGGAGCTCGGGGAGGCCGACGCGGAGGCCGCGCTCGCGGCGTCGCTCCCCGCGCTCCGCGGCGCGCTCCTCGCCGACGCGCCCGGCGTCGTGCTCGAGGTCGACCGCAGCCCGGAGGCGGTCGCCTTCGCCTCGTCGGCAGACGCGCCCGCGGTGAGCCAGATCGGCGCGCCGTGCCCCGACCACCTGATCAACACGAAGCACAAGCCGCTCGTCGTGCCCGCCGCCGAGGCCGACGCCTTCCGCAACGGGGTCGCGGAGTACGCCGGCTGGTACCGCGGCTACTACGAGCGCAACGTCGACGACGAGAGCCGGCCGTTCCCGATCGATCCGGCCGGCCCCCGCGTCGTCCTCGTGCCGGGCGTGGGCGTCGTGACGAGCGGCATCGACGCCGCCGCGGCTCGCACCGCGCGCGACCTCTACCACCGCGCGATCGCCGTTCAGGACGCGGCGAACGCCCTCGGCGGCTTCCAGTCGCTGAGCGAGGAGGAGGCCTTCGCGATCGAGTACTGGCCGCTCGAGCGCTACAAGCTCGCCCAGGCCCCGCCGCGCGGCGAGCTCGCCGGCCGCGTCGCCGTGGTCACCGGCGGGGCCAGCGGCATCGGCCGCGCCGCAGCCCGCGCGCTCGCCGCCCGCGGCGCCCACGTCGTCGTCGGCGACCTGAACGCCGACGGCGCCGAGGCGGTCGCCGAGGAGCTCGTCGCAGCGCACGGACTGCGGCGCGCGTTCGCGGTGCGGACCGACGTGACCGACGAGGACGCGGTCGCCGAGCTGATCCGGCGGACCGTGCTGGCCTACGGCGGCCTCGACATCCTCGTCGCGTCGGCCGGGCTCGCGACCAGCGCGCCGCTCGTGGAGACGTCGCTCGAGGAGTGGGAGTTGAACTTCGCCGTGCTCGCGCGCGGGTACTTCCTCGCCGCCCGCGAGACGTTCAAGGTGCTGCTCGAGCAGCGCGCCGGCGGGTCGATCGTCTTCGTCGGCTCCAAGAACGCGCTCGTCGGCGGCGCCAACGCGGCGGCGTACTCGGCCGCGAAGGCCGCGTCGCTGCACCTCGCCCGCTGCCTCGCCGAGGAGGGCGGCGCGCACGGGATCCGCGTCAACACCGTCAACCCGGACGCCGTGATCGAAGGCTCCGCCATCTGGTCGTCGGACTGGAAGGAGGAGCGCGCCAGCACCTACGGCATCGGCACGGACGACCTCCCGGCCTTCTACCGGGGCCGCACCAAGCTCGGGGTGAACGTCTATCCCGAGGACGTGGCCGAGGCGATCGCGTTCTTCGCCGGGCCGCGCTCCGCCAAGTCCACGGGGAACGTCGTGAACGTCGACGGCGGCGTGACCGCCGCGTACCCGCGATGACCGTCAAGCCCTCGATCCAGAAAGGAGATCAGCGTCGCTCGCGCGGTCCGGCCGGCGCCTGCCGCGACCGCGAGCCCCTCTCACGGCTGCACCACCGTCCTTCGTCAACCTCGACGTGCTTTGGAAAGGACCCTCGATGACTGGTTCTCTGAGCAAGCGAACGTTGCGGGTGGGGATCGCGCTCGCGCTGACGTGCGCCGTCGGCGCGCTGGCGCTGGCCGCCTCGGCGGCAGGCCCCCTGAAGACCGGCCTGAAGGTCTTCGTCATCCCGAAGAACCTCGGCAACTCGTACTTCACCACCTCGGACAGCGTCAAGTCGGGCGGCGCCCTCGCCGCCGTCAAGGAGCTGAAGGGCACCGGGACGGAGACGAGCGGCACCGCCGCGACGCCCGCGTCCCAGATCCCCGCGATCCAGGCGGCGATCACGAAGGGGGCGGACGTCCTCCTGGTGTCGGCCACCGACGCCTCGGCGCTCTGCCCGACCCTGAACGCGGCGATGAAGAAGGGCATCACCGTGGTCACCTACGACTCCGACGCCCCGGCGTGTCGCGATCTGTTCATCAACCAGGCGACGTCGCAGGGCATCGGCGCCAGCGAGGTCGACCTGCTCGCGAAGCAGATCGGCAAGTCCGGTCAGATCGCGATCGTCTCCGCCGCGGCCTCCGCGACCAACCAGAACACCTGGATCGGGTACATGAAGAAGGAGCTCAAGAAGTACCCGAAGATGCAGCTCGTGAAGGTCGTCTACGGCAACGACGACCCGACGACGTCGACCCAGGTGACCGAGGGTCTGCTCCAGCAGTACCCGAACCTGAAGGGGATCATCTCCCCGACGACCGTCGGCATCGCCGCCGCGGCCGCCGTGCTCGACACGCCGAAGTACCGCGGCAAGGTGAAGCTCACCGGCCTCGGCACGCCGAACTCGATGAAGAAGTTCGTCAAGGACGGCACGGTGGAGGCGTTCGAGCTCTGGAACCCGGCCGACCTCGGCTACCTGGCCGCGTACGCCGGCATCGAGTACGCGTCGAAGGCGATCACGAACGCGAAGGGCCAGTCGTTCACGGCCGGCAAGCTCGGCAAGTTCACCGTCGGGCCAGGCCACACGATCCTGCTCGGGCCGCCGTACGTGTTCAACAAGGCGAACATCGACAAGTTCAACTTCTAGGCAGAACCGGGGGTGCCGCCTGCAGATCCGGCGGCACCCCCGGTTCCGCTAGAGCACATGACACAGACCGTGACCCCAGTCCTGTCGCTCGAGCACGTGGCGAAGGCCTTCGGGTCGATCCAGGCGCTCGACGACGTCTCGATCGACCTCCATGCCGGCGAGGCGCACGCGCTCGTCGGCGAGAACGGCGCCGGCAAGTCGACGCTCGTGAAGCTGTTCGCCGGGGTGCACATGCCCGACCGCGGACGCGTCCTCGCGCAGGGCCGGGAGGTCGTGCTCGCCGGGCCCGCGGACGCGCTCGCCGCCGGCATCGCCGTCATCTACCAGGAGCCGACGCTCTTCCCCGACCTGAGCGTCGTCGAGAACATCTTCATCGGCCGCCAGCCGCTCCGGGCGGGACGCCGGATCGACCGGCGGGCGATGCACGAGCAGGTGGAGGAGATCTTCCGCCGGCTCGGCGTCCGGCTCGACCCGGACCGCGTCGCGCGCGGCCTCTCGATCGCCGAGCAGCAGCTCGTGGAGATCGCGAAGGCGCTGTCGCTCGACGCGCGGGTGATCGTGATGGACGAGCCGACGGCCGCCCTCTCGGCGGTCGACGTCGAGCGTCTCTTCCGCGTCGCGGCCGCGCTGCGCGAGTCGGGGGTCGCGATCCTCTTCATCTCCCATCGGCTCGAGGAGGTGTTCGCGCTCTGCCGGCGGGTCACCGTCCTCCGCGACGGCAAGCTCGTCCTGTCGCAGGAGCTCGCGGGGCTCGACGCCGACGACCTGGTCCGCGCGATGGTCGGCCGCGGCCTGCCGGAGCGCGAGACGGCGGAGCAGGCCGTCGGCGACGTCGTCCTCGACGTGCAGCGGCTGAGCCGCGAGGGCGTCTTCCGCGACGTCTCGTTCCAGGTGCGGGCCGGCGAGATCGTCGCCCTCGCAGGACTCGTGGGTGCGGGTCGCAGCGAGGTCGCCCGCGCCGTGTTCGGCATCGACCGCTACGACGCCGGCAGCGTCACCGTGGCCGGGCGGAAGCTCCGGCGCGCGTCGCCGACGGCGGCGATGGACGCCGGCATCGGCTTCGTGCCCGAGGACCGCCGGCAGCAGGGGCTCGTGATGCAGGCGTCGATCATGCGCAACCTCGCCCTCGCGTCGCTGCGCCGGCTGAGCCGGCTCGGGTTCGTGCGCGCGGCGTCCGAGCGCCGCTTCGCCGCCGACTGGGCGCTCCGCCTCCAGATCAAGTACGGCCGGCTGTCGAACCCGGTTAGCTCGCTCTCGGGCGGCAACCAGCAGAAGGTCGTCCTCGCCAAGTGGCTCGCGCGCCGGCCGAGGCTGCTCGTCGTCGACGAGCCGACCCGCGGCATCGACGTCGGCACGAAGGCCGAGGTGCACCGGCTGCTCGACGAGCTCGCCGGCGAGGGGGTCGCGATCCTGATGATCTCGTCCGAGCTCCCCGAGGTGCTGCGCGTCGCCGACCGCATCGTCGTGATGCGCGAGGGGCGCCTGGTCGCCGAGCTCGGGCGCGCCGAGGCGACCGAGGAGCGGATCGTCGCCGCGGCGACCGGTCAGGGCGAGGCGGAGGCGGCGTGAGCCGGAGCGTGCCTCGCCGCCGTGGCGTCGTCTCGGCGAGCGCCGAGACGCGCGTACCCGGTACAGCGCTCGCTCCCGTCACGGAGGGCCGGCCGGCTCGGTGCGCCGTACCGGGAACCAGGGTTGGGCGGGCCGCATGAGCGCGGTGCTCGAGCCGGAGGTCCCGCTCGCGGTCGCGAACCCGCGGCGGTTCGTCGACCTCGTCCTGCGGATCCGCGCGTTCGGGATCGTCGCCGCGCTCGCGCTGCTGATCGTCGTCACCACGGCCATCCAGCCGCGCTTCCTGAGCCGGCAGGAGCTGAAGTTCGTCCTGCTCGACACGACGGTCTTCGCGCTGCTCGCCGTGGGCGAGACGCTCGTCGTGCTGACGCGGAACGTCGACCTGTCGGTCGGGTCGGTGCTCGGCCTCTCCGCCTTCCTCTCGGCCGACCTGTTCGGCGACCACCCCGGGATTTCCATCGTCGTCGTGTTCCTCGCCGGGCTCGGGATCGGGGCGGCGTGCGGCGTCGCCAACGGGCTCCTGACCACGGTCGGACGGGTGCCGAGCCTGGTGGTGACGCTCGCGACGCTCTACATCATCCGCGGCCTCGACATCTGGATCGTCGGCGGCGGCCAGGTGGTGGCCAGCTCCCTGCCGAACTCGTTCCTCAACATCCCGCAGGCCTCCGTCGCCGGCGTGCCCGACCTCGCCCTCGTCATCGCGGCGGTCGTCGCCGTCGCGGCGTACTACCTGCGGTCGTACCGGTCGGGCCGCGAGCTGTACGCGATCGGCTCGAACCCGGAGGCCGCCCGCCTCGCGGGAATCCCGATCGCGCGGCGCGTCTTCGGCGTGTTCGTCCTCAGCGGGGCGCTCGCCGGCGTCGCCGGCGTCCTGTGGGCCGCGCGCTACGGGACGATCGACTCGACCGCGGGCACGAGCTACGAGCTCCAGGTCGTCGCGGCCGTGGTCGTCGGCGGCGTCGCGATCTTCGGCGGCAGCGGCAGCGTCGCCGGCGCGGCGCTGGGCGCGCTGCTCCTGAACACGATCAACTCGGCGCTCTATGTCCTCGGCATCTCGGCGTTCTGGGACCAGGCGATCGCGGGCGCCCTCCTGCTCGGTGCGATCGCGCTCGACCGCGCGATCTCGCTCCAGCTCGGGGCCGCGCTGCGGCGGAGGAAGCTCGGTGCCTGAGCGCGCCGTCTCCACGCTGGCCCGGTCGCTGCTGCGCTGGGAGTCGGGGCTCGTCCTCGCGGCCGGGGCGGTGATCCTGCTCGGCGTCTCCGTCTCGTCGGAGTTCCTCTCGAACGGCAACCTCTTCTACCTGTGCATCTCGGTCGGCGAGGTGGCGATCATGACGCTGCCGCTGACGTTCATCGTCATCACCGGCGAGATCGACCTGTCCGTCGCCTCGACGCTCGGCCTCGCCAGCGCCCTCGTCGGCTACCTCTGGAGCCACGGCTGGCCGATGGGGGCGATCATCCCGACCGTCCTCGCCGTGGGCGTCGTCACCGGAGCGTTCAACGGCTTGCTGGTCACGCGCCTCGGCCTGCCGTCCCTCGCCGTCACGATCGGGACGCTGACGCTCTACCGCGGCATCGCCGTGATCCTGCTCGGCCCGAACACGATCTCGAGCTTCCCGCCCACGTACACGAGCATCGGGATCGACACGGTCCCGCACACGTTCCTCTCGTACTCGGTGCTCGTCTTCCTCGTCCTGGCGGTGCTCTTCGGCGTCGCGCTCCACTTCACGCCGTTCGGGCGCTCCCTGTACGCCATCGGCGCCAATCAGGAGGCCGCGATCTTCGCGGGCATCCGCGTGAAGCGGATCAAGCTGCTGCTCTTCGTCCTCTCCGGCGTCGTCTGCTCGGCGGCCGGGATCCTCTACACGTTCCGTCTCTCGACGGCGGTGCAGGACAACGGCCTCGGGCTCGAGCTGAACGTCGTCGCGATCGTCCTGCTCGCCGGCGTCTCGATCTTCGGCGGCACCGGCTCCATCGTCGGCGTCGTGCTCGCCGTCTTCGTCTTCGCCGGCCTCCAGAGCGCGCTGTTCCTGACGACGTTCCCGCAACGGGCGTTCGGGATCGTCACCGGCTGCCTGCTGCTGGCGGGCGTGCTGATCCCGAACGGCTCGTCGTTCGCGCAGCGTGCGCGCGACCTCGCCCGGCGGCGCGCGATGCGCGTCAGCGCGGCGGGCGACGCGCCCTGAGCGCAGCCGCCCGCCGCCGGCGTCGTCGAGGGATCAGAGCAGGTCGAAGCGGTCGAGGTTCATGACCTTGGCCCAGGCGGCCACGAAGTCGTGCACCAGCTTCTCCTGCGCGTCGTCCGACGCGTAGACCTCGGCCAGGGCGCGCAGCTGCGAGTGCGACCCGAAGACGAGGTCGACGGCCGTCGCGGTCCACCGCAGCTCGCCCGTGCTGCGGTCGCGGCCGTCGTACACGTGCTCGACCGAGTCGGACGGGCTCCATTCCGTGCCCATGTCGAGGAGGTTGACGAAGAAGTCGTTGGTCAGTGTCCCGGGCCGGGTCGTGAGGACGCCGTGCCGGGACTGCCCGTGGTTGGCGTTCAGCGCCCGCAGGCCGCCGACCAGCACCGTCATCTCCGGCGCGGTCAGGCGGAGCATGTACGCCCGCTCCAGCAGCCCGTGCTCGAGCGGCCACGCCTCGCCCGGGCGCAGGTAGTTGCGGAAGCCGTCGACCGTCGGCTCGAGCACGGCGAACGACTCGACGTCGGTCTGCTCCTGCGAGGCGTCTGTCCGGCCCGGCGCGAACGGGACGGTCACGGGGACGCCTGCGTCCCGGGCCGCCTGCTCCACGGCGGCGCAGCCGCCGAGGACGACGAGGTCGGCCAGCGAGACCCGCTTCCCGCCGGTCTGCGCGGCGTCGAAGTCCCGGCGGATCCGGTCGAGCACCTCGAGCGCCTTCGCCAGCTCGGCCGGCTCGTTGACGTCCCAGTCCTTCTGCGGCGCGAGCCGGATGCGCCCACCGTTGGCCCCGCCGCGCTTGTCCGTGCCGCGGAACGAGGCTGCCGCGGCCCAGGCGGTCGCGACGAGCCGCGGGATCGAGAGCCCGGACGCGAGGATCTGCTCCTTCAGGGCGGCGACGTCCGCGTCGTCGACCAGCTCGTGGTCGACGGGCGGCACCGGGTCCTGCCAGAGCTGCGGCTCGGGCACCCGCGGGCCGAGGTAGCGCGACACGGGCCCCATGTCGCGGTGCAGCAGCTTGTACCAGGCGCGCGCGAACGCGTCGGCGAACTCGTCGGGGTTGTCGAGGAAGCGCCGTGTGATCGCGCCGTACGCCGGGTCGAACCGCAGGGCGAGATCGGTCGTCAGCATCGTCGGCGTCCGGGTGAGGGAGCCGTCGGCCGGATCGGGGACGGTGTTCGCGCCCGCACCGTCCTTCGGCCGCCACTGCTTCGCGCCGGCCGGGCTCTCGGCCAGCTCCCACTCGTAGCGGTAGAGGTTCTCGAGGAAGCCCATGCCCCACTTCGTCGGCGTCGAGGTCCACGTCACCTCGAGGCCGCTCGTGATCGTGTCGCGCCCCTTGCCGGTGCCGTAGCCGTTCTTCCAGCCGAGGCCCTGCTCCTCCAGAGGCGCCGCCTCGGGCTCCGGGCCGATGTGGTCGGCCGGTCCGGCGCCGTGCGTCTTGCCGAACGTGTGGCCGCCGGCGATCAGCGCCACCGTCTCCTCGTCGTTCATCGCCATCCGCCCGAAGGTCTCCCGGATGTCGCGTGCGGCCGCCAGCGGGTCCGGATTGCCGTTCGGCCCTTCGGGATTGACGTAGATGAGCCCCATCTGGACGGCGCCGAGGGGACCCGCGAGCTCCCGGTCGCCGCTGTAGCGCTCGTCGCCCAGCCACGTGTCCTCGGGCCCCCAGAAGATCTCCTCGGGCTCCCAGATGTCCTCGCGGCCGAAGCCGAAGCCGAAGGTCCGGAACCCCATCGACTCCAGCGCGACGTTGCCGGCGAAGACGAGCAGGTCCGCCCAGGAGATGGCGCGTCCGTACTTCTGCTTGATCGGCCAGAGGAGGCGGCGCGCCTTGTCGAGGCTCGCGTTGTCCGGCCAGCTGTTGAGCGGCGCGAAGCGCTGCGCGCCCTGGCCGCCGCCGCCCCGTCCGTCGGCGATGCGGTAGGTGCCGGCCGCGTGCCAGCTCATGCGGATGAAGAGCGGCCCGTAGTGGCCGTGGTCGGCGGGCCACCAGTCCTGCGAGCTCGTCATCAGCTCGACGAGGTCGCGCTCGAGCGCCTCGATGTCGAGGCGCTCGAACTCCTTCCGGTAGTCGAAGTCCGGGCCCAGTGGGTCGGAGAGCGGCGAGTGCCGGTGCAGCACGCTCAGGTCGAGCTGGTTCGGCCACCAGTCGCGGTTCGTGCGCGGCCGCGTCGCCTTCGGCGTGGGGCTCGGGATGACGGGGTTCTCGCTCTCGCTGACGCTCTCTGTCACGGGGTTCCTTTCGTCGTCGCAGCAACACAGTCGGGGCAGCGGCCCCAGTAGATGACCTCGGCTTCGTCGATCTCGTAGCCGCGGGCGTCGTCCGCCGTGAGACACGGCGCGTCGCCGGCGGCGCAGTCCACGTCGACCATGCGGTCGCAGGACCGGCAGATCAGATGGTGGTGGTTGTCGCCGACCCGGTCCTCGTAGCGGGCCGGGGAGCCCGCCGGCTGGATCCGGCGCAGGAGCCCGGATTCGGTCAGCGTCGCCAGGGCGTCGTAGACTGCCTGCACCGAGATGGAGCCGATCTCGCCCCTGACCGTCTCGGCCACCGCGTCGGCAGTCGCGTGGGGCTCGATCGACACGGCTTGCAGCACCGCGAGCCGCTGTGCGGTGACCCGGAGACCGCGCTCACGGAGAAGATCGGCCGCGTCGCCTGCCACCCGGTCGACTCTACCGAATCGCGGAAGGAGTCAAAGGACGGAATGATTCGATTCAACCCGGCCGGTCCGGCGGCGCGGCTCTCGATGCTCCTCGGCGCCGCGTACCTCGGCCTCGCGATCCTCGCCAACTGGCTCGCCGCGGCCTACACGGTGCAGGTGCCGCTCACCGACCTGACGGCGCCCGCGGGCGTGTTCGCGATCGGCGGCATCCTCGTGCTGCGCGACTGGCTCCAGCAGCTTGCCGGGCTCGTGTGGACGATGGCGCTCGTCTACGTGGCCGGGCTCGTCTCGTGGGGCGTCGCCGAGGCGGCGGGGTGGACGTCGCTGCAGAAGATCGCCATCGCCTCGGTGGTCGCGTTCACGGTGAGCGAGACGATCGAGGCGGCCGTCTTCACGCCGCTCCGCAACCGCAGCCTCGCCCTCGGCGTCCTCGCGTCGGGCGTCGTCGGGACGGCCGTCGACTCGTGGCTCTTCCTGACGATCGCCTTCGGCAGCCTGGCGTTCTTCTGGGGCCAGTTCGTCGGCAAGGGCGAGATGGTGCTCGTCGGCGCGGCGCTCACCGCCACGCGGCGGGCCGTGCTGCCGGTCGCTAGACCGACGCCGTGATGGTGATGCCGCCCCGCGCCTTCTGGCGCAGGGTGACGTGCACCGCGTCGGCGCCGAGACGGAGCGCCTCGGCGACGTCGTCGCGGATCTGCACCGCGAGCGCCTCGCAGAACGCTCCCTGCTCGCGGTAGCGGGAGAGGTACAGCTTCAGCGACTTGGATTCGACCAACCAATCGCCCGGCGCATAGTCGATCACCAGATGGGCGAAGTCGGGCTGGCCGGTTACAGGGCACAGCGAGGTGAACTCGGGCGCGGTGAAGCGCGCGAGGTACAGCACATCGGCCTGGGGATTGGCG
>DASZWI010000164.1:0-2881 GCA_035546715.1 Gaiellaceae bacterium | reverse complement strand
GGGCGCAGCGGCACGGCGGCCTCCGTCGTCGTGCCCGCCGTGGCCACCGGCCCAGGCGGCTCCGGCGCCGACCGCGAGGATGGCGGCGGCGGCGCCCGTCGCGATTCCGAGTCTGCTGCGTGTCATACGGTGGATCCCCCCTGCTTCGTCGCGTTCGTCCTCACAGGATGCCCGGCGCTCGCGGCGGCCGTGTTCGAGCCACGTTAAGCGCACGCGAGGCCGGCTCCGGCAGCGACCGCTCATCTGCGATGGTCTCGCCGGTGGCGACGAGCGACCCCAGCGAGCCCGATCCGAGCCGCGGCCGGCGCGCGCTCGACTGGCTGCGGGCGCGCGATCGCAACTTCGCGGCGCTGCGGCGGGCGGGTCGCGCGGCGATCGTCATGCCGTCGCTGTTCGCGCTCACCGACCAGGCGCTCGGCAATCCGGCCGTGTCGACGTTCGCCGTCTTCGGGACGTTCGCGCTGCTCGTCCTCGTCGAGTTCGGCGGGCCGCTGCGCGACCGTCTGCTCGCCCAGTGCGCGCTCGCCGTCACCGGCGGCACGTTCGTCTGCCTCGGGACGCTCGCGTCCCGGACCACCTGGCTGGCCGCGCTCGCGATGGCGGTCGCCGGCTTCGCCGTCATCTTCTCCGGCGTCGTCAGCTCGGTGCTCGCGAGCGCGTCGGTCTCGCTGCTGCTCGCCTTCATCCTGCCGGTGTCGCTGCCCGGCTCCGCCTCGACGATTCCCGACCGGCTCGAGGGCTGGGCGCTCGCGTCCGGCGTCTCCCTCCTCGCCGTCTGGCTCCTGTGGCCGACACCGGCCCGCGATCCGCTGCGCAGCGCGGCGATCGCGGCCTGCCGCGCGCTCGCCCGGCGCCTGCGGGCCGACGCGGACCTGCTCCTCGGCGACGGCGGAGCGGACGAGGAGGCGCGGCACGCGGAGGCGGTCGCGGCGGCGGACGCCGCGCTGCAGACGCTGAGGGAGACGTTCTTCTCGCTGCCGGCCCGCCCGACCGGCCTGACCACCGAGACGCGGGCGACCGTGCGCCTGGTCGACGAGCTCGCCTGGCTGAGCGCGATCGCCGCACGCCGGACGGCGCGCGTCGCGGGTCTACCGGTGAACCGCGCGGCCTGTGCCGTGCGCACGGCCGTGGCCGTGGCGCTCGACCGCAGCGCCGACCTGCTCGAAGCGCCGCGCGCCTCTCCGGACGAGCTCCGGGCGGCGCTGGACGAGCTGGCCGACGCGGTCGCGACGGCCGAGCGCGCGTCGACGATCGAGCTGCCCGCACGCTGGGCGAGCGCCGGGACGAGCGACGTCGTGAGCGCGCTCGATCCGGGGTTCCGCGCCCAGGAGCTGAGCTACGCCGCGTCCCAGATCGCAGCGAACGCCGGCATCGCGGCCGCAGCCGAGCGCCGGAGCTGGGGCGACCGGCTGCTCGGCCGGCAGCCGGCGGGTCTCGCCGGCCCGCTGACCGCCGCCCAGCAGCGGCTCACGGCCCACCTCGAGCGCCATTCGGTCTGGCTGCACAACAGCGTCCGGGGCGCCGCCGGGCTGGCGGCGGCCGTGGTCGTCGCCAACGCGTCCGGGGTGCAGCACGCGTTCTGGGTCGTGCTCGGGACGCTCTCGGTGTTGCGTTCGAACGCCCTCAGCACCGGCCAGAACGTCCTCCGCGGCATCGTCGGGACGACGGCCGGCTTCGTGCTCGGCGCCGGGCTGCTCGCCGCGGTCGGGACGAGCCCGACCGTGCTGTGGATCCTCTTGCCGCCGGCCGTCCTCCTGGCCGGGTTCGCACCGGCGGCGATCTCGTTCGCGGCCGGCCAGGCGGCGTTCACGCTCACGCTCGTCATCGTGTTCAACATCCTCCAACCGGCCGGGTGGCGGGTCGGCCTGCTGCGGGTCGAGGACGTCGCGATCGGCTGTGCCGTGAGCCTCGTCGTCGGCGCCCTCTTCTGGCCGCGCGGAGCGGCGGTCGCGCTCGGGCAGGAGTTGGCGGAGGCGTACGGCGACAGCGCGCGCTACCTCGCCGCGGCGGTCGAGTACGGCGTCGCCTGCTGCGATCGCGGTGTGCCCAGGCGGGCCGCGCCCACCGCGGACTCCCTGCGCGCCGCCGCTGCCGCCCGGCGGCTCGACGACGCGTTCCGCACCTACCTGACCGAGAACGGCGCGAAGCCCGTGCCGCTCGCCGAGGTGGCGAGCCTCGTCACGGGCGTGGTCGGCCTGCGCCTGGCGGCCGACGCCGTGCTCGACCTCTGGCAGCGAGACGGCGGCCGCAGCGCCGGCGACCGGGCCGCCGCGAGTCGCGAGCTCAACGCGAGCGCGGAGATCGTCGTGGGCTGGTACGAGGACTTCGCCGCGGCGCTGGAGGGAGCGCGCGACCTGCCCGAGCCGCTCCCGCGCGACGCGCTCGGCGACCACCGGCTGCTCGACGCCGTCCGGAGCGACCTCGCCGGACGCGACGGGCGCGCGAGCGACGTGGCGGTGCGCGTGATCTGGACCGGCGACCACCTCGACGCCGCCCGCCGCCTCCAGGAGGCGCTCCTCGAGCCGGCCCGCGCCGCCACGACGCGCCGCGCGTTCCGGCCCGCTGCGCCGCGACTTCTCCTCCGCGCGCCACGCCTCGCCCGCTCGTGAGGAGACGCGGCGACGATGGCCCCGGGTGGAATCGAACCACCGCACGCAGCTTCGAAGGCTGCCGCTCTGTCCGCTGAGCTACGGGGCCGGCGGAGCCAGACTAGCGCCGGCCCGCACGGCGCACCCGCCGGTCCGGCGAACGCCCGCACGCGACGAGGGTGGCGAACGGGACTCGAACCCGCGACCACCGGGACCACAACCCGGGGCTCTACCAACTGAGCTACCGCCACCGTGCGGGGCGCATCGTATCGGCTGCGTCCGCGAGCGGCGTC
>DASZWI010000163.1:0-8087 GCA_035546715.1 Gaiellaceae bacterium | reverse complement strand
GAGGACGCCGACGAGATCAGGGACCGCGCGAGGGACAGCCTCGTCCACGCGGCCGAGCGTGCGAGCGCCCTCGCCGCGGCCGCGGAGGCGTGCCGCTACCTGGCGCGCGCGGCCGAGCTGTGCGCCGAGGAGGCCGAGCGGGGCGAGCTCGAGCGCAAGGCCGGGAACTTCGCCCTGCAGGCCGGCCTCAGCGACTGGGCCGAGGTGCTCCTGATCGGGTCGGCGGAGCGGTTCGCCGCGCTCGGCGACCGGCGCGAGCTCCTCGCGGTCGCCGACCTCGCCTGGCTGGACACGTCGAACGGGCAGCTCGACCGCGCCCGCGAGCGGCTCGAGGCGGCCCTGGTCGAGATCGACCGGGGCGTCGTCGATCCGACGGTCGCCCGGATCGAGGGCACGCTCGGCAACGTGCTCGCGCTCTCCGACGAGCCCGACCTGGCGCTGGCGCACCTCGATCGCGCGGTGAAGATGGCCGAGGCCCTCGGGCTGAACGAGGTGCTGGTCAACGCGGTCATCAGCAAGGCGATCGCCGGCCTCGGCCAGGCGCCGAACGAGTCGCGCATGCAGCTGATGGGCGCGATGGCGTTCGCCCTGGAGGCGGATTTCACCTGGGCGTGGCTCCGGGCGCTGAACAACCTCACGGAGGCGCTCCTCTCGATCAACCGGTTCGACGACGCGCTGCGCTACCTCGAGGACGGGCTGGAGGTCGCGCGGCGCATCGGCGATCGCTCCTGGGAGACGATGCTCACCGGGAACATGGTGAGCGCGCTCGTCATGCTCGGCCGCTGGGACGAGGCGGTCGAGCGGGGCCGCGAGGTGGCGGAGCTCGGCGGGGCCGGGGCGCTCGGCTCGTCCATGAGCCTCTTCGCCGCCAACGTCTACTGCGCGCGCGGGGAGCTCGACGCGGCCCGCGAGCTGATCGATGCGTACGCCGATCCGACGCTCCAGGACAGCCAGCTGAAGGCGACCGTCTCGGCCGCCTTCGCGGCGCTGCAGCTCGCCGCGGGCGAGCCCGACGAGGCGTTCGTGCAGGCGGACATCGCGATCGAGGCGGCGCTGCTCGGCCCGGGAACGACGATGCTCGCGCGCGGCGTGGAGCTCGCGCTCGAGGCGGCGCGTCTGCGCGGCGACGTCTCGCTCGTCCACCCGGTGCTCGACCGGGTCGCCTCGCATCCGCTGAACGAGCGGTCGCCGTGGCTTCGCGGGGTGCGCGCGCGGGCGGCCGGGCTGCTCGGCGACGAGAGCCAACTTGCGGTCGCGGAGGGGCTCTTCCGGGAGACGGGCATGCGCTTCCACGTCGCGGTCACGCTGCTCGACCGGGCCGAGGCGTCGGTCGGCGAGGCGAGCGACGCCGCCCTCGACGAGGCGACGGCGATCTTCGCGGAGCTCGGCGCGACGCCGTGGCTCGAGCGGGCGGAGGCGCTAGCCGCTGCGCACCGCGAGCCGGCCGGCGTTCCGCTCGACGTGCAGGGGTAGCCCGAAGCAGGCGCTGAGCGTCTCGTCCGTGAGCGCCTCGGCCACCGGCCCGGCCGCCACGACCTGCCCGTCGCGCAGCAGCAGCGCGTGCGTCGTCGCCGCGGGCAGCTCCTCCAGGTGATGGGTGACCGTCACCGTGGCGAGCTCGGGCCTGAGGGAGACGACCCGGTCGAGCGCGGCGAGCAGCAGCTCCCGGCCGGGGAGGTCGAGGCCGGCCGCCGGCTCGTCGAGCACGAGCAGGTCGGCGTCGGCGAGCAGGGCGCGGGCGAGCAGGATGCGCGCCCGCTCGCCCTCGGAGCAGCCGGCGAAGAGCCGCCGCTCCAGCGACGCGGCCTCGGTCTCGGCCAGCAGGGCTCGGGCGCGCTCGACCGTCCCGGCCGGGATCTCCTGGTCGGGGAGGATCGTGCCGTGGGCGCCCGTCAGGACGACGTCGATCGCGCGCTGCTGCGGGTAGAAGCGCCGTGCGAGGGCCGGCTCGACCAGGCCGATCCGTGCCCGGAGCGCGTGCAGCGGCGTGCGCCCGAGGCGCCCGCCCAGGACGGTCGCCGTTCCGTCCGACGGGCGCATCTGCGCCGAGACGACCCGGAGCAGCGTCGTCTTGCCGGCGCCGTTCGGGCCGGCGACGCCCCAGTGCTCGCCCGCGCCCACGGTCCAGTCGACGGGCCCGAGGATCGTGCGGCCGCCGCGGCGCACCGCGACGCCGGCGAGCGCGATCACGCTTCCGGCGGCTGCCAGAGGTTGATGTCCGCGTCGGTGGCGTAGCGGTCGATCTCGGCCAGCTCGTCGGCCGTGAAGTCGAGCCGGCCGAGCGCCGCCACGTTCTCCTCGAGCTGCTCGACGCTCGACGCGCCGATCAGCGTGGTCGTCATGCGCTCGTCGCGCAGCGTCCAGGCGAGCGCCATCTGCGCGAGGGTCTGGCCGCGCCGCCCGGCGATCGCGTTCAGCGCGCGCACCTTTGCGAGCGTCTGCTCGTTGAGCTGGCTCTCCGACAGGGAGGTGCGGCGGCTCGCCCGCGACCCCTCGGGGATGCCGTCGAGGTACTTCGCCGTCAGCACGCCTTGCGCGAGCGGCGAGAAGCCGATGCAGCCCACGCCGAGCTCCCCGAGCGTGTCGAGGAGGCCGTCCTCGATCCAGCGGTTGAGCATCGAGTACGACGGCTGGTGGATCAGCAGCCGCACGCCCAGGTCGCGGAGGATCGCGTGCGCCTCGCGCGTCTGCGCGGGCGAGTACGACGAGATCCCGACGTAGAGCGCGCGCCCCGACGACACCGCGGTCGCGAGCGCGCTCATCGTCTCCTCGAGCGGCGTCTCGGGGTCGAAGCGGTGCGAGTAGAAGATGTCGACGTACTCGAGCCCCATCCGCTTCAGGCTCTGGTCGAGGCTCGCCAGCAGGTACTTGCGCGAGCCCCACTCGCCGTACGGGCCGGGCCACATGTCGTAGCCCGCCTTGGTCGAGACGATCAGCTCGTCCCGGTACGGCCGCAGGTCGTCACGCAGGAGCTTCCCGAACGTCTCCTCCGCCGAGCCGTAGGGCGGGCCGTAGTTGTTCGCGAGGTCGAAGTGGGTGATGCCGAGGTCGAAGGCGCGCCGCACGATCGCGCGGCTGCGCTCCAGCGGGACGTCGCCGCCGAAGTTGTGCCAGAGCCCGAGGGACACCTCCGGGAGCCGGATGCCGCTGCGGCCGCAGCGCCGGTAGCGCATCCGGTCGTAGCGGTCGGATGCGGCGACGTAGGAGACGGCATTGCGCACGGCCGAACTACAGCAGAAAGGTCAGCGGCGGCGGCGGTGGTGCTTCGGCGCGTGGCCGGTCGCGACCGTGAAGGACGAGCCGTCGGTCGAGAGGTGCGACGGGGTCACCGTCACGGGTCCGGCGCGCCGGGTCGTCAGCTCGATGCTCGAGGCCGTCCAGGCCGCGTCGCCGATGGTGCCGGTGTGCGCGCCCGACGTCGCGGACGTCGAGGTGAAGGTCGTGGCGCCGAAGTTCGCGAGCGGCAGGACGCGACAGTGCGCCGCGCAGGCCGAGGGGGCCTCCGCGATCCACTCGGCGGAGGAGATGTCCGGGTGCGCCAGCTGCTTGGTCGTCCCGAACGCGCCGCCGCTCGTGACGTCGATCAGCCAGAGGCTCACGGTGCCGCCCGTCACGGACACCTCGCCCGCGAGCCGGTCGCCCGGCGCCACGTCGAGCTTGACGACGACCGCTGCACGGGGCGCCAGCTCATACCAGGCGTAGTACACCGGGTGCCCGCTCTCGCAGTCGGCCGACGTCCCGACCTGCTCGACCCCGGTCGCGTCGGGCGCGAACCCGCCGAGCCCCACCCAGAAGCTCGACGAGCTCGAGGGGTGCTCGCGGCACGAGACCGCCGGCTGCGTCCAGGAGCCGGTGACGTCGCTGAACGTGCGCCCGTGGCCGCTGACGGCGTAGCCGGACCAGTTGCCGCTCGTCATCTGCGGCGGCGATCCGGAGCCCCCGGCGGCTGCGGTGGTCGCGAGCGCGATGAGCGACACGGCGCAGGCGCCGACGGTGCGGCGGATCCGAAGGCCGGGCGTCATCGGTGCTCCCTGCATGATCGGCCAAACCGGCGGTCCGCGCGTGCGGAAAGTGTAAGGACCGGTTCGTGACAGATCGCACGTCACGTGCGACAATCGTCACATGGGTGAGCATCTGGACACCGCGCACCGGAGCCTCGTCCAGCGCGCGATCGCCGAGGAGCACCATCTCGCCGAGATCGCACGTGACGGCTACGCGCCCGCGACGCTGCCGATCGTGCTCGCAGCGACGATCCTCGCGCTGCTCGCGATCGTCGCGGTCGCGCTCGGGGTGTCGCTGGCCGTCTACTACTGGGTCTGAGCGAGCGCGTCCGGCAAGGGCCGGGAGTGCAGGACGACGAGCGTCCTCGTCGGCCGGGTCAGCGCGACGTAGAGCTCGCGCAGGCCCTGCGCGTGCGCCGCGACCAGGGCCGGCTCGACCACGACCACGTGGTCGAACTCGAGGCCCTTCGCGGCACGCGGGGTGAGGAGCGGGATGCCGTCCCAGAGGTCGCCTGCCGGCGTCTCCGCCGCCAGCTCCTCGGGTGCGATCACCGCCAGCAGGCCGTCGCCGGCCGCGAGCGCCGCGGCCTCGCGCCACGCCTCCGCGAGCAGCTCCGGCTCGGCCACCTGACGGATGGTCGGAGGCGCCGCGCCGGTGCGGTAGGCGATCGGCGGCTCGAGCCCCGGCGCGATCGTGTCGAGCAACGGCAGCGCGAGGTCCATGATCTCGCGCGGTACGCGGTAGGCGTGGCGCAGCTCCTCGACGGAGGTCTCGGCCTCTGCCGAGAGCGCGCGCGTCACGTCGGCCCACGTGGCGTGCACGACGGGCCCCGTCGCCTGGGCGATGTCCCCGAGCAGGGTGAGCGAGGCGCCCGCCGCCCGGCGCGCCACCATCCGCAGCTGCATCGGCGTCAGGTCCTGCGCCTCGTCGACGATTACGTGCCCGTACGCGTGCGGCGGGCCGTCGAGCAGCGCGGATGCCTCGTCGAGGAGCGGGAGGTCGCCGTCGCTCCAGCCCCGGCCGCGGCGCGCGAGCAGGCGCTGCTCGGCGTCGTCGAGGATCCCGTCGGCCGCACGGGCGAGCGTTGCAGGCGTGGAGAGGAGCCCGTGCACGACCTGCGCGGGAGAGACGAGCGGCCACGCCGCCTTCAGGACGCGGTCGAGCAGCCCCTTCGCGCGCACGGCCCGCTCGACCTCGTCGAAGCTGCGGAGCGCCAGGTCGCCGTGGACGCGCGCGTAGCCCTCGTAGAACCGGCGCAGCACGCTCATCCGGAAGCGCTCGCGCGCGGCGGCCGTCGTGCCGTGCTCGGTGCGCACCGCGTCCAGCAGCTCGCGCATCTCTCGCTCGCGCACCTGGACGAACGAGCCGTCGAGCCGCAGCACGAGCTCTTCGGGCGTGCTCTCGAGCCGCTGCTCGACCGCGCGCCGCACGACCTCCGCCAGCCGCACGTCGGCCTTCAGCGCCGCCACGGGCGGCGGGTCGCGGCGCGTCGCCTCGACGCCGTCGACGAGCTCGCCCACCGCGCGCTGCTGGACAGCCTCCTCGCCGAGCGCCGGCAGGACGTGCGAGACGTACTCCATGAAGGTGCGGTTCGGGCCCACGACGAGGACGCCGCGGCGCGCGAGCGCCTCGTCCCGGCGGGTGTAGAGGAGCCACGACGCCCGGTGCAGGCCGACCGCCGTCTTCCCCGTTCCGGGACCGCCCTGCACGACGAGGGGGCGGTCGGGCGGGTGCGTGATCAGGCGGTACTGGTCGGCCTGGATCGTCGCGACGATGTCGCGCATGTGCCGTTCGCGATCGCGTTCCAGCTCCTCGAGCAGGAAGTCGCCGACGGCTGCGCCGTCGAGCTGGGAGCCGTCGAGCGCCTCGTCGGCGAGGTCGAGCACGCGCCGTCCCTCGGTGCGGAAGCGTCGCCGCAGGGTCACGCCGTGCGGATCCTGCGGGGTCGCGGTGTAGAACGGGCGCGCTGCCGGCGCCTGCCAGTTGACCACGACCTGTCGCTGCCCGTCGTCGTGCACCCAGCGCCGGCCGACGTAGAGCGGCCGCTCGAGCGTCTCGAAGTCGAGGCGCCCGAAGATCAGGCCGCGCTCGGCGTCCTCGTAGGTGCGAAGCCGCCGTGCCGCCCAGGCGTCGAGCGCCGCCTGGGCGACGTCGCCCTCCGCCGCGTCGCCGGCGCGCGCGACCACCGCCCGCATCCGCTCCAGGTGGTCGTAGGCGCGGTCGACGTACGCCTGCTCGCTCTCCAGCTCCGGATGGGGCACGAGGCCACCGTAGCGTGGGGTTTGGGCGCGCGCCGAGCGCGGAATCGACCGCTCGTGACCGAGCTGCGCTCCGTCCTCTACGACGCGGAGGACAACGAGGTCGACGACGAGGCGCTCGCCGTTCGCGGCGTCGTCGTGGAGGTCGGCGACGACGGCGAGGTCGTGCGCGAGGTCGAGCGCTGGCGGGTCGACCCGAAGTCGCTCGGCGGCGACGAGGGCGAGCTGCCCACGCGTCCCGGCGACGCCTGACGGACCTCCCGGCCGGCGCGGGCCGTACGAGAGGCGTGGACCGCCGGCGCTTCCTCCTGCTCGCCGCGGCGGCGCCGTTCGGACTCCGCTCCGTGCCGGCCGCGGCGGCGCCCGTGCGTCCGCGCGCGCTCGTCACCTGCGACTCGCAGGCGCGGCTGGCGATCGTCGACCTCGCCGCGGCACGGGTCGTGGGTCACGTCTCGACGCTGCCCGACCCGCGCTCGATCGAGCTCGTCGGCGCCCACGTCGTGATCTGCCACACCGCGGTGGGGGCGGTGTCGATCGTCGACGCGCGCACGCTCGAGGTGCGTCGGGTCGTGCGCGGCTTCGGCGAGCCGCGCTACATCGCCGGCTCGCCGGACGGCCGGCGGGCTTTCGTCACCGACTCCGACCCGAGCGCCGTCGCGGCGGTCGATCTCGCGCGAGGCGTCGTGACCGATCGGCTCCGGCTCGACGAGTGGGCCCGGCACGTCACGCTCGATCCGTCGGGAAGACTGCTCTGGGTCGGGCTCGGGTCGGCGTCGCGGCGGGTCGCGCTGGTGGACGTCGACAGCGGCCGGCTGCGGCTGCGCCACCACGTGCGGCCGCCGTTCCCCGCTCACGACGTCGTCTTCGCGCCCGGCGGCGCCGAGGTGTGGGTGACGTCCGGCGCCGAGCGCGAGACGGCGATCTACGCCGCCGGCGGAGCGCTCCGGACGCGGCTGGCCGCCGACCTGCCGCCGCAGCACGTCGCGTTCGCCGCGGGCCGCGCGTTCGTGACGAGCGGCGACTCGCGTACGTGCCGGGTCCACGACCTGGCCGGCCGCCCGATCGGGATCGCTGCGGTGGCGGCCGGCTCGTACAACGTCCAGGCCGGGCCCGGGCGGGTCCTGACCCCGTCGCTCGACGACGGGGTGCTGACGATGCTGGACGTCGGAGGTCGCGTGCAGGCCCGGGTGGAGGTCGCGCCCTCGTGCCACGACGCGTGCTTCCTGCCGGTTCACTGACGCAGAGGCTTTACGGAACCCTTACCGTGGGGGAAGTGGAACTTGACGGATCACGGGGAAGATGGCGCGCGTGAGGCGTTCTCTTCTCTTCTGTCTGGCCGTGCTCGCACTCGCCGTGCCGGCCGGCGCGGACGCAGCGAAGAAGCCTTCCACGACCGCCTGCCGCAACAAGATCATCAACCAGTGGGAAGGCACCGGGAAGATCAAGACGACGTACCCGATCGCCTGCTACAAGGCGGCGCTGAAGTACGTCCACGGCAAGGCCGACATCAGCACCTACTCGAGCCTCAGCGACGACATCGAGCTGGCGCTCCAGGCGGCGCTCGAGCGGAAGAAGGGCGACACGTCGGTTCCGCTCGACGTCGGCAAGCACTACAACTCGAAGAACGGGCCGGAGGGCGGCGATACGACCTCGACCGACGGAAGCGTCACGATCTCGAAGCCGCCTCGGGGCGGCGCGGGCGGGACGCCGCAGGCCGGAAGCCCCACTGACGGCTCGGACTCCGGGACGCCCCTCCCGATCCTCGTGCTGGGCGGCGTCGCGATCGCGCTGATCGCCGCGGGCGCGATCGGCACGGGCGTGCGCTAC